>JAPYTK010000069.1 GCA_029941785.1 Polyangiaceae bacterium | reverse complement strand
GTCCCACGAAGGGACCATGTTGCTTCCCCAGACCGCAACATAGCTCAATTCCTCGGCCTGTGGAGGTCCAAGTCGGGCGGCTGGGCGATTGCGGCGCTCGTTATTGTGGCCGTTCGTGGTTTTCCCGGTGCTTAGCAGCGAAGATGTAATGTGTTTTGTAGCATTAATTCTGACGGTTTAGCGGAGTTCGGGTGGTCGACCCGAAGAACGCCTGCCGTGGTCGACTCCTCGTGATGGGCCTTCGTGGACGCCAGACTAGCCATTCGGGGACCGAGGTCGAGTGCCAGCCTTTTTTGGATGGTGCGACACGGTGCGGTCTGCGCGGGCTCTCACTAACAGAGGCGAGGCGACAATTGAGCTATCGCAAAATGAACCCACCACGAACCGGCTCCACGGAGTCAGGAGAGAGGACACCATGTCCAACAAGTTCTTCAAGCGAGTGCATCCCCTGAGTATTTTGACCGCTCTCGCCATGGCATCCACCCAAGGGTGTGCGGTGGCGGCCGAAGAGGTCGATTGCGAGGTGTTGCAGGGGACAGGCATCAATCAGTTCGAGCTGCAGTTCGTTCATGGCGACGAGGCCGCCCATGCCGGCTTGGAATTGTGCGTCATCGCAGAAAACTATGATGCTTGCGACAAACTGGACGGTACTGCGGACGAAAACGTCTTCGTCGTCAATTACGAGGCGGCGGTGACGAATGTGCGTAGCCTGCGTATTCAAGAGCGCGTCGGGGTGGTCATAGCCGACGGAGCAGATGAGGTGCTCCAATTGGAGGTCGTAGCGGTGAGTCGCGGCGACCGTGCGCTCGTGGTCCGCGTGGCCGCTGGGTCCTATCCTGTCGAGATCGCCGCGGAGGCCAAGCCGGGCCGGTTCGGCACGGAGGGCGGCACCGAAATCGCGAGCTGCCAATAGTCAAAGGAGGTCGCACGAATGGACCGAAACGCCATGTACGCGATGGCCACGGTCATTGACCATGCGACTTGCGACTGACATGGCCCCCACGACGAGTGCGATCGACAAGGACCCTCGATCGCTGGTAGGGTGCGCGAATGACTGCGAACGAATTTAAGGACAATGTGCGTCACGCTGCGAGCCAAGGTGGGATTTCCCAAGACGAGTTTGCTCGATTGAAGCGCGACTACGATGGCTTCAGTTTTCTCGTGAAGGACGCGCTGAGCAGCTGGATGGAGGGCGAGTTTTCAGTGTTGAACCAGACGATAGAAGACGGCAGCCACGAACTGTATAAGGCGGCCGGCGGAGCGTGATTTTGGCGTCAAGCACCGCGTTTGGCGCCCAGAGGAGCTGACATGTCCACGACGCTCGACTGGCATTACCACCGCAAAGGATGAACATCCTGTACGCGAGCGTCCAAGGTGTTGGACGCGAATGGCATCGTGGCGAAGCAGACCGTTTCGGCGAGCCGTAAGTTGGGCCGGCAGGATGCGACGGCTCTGGCACGTGGCGCCTCCAAGGTGGTCGTGATGAAGGGCAAGAAGGTCGCCGAGTTTGCGCCGGCCGGAAAAGCGCCCAAAGACTGCGTGGATGCAATGCTGGGTCCTACAGGCAACATGCGCGCACCGACGCTCCGGTTCGGGCGGTTGATCCTCGTGGGGTTCAACGAGCAAATCTACGAGCAGTTCTTGTCCTGAGGGGCCATGGCCTACGGGGCCTGGTGGGTGGCTGGTCCTGGGTGACGAGAATTGTCTGACGACATGCGTATCGTCTACATCTCCCGCTGGTGGCGCTTTTTTGACGCGGCGCGTTGACAATGTAGGTGTTCGTGCTCATGTTGCTGTTTAGGTGATCGGCTTAGGCCGCCCACCTGCTTCTTACTTATTACTTACGCTCTCGAGCGTTTCTGGAGATCCCTCTTATGCGACCGCTTGCTCTGCATGCGCGGCTACGCCGTGCCCTCATTTTTTGTTTGTTGCTGATCGCCCTGCCATCCTGCCTCGCCGATATCGAATCGGAAGGTACAGCGGATGCTGAAACCGGCTCGAGTGCTGAGGCCCTCACGACCTGCCAGGACGAATACTGGTGGTGTGGCTACTACAGCTCCTGGTGCAGCGACTCAGTCTATTCGCCGTGGCTTCAAACGCATTGTCCGCAAACGTGCGACAGCTGTCCAACGGCCGAACCCGAAAAGGAGACCGTCAATGTGATGAGCTGGAACATGGCTTGCCGGGATGTGTTTCCGTTCTCGGGCTGCGACAACTGCACGACTCGTTTCGGACATATCGCTGACGCCATCGACGGAAAAAGTGGCTACACGGGCTTGCCCGACTTCGACGAACTCGATGTCATCGTGGGGCAAGAGTTGTTCACCGATCCTTCGACCTATCAGGCGATTACGGCCGCTTTGGCCAAGAAGGGCTTTACGCACGTGACGGCCCCTGCGCCTGACGCCAATAGCCCGCAGTGTGGTCAGCCTCTGCAGCAAAATGGACCGGTCTCTATGGGTAATAGCGGAGGGCTCGTGATGTGGTCGCGCTACCCGGTCAACTCCTTCAAGACGCGCCGCTGGTGCGTCAATGGTTTCCCGAGCCATCAAGGATACAGCGCGGCGCTGATCGAGGTCGAAGGACGCCAGGTCGTGGTGTTCAACATGCACATGATGCCGGAGTACAATGTGGCCGGCGTCAGCGCGGAAGATTTGCGCATGTATCAGTTTTCCGAGATCGTCAACCTCGCCAAAGACATCGATGACGACCTGACCGCTTCAGGTGCAGCGTTCTCGATCATCGTCGGCGGCGACTACAATGAAGACGCTTATCACCTGACTCACAAGGCGCCAGGCTCTGCGTGCAACAAAATCACCGACGGCAATGTGAAGACGAAGTTCAATGCGCTGGGCTTCGATCTCGAGGAAAACTGCAAGGACGGCGTTTTCGGGCAGCCGACCTGGGACCCGACCAACAATGATCTGGCAGGCCGCTTCTCGACGTCTGGCAGGCACGAAGTGCTCGACTACCTCATCGAGTACGGCAGCTCCGGAGCCGCTGAGGTCGCGACCAACAACGTGCATCAGCTGAGCTACACCCCGGGATGGTCGGGCCAGTTTTGCAACGATTCATCGCAAGGTGTTCTCGGTGGCGTGAAGAGCGGAACCGCACATTCCCTGTCCGATCACAATGCCGTCGTCGCAAGTTTTGACCTTCCTCCGGCGATGTCGAGTGTGGTGAGCCCCACCACGGTCTTCAATGCCGCCTTCGACCAATACGCGGTACAGGAAGCGGCTTGCGGCCAGGCCTCCACGCAGTGCGTCGTGGACACCAACTGTTGTCGATCGCCGGAGTACGCCTTCGACGGCAACGGCTACCAGTGTAGTGGAGGGAGCTGTCAGATGTGCAAGGTGCAAGGCGCGAGTTGTGATTGGTGGTCGCAGGGATCGGAGTGCTGCGGCTACAACGACTATCCCGGAGGACTTCATTGCGAAGCGAGCCAATGCGTTCGTAAGTTCTCCAAGGGCAGTTCGTGCATCTACGACCATGAATGCGATAGTCATTCATGTAGCTGGAGTTGGAGCGGACGACGCTGCGACTGACGTTCCCATATTGTCAGGAAATAGGCGCTGGGGTTCGAGCGGCGTAGCGGCCGGTGTGTCGCACGCCGCTGGGCCCGACGAGGCATCGCCTCCGGGCGGAGTTTCACCGCGAAAAGTGGAGCACGTAGACGTCTGAATCTTCACTTGGGTTGCTCAGCAGGGAAGCGGAGGACTCCGGCCGGGACGTGTGTTGGTCGTGATGAACGGGGGTTAACAAGTCGCCACGGAAGTTACCCGCGACGAGGACGTCGCCTTTCGAGTTGGTCACGAGCCGCGTGTGGCCGTGTCCATTGTTGATGACGGTTTTGAACTTCATGCCTGTTGTCAGCCTGCCGTCGCCATCGAGGGCGCCGACCTGATCCACTGCCACGCTTGCGCCGATAGACCGTGTCCACACAACCTCGAAGTTGAATGTGTCCGGGTTGTAGCTCCACCGGACGAGGCAGTGGCTATGAGCCGCGTCGATTTCGCATCGAAATTCGTCGTTGTTGAATCCGATGTGTTGCCCTTGGGCAGGACCCGACTCGGGGCCGTAGCCGTATGGCAAGCTGATGAGTTGGTAGAAGGAATGGGGGCCATGTGTGGCGAGAGCAAGGGTCGTCTCGTGGATGGTTGCGTTACCGCTCGCAACGGCTGCCTGTGGGAGCAGGCCTTTCCCGCTCGCGGTCAGGAAGGCGTCGTAGGTGCCGTTCGTGCTAGACAGGCTGGTGGCAGGATTCTCCACGGATGTAAGCGTGTTGGCGAATCCTCCGGCGGCGATCAGGGTTGCATCAGGGTTGTCGAGGTGCGCCAAGATGACGGCTTCGTCCTGCCAGCTGAAGAGGGCGTCGGTAGAAGCGGTACTGATCCCTGTGAGCAGGTTGCTGAGGTTGTCGGTGTCCAAGTTGAGCATGTGAAGATTGTGGTCGCCGCCGCTCAGTCCCAGCGGCACGACAATGGGGCTGCTGTTGCCATGGTGAAACACCAGCTTAAGTCTCGGCGCGGGCTCGGTTGCGACCCACGAGCGGACATTGATTGCAGTCAGGGTGACGCGGTCGTTGGGGTCAATGGCGAGCGAGACGACACTCTGAGAGCTCTCATTCTCTTCGGTCCACGTTGGGGGCGATTCTTGGATGGACGCTTTCCACAAGATCTCCCGTTCACTGTCGTCACCGCTGTCGATGGCGAAGACGAAACCGTTTTGCGAGTGTTGCGAGGCGATTGTCTGGTCGTCGAAGAACAGATCTTGGCCATGATAAGACGGCGTCCAGCATTCGGCGCAGCCCTTGTCGACGATGATCGGCTCGGCCGTGCTCAAGCTCTCGAGTTCCCGATAGTGGCCACTGAGAACGATTTCATCATCGGGTCCGCGTAGGGCCATGTCGGTGATCCGGTCGTGGAAAGGGCTGCCCTGAATCGTCTCACTCCAGACG
This sequence comes from Polyangiaceae bacterium, assembly GCA_029941785.1. Classification (GTDB taxonomy): domain Bacteria; phylum Myxococcota_A; class Polyangia; order Polyangiales; family Polyangiaceae; genus JAPYTK01. The sequence goes on along the minus strand of JAPYTK010000069.1, from coordinate 18,956 downwards.
AGCGCCCCTTCCGCTTCTGGTAGGCCTTCAGCTTTCGCGACTCCGGCATATTTTGCCACGAAGACGAAGCCAGCCTGTGCGTTCGGCCCATCGACCGTGCCCGCGTGCAAATCGTAGGAGCCGACGATGTGCTTGAAGGGGTTGGGCATGAGCGCATTTTCCGCTTTGACCGGCAAGGGGCCCGTCACGATGAGGTCGTCGTGGCCGTCGACGGCGATGCGGCAGGCCGGTGCATTGCGCGGTGCGTTGCCGTAGTAACAGAAGTTTCTCAGCCAATTGACGTACTGGCTGCCAGGCGTGGGGAAGTTCGCGTCGGGGTAGCCATAGGTGCGGTGCCAAAGGTGCTGTCCGGTGGGGGATAGCTTGAGAATGAACATGTTGAGCGCGGTGCCCGGCTCTTGGAGGATAGGCTCGGCGCGTCCGGGTACGATGAGTTGTTCGGAGAACCGACCGATCAGAAAAATGTTTCCTTGGCTGTCGGTGGCCATGTCTTGCACCTCTTGGATGCCGGCGCCTCCAATGACGAATCCCCCCTGGTGCTCGCCGCTTAATCGACCGTCACAGTTGTCGTCCCGGCAGCCTACCTTGGGGTCGCAGAAGTCTTCCGCTGCAGGCGTCTGTTCGCCCACGCAGTCCGTTGACCATTGTCCGTCAACACAGCTCATGACCCCCTCGCGGCAGCTTCCAACGCCGGCTGTTTCGGTCGGGCCGCTGTAACAGGGGAGGGTCGCACCCTCGTGGCAATCGGTTGGTGTCGGGACTGCGCTGTTGCGTAGGGGAGGGAAGGGAACGTTTTCGTTCGGAGATTCTTGTGGGAGGGGATCGAGCTCAACGTAGGAAACGAAGCTGCAACCGCCCAGAATGAGGGCGCCAAGGAGCAAGCTGCTCAAAGCAGCGCATGTGCGATGACGTAGGTCTTTGGAGTCACGGCGCACGAATCCAGGGTGGCAATTCTTCTTCATGCCGTGAGGACACGGCTTGTGGCTGGTTGTCCAAGGTGAATTGTCGAAGTTTTTGAGTTCTTAGCAGTGGGTGGTTGCCAGAGGCGGCCGTTCGTTCACGGCATGAGCCTTGGCCCTTCCTGTGCGGGGTCTTGAAGAAAGCCCTGCAGGAGCGGCAGGAGCCGTTCGGGGGCGCTCTCTTGGGGACAGTGGCCAGCTCGGTCGTCCGTATGAACTTCGGCGTGGGGAAAGGCCTCGGTCCAGCGCTTGAGTTCGTCGTCGCGAAAGGCGATGTCCCGTCGCCCCCAGTACAGCAAGACGGGCACCCCGGTGAGCTTGGTCCGTTGACTCCATACGGCGCTCAGCCAGTCGCTCTCAGAGATGATTTGCTTGGGAAAGTTGGCGCAAGCGTTTCGTGACTGGCGCGTGGGAAAGGGCGCGAGATAATGCTGATGGACCTGTCGCGGGAGGCGGTGTCCGACTGCTTTGGGCAAGACGAACCTGGCGAAGGCGTTGAAGGTCTTGATGAGGAAGCGGCCGAAGCGACCTCCCATGAAGGCGCTGAAACGCTCGAAGTGCGGGTCGCCCGCCACCGACCAACACCAGGAATTGAGAACGACGACGCGTTCGATCCGCGGGGCATTCTCCATCGCCCAGGCGAGCCCGATCGGTCCGCCCCAGTCTTCGACGACAAGGGTGACCTTTTGCACCGCGAGGTGGTCGAGAAGTTGTCCGAGGTGGGCGGTGCGGTCACTTGGGGTCAAGACATGCTCCGGTTTGTCCGATAAGCCGAATCCCAGGTGGTCCATGGCGATGCACCGGTGCCCACCGCGCAAGGCAGCGATGAGGTGGCGCCAGGTGAAGGACCACGTTGGGTTTCCGTGAACGAACACGATGGCCGAGCGCTCATCGGCCGCTGCCCGATCGCCTTCTCCTTGAGAGTTTGCGCCATCCATGTCAGGGCTTGTCGGTTGGGGTTGAGAGTTGTTCTCGGCATCACTTCACTCCACTAGGGTTGGGGTCATCAGGCATCGGCCGCGAGCGGCGGTGCTCATGAGGTACAACGGATGACGAGCCCCGACCGGATGATGGCCGAGCAAATTGGTCGAGCCAACGATTCTATGAGGCCGGAATTACTTAGGTATATTTCGCGGATGGTGCTGCGGGATTCGGTCGCCGAGGAGATCGTTCAGGACGCTGACGGAACATCAGGCGGCAGCGATCTTGCTCAAAGAAGTGAACGGGCTGAGCAATCGCGAGGTCGCGCACGCGCTGCAGATCGACGAGGCTCAGGTTAAGAACCGGGCTCAGGAAGCACGGCGCAAACTGCGTGAACATTTTGCCGACACCTGCGCTTTGGCGGAGCAGCGTGGTGTGTGCCATCAATGCCTCGAGCTCGATGGCTTCTTCGAGGCGAACGCGGGCGATCCCCTGAGCGGCGGGGATGGGGGCCTGCCCCATCGGCTTCGGGTGATCCGTGACAATGAGAGCGTGGCCACCGGGCCGTGGACGCAGATGCTCGAATCGCTCCTGTCGGAGCTGTGAACGTCGCGCCGCCCGACGCGTCTCAATTGGCGAAGGGGAGGCAGTCGGCCTCCTTGAAGTCTGCGGTCGATCCGGTCACGTGGCTCGCGCAGATGCTGCACTGGCTGGCCATCAACATCGTGGGAAGCGAGCCCTCGGCTGAGGCTCCGCGAACGCATACCAGCGGCCCTTGGTAACCGACGCCCTGCCATGCGCAGGTGCTCATGCCTTGCATGCTGTACTTCGCGAGATTGCACGAGTGCGCGTTGGCTTTGCAGCCCATCTCGTCGCTCGCGGCATTCTTGGCGATGTAGGTTGGCGCGGTGACGTAGGCGTTGGCTGAGCTGGTGAGCATCGGCCACGTCGCCATCTCTTCGGGGCCGGGCAATCGCCAATCGTCGAATCCATCCTGCGCGAGATCGGCGCAGTGTTTCGCGCCGTTGATGTTGTTGAGTGGTGAGCCTTCGGTTGTTTGCCAAACCAGGCAGGTCGCTTTGTCGCGGACACTGGAGCTGCCTACCGGCTCGGTGCCTGTGCTCGGCGTGCACGGCTCGCTGCCGCCGCCACCGGCCGGGCCTGTCGTGGCGTTCGCCGAGCTGCTCGCGCCGCCGCCCGCACTACCAATTGATGCGGTCGAATCGCCGCCCGACCCTGTGGAGGAACTCGTCTGCCCACCACCACCGCTGGCGGTTACCCCGGATGTGGGGGACGATGCCGTCTCCGCACCGCAAGCGAGGAGGCAACTGGCTGCAAGAACAATGGTGAGGTCTCTTCGAATCATGGTCAATCAGGGGGGGGGTGAAACGGAGTGGCTGTTCGGATCGTTTCAATAAGTTGGCACGGGGCGACTCGCGCCTAATAACGGAGCGTCAGTTTTCAGTGTTCCGCTTGAATCCGCGGCGAGCGTGGCGACGAAAGTTGAGCCCAGCCTTCTTCTTGTTGGATTCAGCCTCAGCTTCCTGTTGCTGTTCCTTTTCTCGCGCCGCAGCCTGTTCAGCTTCGAAGCGCAGCGATTGTTCGCGGCGTCTCTCTTCTGCTTCAGCTGCCGCGGCGCGCCGCTCTTCTTCTTCAGACTTGGCGCGTGCCTGTTTGGCTTCTTGCTCGGCGAGGGTTTGACGCTCGATTTCTTTCTCGGCTTCGATTTTGGCGATCTGGGCCTCGAGCTCTTCGACGGACTCGACGACGACCGTCTCGCCTACCAAGGCTTCGGCTTCGACCTTGTAGCCGAGCGCCGCTGGCGCAGGTGAGCTTGGCGTTGAACCTCGAAAGGGCAAGCCCCCACCAAGCGACGAGGGAGGCGTCGCGCGGTCGATCTCGAGGGCCGGTCGGGTCATGCTCCCGTCGGGGTCAAAGGGCGTGCCGCGTCGGGAGGATGGCGGTGGGGCCATGAGCTCATCGAGGGGTACCGCGAGCGTTTGGGAACTGTCTGGCGGCGGACTGCTGCCGTATCCCGACGCCGGACCCCGGCTCGATGGCGGCGAAGAGCTGCGAAAAGGAGTCACCGGAGCCTGAATGCCATGGATGGCGCCGATCCCCATCGTTGCTCCGGCGGCTTCCGAAGCTGCCGTGCTTCCCGCTTCGGCCGAAAAGTCACTTTTCCAGTCGGCGCCAGCGCGCTGCGTAGAAGGGTGGTCGGGTGCGGGTGCCGGCGGTCGCTCGTCTGGCAGACCGAGCTGCCAACCGTCTATGGTGAGTCCGGCGGCAACCAACAGGCCGGGCAGAAGCCCCTCGGCTTCGACAGGGACGACCGCGCGCCAGGCCAAGGAGCAGCGCATCGCGTCGCTATCGAGGTGGACCGTGTCGAGATGAAGTTCGAGAGGGGCGGATTCGTCATAGGACGTGAGTCCGAAGACGCTGCCGGTGGCGCACACCTCGGGCAGGGAAGTTTCGATGACCGGGAGGTCGGGCGACAGCCCCTCTAGGATGAATGTCTCGTCGCCGCTGAGATAGGCAACTTGTTGGTCGGCCGGTGCTGTCTGGAAGTAGCCCCAGTCGACACTGTCGGCGACAGTCATGGACGCGCCCGCGATCGTCGGCTTGGGTGCGCCACCGAGCAGCTTCTTGCGTTGTGGCCATCCCTCGCTGGTTGCTCCAAAGCCGCCCGGAGTCTCTGGGTCCCGCAGATCGAGCACGTTTGGCCGTTCGGCGTCGCCGCCAGCCCCACAACCAATAGGGTTGGCCGCGCAGCCCAGTCCTCCAAAGGCGCGGTCGTAACTGATCCGGATCCTGTCGAATGGTTGTGGCGCGCCGTCGCGCGTCGTGCCGACCACCCGCAGATGCTTGTCGAGCAAGGTGTTGGTCCCCCGCCGGACGGCAAGGCGCACGTCGAGTTCGCTGACGGTCGTGCCGCTAGGGGCACAAGCGTGTCCCGCGACGGTGATGTCGCTGTGGGGTCGATAGGGGGCCAAGTCGTTCGCGACGACGACATGCGCCATGGGATTTCCCCGGTGGTGACGGTCTTGCAATGCAATGGGCTCTGGCGCGACGAGCGTCATCGGCGATCGGCTCATGTCGAAGGTCGCCTTGAGCACGACGGTAAGCCGCCAGCTTTCCTCATGCCGCCAGGCAAGGGTGCCGCATGCGAGACGTCCGGCCGTCGACTTCTCGTCACCTGGGATCTCGACGATGGGCACAAAGCCTATGGGTTCGGGCCGAGTTGCGTGCTCGACGAAAGGTAGCGCTTCACTCGGTACGGCCTGTTGGGGATCCGCACCGTGCGTCAGAAATGTGCTGTCCTTTTCGTTCACATTTGCGCTCCGCTTCAGCTTGGCAACGGTGTCGTGGCTCACAAGGCGCGTCAAGTCGTAGGCTGTGATGGGCTGTTTCACGTGCGGGGGAATTCGGCGGCCGTCGCGGTCGCTCATCGTTTCTCGGCCGTTACGCTATCGGCTAGACGCTGCCCGATGGCCGCCCTAGTAATGAGGATGTTGCCAGGCAGGCGAGTGACCGTCTGGCGAGCGCGCAGGAGTCTTCACCGATGAGCAATTTCACGACCACGGACGATTCGGATTTCCTCAGTCAAGACACGACGGCCGCCTCGGCAGGGGACGGCTCGTCAACCAAACGTCACCTCTTGCTCAAGGTTCCAGATTACGAACACACCGGTTCGCCCGCGACTCGCACCGTGGAGCCGGCGACGTGGAACCCCAACACCAGCAAGAAGAACACCTTCATCACCTTGGGGGATGCCGACGCCTACATGGCTGGCAGTGCCGCAGGCGACGGGAACGACCTGTTGACCGGCCAGTACGCGTTTGAGGACGACACGAGGTGCCGAGGTACGGGGTCGACTGTCGGGGGCACGTTCGATTCCGCTGCCTTGGCGACCCCTCCCAGCGAGACTGGCGCGCGCACGACCGGTGCCTACAGTAAGCCTGGCGCGACGACAGCGCTTTACACGACGAAACTCAATGAGGCGACGGTCCAAAATCCCCAGACCGATTTTACGAACCTCAACATCAAGGCTACGGCAGATATTCCGTCGTATGTCGGCTGGCGCGATCATACCGATGGCCATCGCATCACGACGACCCGAGGTGACAAGGTCGAGGTGGTTGGCGGAAACTACAAGCTCGTTAGCCTCGGTCGCGGCACGGGCGTTGCGTCGTACGAGATGTCCGGCGGAATCATTTCCGACTCGATGGAGGCCCCGGGCAACGTGACGAGCGTGACATGGCGCACGTGTCCCACGGCTCCGTGCAGCAAGAAGGGGTGGAAGTGGGTAGAGCAGACGGAGTTTGGCAACGTGATCGAGCGGTATCACGGCACGATGCGCGAAGAGTTTTTTGGCGACAAGCTGATCTCCGTGGTGGGTTCTCCGAACGAAAAGCTGATCGGGCCTGACGGCGGGAACCGCGTCGATGAAAATATGGACGGAGCCGATGAGGAGGGGATCGAAGGTGGTTGGGCTCAACCCACCAAATGGGATCGAAGTGGCTCGCAAGACGACAGCTTCAACCTGACTCAACCGGAGATCTATGAGTCGACGTGGGCCAAGAGCGTCAACACGTACAGCAAGGTCGAGGGGACGGTGAAGAACGAAGAAACGTACAAGGGAAAGGTGGAAAGTGTCGTCTACGCGCAAAAGGAGATGTACTCGGAGACGTGGCACATGGCCGGCGGCCCGGGTTTTCACGAGTACTTCTATGGCGCGATGACACAGTTTTTCATCGGGGCGTCCACCACGGTCGGAGTGGCCAACCGCTTTGAGTTGTTCCTTGGAATCGAGTCGCAAGTCAACCTCGGAATGGTCGCGGAGTTGTTGGTAGGCATGAGCATTGGAATAAGAGTGGGGTTTGCACTGGACTGCTACACCTCTCCAGCAGTGGAATGTGGACTCAGCAAACTTGGTGCGCACCTCAGCCACGTGAGAACTGGTTTCGTTGTCCAAGAGGCAAGGGCGCGACGCAATGCCATTTCCCTGAGTGAAGACGAAGGAACACTTTTACGCAACATGCTGGCCCTGCAAAACCGGCTCTGAGCGTCGAGCAATCCCGCCATGACCATTCGACTTAAGAGCGCCTGGCCGTTCACCACAGCCTCGCGTGACTGAGTTTTGCCAACACCCGATGAACATATGATGTCGAACGAAGAAGTCTCTCCCATTTGCTCCATCCGGCTCGAGTCGTCCGCTTTCGACGCTCAGGCCATCCAACTAAAATCGGTTCGCGGCACCGAGAAGCTCGGTCAGCCCTTCATGTTCAAGGTCGTGTTTGCCACCACGGCTCCGGACGATTTGGACGAGAACAAACTACTGGCTGCCGAGGTGACCTTGGCCTTTTATCGTGGCCAGACGCTCGAGAGACGGCTTCATGGCCGCATCCTGCATGTGCGTCGTTCCTACGATTCCACGCAGGCGTTCGATACCTACACCGTGGATGTGGGTCCGAATCTTTGGGTGCTTTCGACGTATTCGGGCCAAGAGATTTACTTGAACATGACGGTGCCCGAGATCATTGTTCAAAAACTGAAGAGCTCCGGCATGGAACGGGAGGGCACCGACTTTGAACTTCGCCTCAGCGGCACGTACCCGAAGCGTGAGTTTGTCGTGCAGTACGGCGAGAGCGATCTCGCTTTCGTGAGCCGCCTCGCCGAACACGAGGGGATAACCATCCTCTTCGAACACGGCGCTCATGGAAAGGGAGGGTGGGATCACCTGGCGGACCGCCATGGTGTCGACAAGGTCGTCTTGGTGGATTGCGGTCCAAACTTTCGGTCGATCCCCGGCGAGGCGACGGTGCCCTTCAACGAAACGGGCCGAGAGGCTGACGTGTTCGCGCTCGATCACGACGTGGCTATCGTGCCTCGCCTGTATTGGGTCCGTGATTACAACTATGAAACGCCTGATCACGACTTGGTTGGGCAACGGGAACTCGATATCGAAGGAGCGATGGGCGCAACGGTCGAGTTCGGCGCCAACGTTCTGTCCGATTTTGAGGCGAAACGCATTGCGGATGTTCGGGCCGAAGAACAGTGCGCGCGCCAGAGCCAGTACACGGGAAAGAGTGACGTGACCCGATTGGCGGCGGGGGCCACATTTAGACTCGAGAGCGAAGGGCAGGAGACGAAGGAGCTTCTCGTGATCGAGGTCGAGCATAAGAGTGAGATGGCTGTTCTCAGCGCGGGAGGAGACGGCACGGAAGTCGACTACCGCAATCGTTTTGTCGCCGTGGACGCGAACCACACTTTCCGTCCCCCGCGACGGACGCCGGTTCCAAAGATACAAGGGCTGGTGACCGGTGTCGTGCGGACATTGACTCACGACAGGGGAGACACGATGCCCGATCCTCCTATCGCCGCGATCGATTCGAAGGGGCGCTACCATGTCGAACTTCATCTCGACACGCCGGGCCGCGATGCGAGTCACCAAGGTGGCGCGGACGGGGTGTTTACCGGCGTCCTGGCCTCGCTGCCCATGCGCATGGCGCAGCCTTCGGTTGGGCGCGATTACGGTATTCACATGCCGCTTCGCGCGGGGACCGAGGTGCTCGTGGGTTTCATCGGAGGCGACCCGGATCGGCCTGTCATCGTCGGCGCGGTGTCCAATGCGACCACGCCGAACGTCGTCGGAGGCGCGGAGCCCAAACTGAGTCGGATCAAGACGCAGACGGGCGTCATGATCCAGTTTGGTGATTGAGCGTGCCGCTGCGTCCGCGCATGCGAATCATGTCATTTTGACGGGCAGCTGTGCGCTTCGACCTCTTTGATGCAGGCACCAAAGTCGCCTGTCTGTTCACTCGGCTTCATGGGTCGACCACCGGTTGCGGCTCGTCGGGCCATGCACTCTTCAAGCCAAGTTGACCGTAATCGCTACGGCCCCAACAGTAGAGTTTGCCTGCCTCGGTGATCCCGCAACTTTGGTTCGGGCCCGCCTGGAGTTGTTGCCATTTATGTTGCGGCGCGAATTCCGTCATCGCGGATAGCGAGGTCTCGCTGCCCACCCCGACCTTGCCATACGTGCCCGACCCGACGCAATAACCGCGGCCATCGGTCTTGACCGCGCACGCGTGAGCATAACCGATCGAATGTGTGGCCCAACCCATGTCCGAGCCTACCGCTTGCGGCGTGTAGCTCTTCTCGGTGTCGCCCACGCCGTGGGAGCCGCTCTGGTTGCGTCCCCAACACCAGAGGCTGCCGTCCGTCTTCGTAGCGCAGGAGTCCTGCAGCGAGCCGCTGAGTGTGGCCCAGTCGGTATCCGTTCCGACCTGGTTTGGCAGTGGGACCGGTCCGCCTGCCGCTCCGTTGCCCACCATGCCGTAGCTGTTGTTGCCCCAACAGAACAAGCTGTTGCCGGTCGTCATGGCGCAGGTGTGGTTGGTTCCCGCGTGGACGGTCCTCCATAGCGTCCCAGCGCCGATTGGAACGGGTGCGGTTCTCGTCGTCGTTGTGCCATCGCCCAGTTGGCTAAAGCTGTTGCGCCCCCAACACCACAAGCCACCTCCTTGTCGAATTCCGCAATTGTGCTCGTAGCCCGTAGACAAGGTGGTCCAATCGCTGTCGCTACCGACCTGCAGGGGGTCGCTGCCGCTCGCTTGGTTGCCTTGGCCGAGCTGTCCGTAGTTGCCCTGGCCCCAACACCAGACGGTGTTGTTCTGGCTATCGCCGCGCATACCGCACGCGTGGTTCTTGCCAATTTGCCCCGTGACCCAGTCGGTGTTCATCCCGACCTGTCGCGGCGTCTTGCTGCTGAGCAAGGAAGCGTCAGCTCCCGCGCCGTAGTAGTTTAGCCCCCAGCAGAAGAGCGCTCCGTCAGTTCGCGTCGCGCAGCTCGAGAAGTATTCGATGTTGACTTGCTTCCAGGTGTCGCTCGGCATCACGACCGTGGGCTCGTAGGCATCGCCCTGCACCGTCAGGCCCGTCTGCCCAGTCGTGCCCGCCCCCCAACAGAACAGCTCGTCCTGATTACGGATGCCGCACGTGTGGTAAGCGCCCAGGGTCACGTCACTCCACGAGTCCTGGCTAACGCGCTCCGGACTTGTGTAGAGGCCTGCTTTCGCCGGGTCGAGATTGCCGTGGCCACCCTCGGCCCAACACCACAGGCTGTCGTCCTGTTTGAGCGCGCAGGCGCTCTGCCCTTTGCAATCCACGTGGCTCCAGTCGCTGTCCGCGCCGACCTGCATCGGCACGTCCGAGCCGCCGGTGATCCCATTGCCCGTTTCTCCGAAATAGCTTCTGCCCCAACACCACAGGGTGCCATCCTTCTTGACGCCGCAAGTGAATGTGATGCCGCCGCTGACCTGGGCCCAGTTGAAATCGCTGCCCACCTGAGCGGGGGTGGCGATGGGCGATGTCTGGTGGCCCAGCCCGAGCTGTCGGTGCCCGTTGTAGCCCCAGCACCACAAGCTGCCGTCGGTCTTGATGCCACAGCTGTGTCGGCTGGCGGCAGCCACGGATGCGTAGCTCTGACCCTCATCGACGGCGATGGGCGATGGCTGATTGCCGGCAGCGGCGATGCCGAGTTGACGGGAGCTGTTGCTGCCCCAACACCAGAGCGTCCCGCCGGCGCGAAGTCCGCAAGTGTGCGAGCCCCCCGCGCTGAGCTGCTGCCAGTCCGTCTCCTCGCCGATCCGCAGAGGTGTCAATTCGGATCCATACACGCCGCTGCCCACTTGCCCGAGGCCGCTCCACCCCCAGCACCACGCCGTGCCGTCTTGCTTGAGAGCACAGACGTGGATGCCGCCAGCATCCACAGACACATACCCATCGCCTACCGCTTGCACCGGGGAGCTACGGTGAGCCGTCGAGCCGTTCCCGAGCCGACCCGAGGTGCCTCGACCGAAACACCAGATAGTGCCGTCGGTGCGCACCGCGCAGGTCGACTCGTTGCCGGCTGAGACCTGGCTGTATTGCGCCCGGCAGCTGGTACCGTCTCCGGTGAAGCCCGGCTCGCATGCACAATCGAACCCTGGTGCCAGATTCGTGCACGCCGCGTGCTTGTCGCAGTTGGCGACACCGCTCGCGCACTCGTCAATGTCGCTGCAGCTAAAGCCATCGCCAGCAAATCCGTCGTCGCATACACAAAGGTAATAGCCGGGCGTGTCGCTGCAGCTCGCGTTTTCGTGGCAGGCGTGGGTGCCGTCGGCGCACTCGTCCCTCACGGTCGGATCACCACCGCTGCCCGCGTCCATGCCTGCCGAACCGCCGCCGCCCGTGGGGCTTGGTGTGGGGTCGTCAGCCGCCGGGGAGCAGGCGAGCAAGACGACCACCAGCGCGGCCATCATGCCGCTTCTTTTGCCATCGTGCATCATGGGTCCAACATCGCTTCCGGAGAAGTTTGCCACGCGCCGCCAACGCCGAGTTGGCCCCGCGTGTTCTCTCCCCAGCACAGCAGCTCGGCGCTCGTTTTTCTCGCGCACATGTGACGGTAGCCGCCGTGCACCGTTGCCCAATCGGCATCGGTTCCGACCTTCACGGGCGTTTTCACGGTGAAGAGCTTCCCGTCGCCAACCTGACCGTTGTCGTTTGCCCCCCAACATCGCAAGGTGTTGTCACTTCGCACGCCGCAGGTGGTGTAGGCCCCCGCCGCCATGTCGATGAAGGTGTGCTCCCCCGAGACGAGCACCGGCGTGTTTCGCTGCGTCTTCGTACCATCGCCAAGCTGGGCGCTGTAGTTCGCTCCCCAGCACCACATGCTCCCATCGGCCCGTAGACCGCAGCTATGAAAAAGGCCGGTGACGACCTTCTGCCAATCGTTATGGAGGGCGACCTGACTCGGCGTCGTCACGTCATTGCTGTTTCCGCCGTTGCCGATTTGACCATACTGATTGGCGCCCCAACAATAGATGGTGCTTCCCCGTCTCCCGCAGGTGTGCGCATAGCCCGCCGCCACGTCCGTCCAGTCGCTGCCCGTGCCGACGCGCTGCGGACTGTTCTGAGTGCCGGTATCGTTCGTGCCGAGCTGGCCATCGGTACCAAGTCCCCAGCAGTAAAGCGCGCCGCTCCGGATCGCGCAGCCGTGTTTGTAGCCCAGGGCAACGTGGGTCCACGTCGTTGCCGAACCCAAGCGCTGCGGCGTGTCATGGCTTGCGTAGGTGCCGAGGCCGAGCTGACCGTTGCCGCCCACACCCCAACAATAGAGCTCGCCGCTTCGTATTGCGCAGTAATGCTGGGAGCTCGCGCCGACGGCCTGCCAGTCCTTCAGCAGGCCGATTGGCTTGGGTACATCCGAAGCCGGCTCCGTCGAGCCCACTCCCATCATCCCGAGGCGATTGCTGCCCCAGCACCAGAGACTGCCATCGGCTTGGACGGCGCAACTGCCACGTTCGGATCCCTCGGCCGTGATCCATTGGGCGCTCCCTACCTGTTTCGGCAGGCGATGGCCTCCGATTTCGCCCCTCGCCAGCTGCCCGAAGTTCTTCGCCCCAAAGCAAGATACGATCCCCGCATCATTGAGAGCACAGGTGTGCCAAAATCCGACGTCCACATCGACCCAGTCGTTTCGTGTCGCGACCTGTTGTGGCACCGAGGAGCTCGCCACCTCCGCGTGACCCAGTTGCGCCGAGTCGCCCAAGCCCCAGCACCAAAGGGTGCCGTCGTCCTTGATGGCGCAGGTGTGCTGATAGCCGACGGCGAGCTCCTTGAAGGCCATTTCTTTGGCGATCAGCTCCGGTGTATTCGTGACGCCCGTCACGCCGTTGCCAAGTTGGCCCTCGTAGCCGCGCCCCCAACACCACAAACTACCATTCGTCTTGATGGCGCACGCGTGCCGGGTCACCGCGACATCGGTCCAGTCGGCGTCCGTGCCGACCTGCTGGGGCGTCAAGTAAGTGCCGGCAAACTCGCCCTGACCACAGGTCCCATCGTTGCCGCTGCGGCCCCAACAGTAGAGCCGACCGTCGGTCTTGATCGCCAGCGTCGTGTGGTAGCCGGCGTGCACGGACGCCCAATCCGTCTCGCCGCCCACCTGTTGGGGTGTGCTGTACGCCGTGACGGGAGCCGTGTCGCCGAGGCCTAGTTGGCCATAGCTATTGCTCCCGAAACACCACAAGGTCCCATCGTCGCGAACGGCGCAGCTGTGACTGTCGCCCGCGGCCACCGAGATGTAGACATCATCCAGGCTCACGAACACGGGTTCGTCAGCGTTGATCGTCTTGCCGTTACCGAGTTGGCCACTGTGGCCGCTACCCCAGCACCAAAGCTGCCCGGACTTCTTCAAGCCGCAGGTGTGTATCCCGCTGATGCTGATGGTGGTCCATAAGTCGGCGAGCCCCGCCTGCACCAGGGTTGCCGCGTTCGCGCTCGACGAATGCCCGAGGCGGCCGCTGCCCCCATGGCCTGCACACCACACCGTGCCATCGCTGCGCATGGCGCAACTGTGCTGATAGCCGACGGCGATCCGGTCGTAACTCGCGCGGCACCCGGTCAGGGGGTCGCCGACGTAACCAGATGGACAGCTGCACTCAAACCCGCCCTTGGTGTTGTCGCAATCGGCCGTCTCGTGACAATCGTGCGCCGCCGTGACGCATTCATCGATGTCGAGACAAGTGACCCCGTTGCCCTGAAAGCCGTCCTTGCATGTACAGCTCGCCGCGGCGCCATCGGTGCTGCAGGTCGCGTCCGCGTGACACGCTGCGGCCTCACAGGAATCGACGCTGCCGCCGCCTCCGACCATGGCTCCGCCGTTGCCGCCGCTCGCCTCCTGCCCAGTGGTCGACGTGTCGTCACTACACGAAATCGCCACGCTCGCGAAGACGAGCGACGTCACCCAAAATCCGCATCGCCACATCAAACACCCGCTGTTAGGCAAAAGAGCAATGAAATGAGCCTAACACGTTCATTCAGCAAATTCCCGTGTGTGTGTGTGTGTCTTTGCCGCTACAATGACATCGTTGATGATGAAAAGGTTCAGATTAGCCAGCGCGTTGGGCGCGTGTCTTCTCGTCTGGCCCTCGTCCTCTCCGGCCGCGCCAGGCGACGAGGGTGAGAGCGCGGGCCAATGTTTGCTGCATCGCGAGCTTTCACCCGAGCGATTGCTGCGCCGACTCTCGCTCGATCTCCGCGGTCGTGTCCCGATCTACGAAGAGTACGCGCTCGTCGAGGGCGAGTCCGGTGTGCCCGAGGACGTGCTCGACGGCTTCCTCGAAAGCGACGGTTTTCGGCAAACGATGCGGCGTTACCACGACCTCTTGCTCTGGCCGAATGCCTCCGAATCCACACTCGTCACGAACAACTTCGGTTTGTACACAGTCGGGAACAAAATCGGCAACCCGTATTACATCGCGAGCACCGGCAAGCACACCGTATTTCGTGGGGGCAACGGTTCTCATGCTTGCCAGCTCGTTCACCAGAACAACCTCGGCTACCACCAGGATGGCAAGCCGTTTTGCCAGCCAAAGGGCAACGATGGCACCGGCGACTACTGTCAAGAGGGCTACGTCAACGTGCATCCTTATTGGGAGGCCGATCCGAATGTCACGGTCAAGGTGTGCGCTTTCGATGCCCAAGAGACCGAGACTTACGATTTTAAGGGAAACCAGCTGCCGTGCAGCCAGAGGTTCTCCGTCGATGAGAAGACGTGCGGCTGTGGGCCGAATATGCGCTCGTGCCTTTCTGGAAACCTCCAAGGTCTCATCACCTCCCAATGGCGAGCGCAATTTCTACGTTTGGTCGACGACTACAGCGACGGCTCACGCCCCTACACCGAGATGCTCACGACCAAACGCGCCTACACCAACGGTCGAATCGAATTCCATCGCAAGTATCTCGCGGCCCAAACCGGATTTTTATACACCTACACTGAGCCTGGAGGATCGGACCCACCGCTCGCCGAAGATCCGGATTGGCACGACCTGAACTGGACCGAGGTCACCCGCGGAGATCGGCACTCGGGGATTTTGACCCTGCCGGGCTATACGTTGCGCTTTCAGACCAATCGCAGCCGGGCCAACCGGTTCCGCATCGTGTTTACGGGTCAGTACTTTCAACCACCACTACCGGAGATCAGCGGCTGCGATCCGGAGGCGACCGATCTGACGAAGCGCTGCACCTGCCGCAAGTGCCATTCCGAGCTCGAGCCGCTCGCCGCGTACTTTGGCGTGATCGCCCAAGCCGGCTCGACGGCGCTTACGCATTTTGCCGAATCGTACGATTCAGAGGACGAGTGCAACGCCGCCAGCATCGAGCCAAATATTACTTTATGTAATCGGTTTTACAGGCGGGTTCGAGACAAAGTCGATCCGGACATCAGCAGCTGGAAACTTGAGGCCCTAGAATTTGCAGATGCATCCCACCCGGAAATTCAGCCCAACTACGACTTGGGACCTGCGGGCATCGTGACCGCAGCCATCGAGAGCGGCCTTCTTTACCGCGCGACCGTTCGGAACATGTTTCAATTCTTGATGAAGCGGAAGATGAACCTTTCGCCCACGGGGGCGGATTCTGAGGCCGTGCTTCTGGACGAGCTCAGCGCCGAATTCGCAAGCGACGACAACCTCAAGCAGCTCGTCAAACGTATCGTGCTGCTGCCGCAGTATCGGAGGATGCCATGAGCGCTTCGCGGCTCAGCCTCACCTTCGCCGTTCTCGTCCTGCTCGGCGTGGCCTGTGCGACGGAAACGAGCGACCCCGTCGTGGGCACGGCAGAGACACGTGAGGCGAAGCGCGAGATTGGCGAGAGCGAGGTATCCGAAATCGACGTCGGGCCGCTGACGGCGACGCGCGGTACCCAACGGCTTCCGCTCGCAAGCCTCGAAGCTTCCATTCCCGCCGTCGCCGGGAACCACATCACGGGCTCTCCGATCACCTGGAAGGCCGGCACCCAAGAGGCGCTGGCCGACGATGTCTACGGCAGCGTACTCGGACGCCCTGACTACATCACCGTGACCGAAGAGAATTCCGCGCCCAGCTCGCTTTACGTGAAGTTCATGCGAGACATGGCTCGTGACGTGTGCACGCGCATCGCCAAGAGTGATCTCCAGCACGAGAACTACAGCGACACGACTTTGTGGCGTTTTGCGCCGGCTGACGGCAGCGCCAGCGACGAGCAGGTCAACGAAAACCTTCGCTACCTGGTGTTGCGCTTTCTGGGCATGCGTCTCGAGGCGGACGACGCCTACATCGCGAAGCTGCGGGCGATCTTCGATGCCGACGGTGACGCCGTCATCCCGGAGTGGGCCGGCGTTCACGCCGCCGTGGAGGGCTGGCGCAGTGTCTGCATTGGCTTGCTCGAATCACCAGCTTTCCACATCGATTGAGAGAACAGCAGATGAACCTGACACGACGAAGAATGTTGACCAGTCTGGGGCTCGGTACCGGTGCCTACGTTCTCGCCCAGGCTCAATGGCCCAACTTGGCCGAAGCCGAGGACACCCCGCTCGATGAGTTGCCGTTGCTGATTTTTTGTGAGTTCAACGGGGGCTGGGACACCTTGATGAGTCTCGACCCGCGTGACCACAGTCTCCCGATCTTCAACGATCCCGAGGGCACGATCTACACCGGCTACGATATGCTGGCCAAGAAGGACAGGGGAGCGGGGAGCGTCGAGGAAATACTTGAGAGCGACGGCACGGGGCTCGTGACGCCGGCCGGCTCGAATATCAGCTTCGGCCCCGCCATCGGCGAGTTGGCGGGTAAGTATGACGATCTCTGTGTCGTGCGGGGCGTCAACATGGGCACGCTCACCCACGAAGTGGGACGACGCTATTTCATGACGGGCAAATTCCCACAGGGCCTCGCAGCAAGCGGGAGTTCAATGGCGACTTTCTGGGTCGATGAACACACCGCGACGACCCCCGCGCCAAACCTGGTCGTGCGCTCCGAGACGTTCAACGACGGGCTCAATCCAAAGGCGAGCGGGCTCAAAATCAACAACTACCTCGATCTTTCCAAGGTTCTCCAATCGCTCGATGCCTCACTCGATCCAAATCCCCAACGAACGGCGGCGCTCGCGGCCTTGCAGAGCGATCCAAGCTGCCTCGAACGACAGCTCGATGTCGGCGGTTTGCCCACCGCATACCGGGCCAGCTTCGAGAAGGCGCTCGTCTTTAGCGAGGGCACCTTGTGGCAACACTTCGACTTCGTGCGCGGCCCCACGAAGGGCTCCGACATCTACGCTCTGTACGAGGCCTTCGGGATCGATCTGGCCAATCCCAATGCAGGCGACGCCTTGTTCGGCCCCCTCGGCCAAGCGGCGATCGCCGCGCAGGCGCTCACCAACGGCGTGTCCCAAGCAGTGAGCATCCAGCTCGCGAGCGGCATCGACCACCACACTGATTTGTGGGATCGGGATCACGTGCCCGCGCTGCGAAACGGTTTCAACGCGCTCGCGAGACTGATTCGCTTTCTCCAAAATACCGAGGACAAAAACGGCAAATCCTATTGGGAACGCACCACCCTCATCGCCTATTCGGATTTCGCGCGTACGCCGAACATCAATCCACGCGGCGGCCGCGATCACCACCTCGCGTCGTCGTGCATCGTGGCAGGCAACGGTATCAAGGGTAACCAGGTCATCGGAGGGACCACCGACAATACCTATGCGTCTCGGCCGGTCGATCTCGCGACCGGCGCGCCAGAAGACATCACCGGGACCATGTTGCGGCCTCCGGATGTCCAGCGCACCGTGCTTCACGCCGCAGGGCTGTCCTACGACCACCTTTCCAATCAAGATCCGGTGCTCATCGAGGCGATGCTGGCCTGAGATCCGCAGGCAGCCCGCACGCCTCCTGGCTTGGAAAACGGCGGGTTGCGGCCCCTGATGCGTTCGCCGTCACCTCGCGATGAGGCGCGTTGGGCTCGGAATCGACCGGTCCTCATGCAAGCGCCGTCAATATTTCTGACACAGGCTCGCGGGTTTGGGCTCTCTGAGGTGTAACAACCGATTGACCGCCGTTTGGGTACCACCCACCAAGGCAGGGAGTTCGTATGGGTCGTAGTCGTAAAACGTTCGGTAGGCGTCTGTTTCTCAAGGCTTTGGGGGCCGGCATTGGCGCTCCGCTCGCGATGCGTATGAGCCGTTTGGCCATGGCGGAGACGTCCAAGGCTCCGGTCCGCCTGTTCATCTACTACGTGCCGCACGGCTGGCCGGCAGAGCACCTCGACTCCTTGATCCTGCCGGCGCTGGCGGATCACAAGAATCAGATGAGCGTGGTGCGCGGACTGAGCATGAACGACGGCATGCGCAACCACCCCTCGATCCAGGGAACGCTGACTGGCTTCGGCTCGGGCATGAGCCAGGGCGCCGCGGTGGATTCCATCGACTACCTGATCGCGCAGAAGCTCGGAGTGGCCGCCCACGTGCTCGGCGCGATGCCTCGTTTCAATCCCGCGGCGCAGGATGACGACTCGAAGCTGGTGCAACATGGCGGAGCCTGGGCTTTTGCGGTGGCCAACCCGGTGGAGGCGGCAACCAAGATGCTCGCGCAGACCAAGACGCCCGATGGTTCGGGCGAAGCGGATCCGGCAGCCGATGACCGGGCCTTCCGCAAGCTGGCGTTGGGCGTCACGGAGCGGGAACTCGAGACGATGCACGCCACGCTGAAGGGGATGACCTCCGTGCAGAGCAAGTTGAGCGTTCATCTGGAGTCGATTCGGCACCTCAGGGCCCAGCAGGACAAGACCCTCGTCAACCTGTGCACCGGTGACCGTGAGATGCCGAAGCTCGCCGCCATGGCTGGTCGCGACCCCTTTGATGCGAAGAACTTTGGCTATGTCGTTGACGCCCATTTGGAGGTAGCAGCGGAAGCCATGCTCTGCGGGTCTGCCCAGGTCGTGACGATGCAGAACATGTACACGAACGCGAACCTACTGTTCAATTTCGATGGCGGGCCGGGGATCGCGAAGCAACACCACGCGGTCTTGTCTCATGCTCGAGGCGATGCGCCGCTGCGCAAGGAATTCGCGCAGTGCCAGAAGTGGTTCTTGAAGCGATTGAATGACGTGATGCTCAGAAAGCTGAACCAGCCCGACCCTTTCGATACCAGCAGCACGGTGCTCGACAACAGCATCATCTACGTGTGCAGCGAGGTGAGCGATGGCGCGGAGCACAACTCGGACG
>JAPYTK010000068.1 GCA_029941785.1 Polyangiaceae bacterium | reverse complement strand
GGATTGACGAAGTGCATCTGACTCCACAACTCTTGCAGACGGTTCTCGACCGGCGTGCCGCTCATGGCGATCCGCTGCGGCGCCCGCAATCTGTACGCGGCGCGGGCGACCTGACTGTCGGGGTTCTTGATCGCTTGCGCTTCGTCGAGCACGATCGCCTGCCAGTCGATCGCCTCGAGTTTTTCGATGTCCCGCCGCAACAGGGAATAGCTCGTGATGGTCAGATCCCAATCGTCATCGAGCGCGCGCTTGCTGCCGTGATACATGCCGACGCACAAGCCCGGACGAAAACGGGCCGCCTCTTCGGCCCAGTTGTGCATCACGCTGGTCGGACAGACGATGAGGCAGCGTCCCCGAACAGCGCACAACGCTTGCAAGGTCTTGCCGAGCCCCATGTCGTCCGCGAGCAGGGCACCGAGCTGGGCGGTGCGCAGAAAGCTCAACCAGTCGACGCCACGTTGCTGATAGGGGCGCAGCGTTGCGGTCAAGTCGGAGGGCAGCTCCGCCTCCTCGATCCCGTCGAAGCCATCGACGAGGGGTGCGAGCTTGCTCAAATCGGCCGGCCGCGGCTGGTCGAGGGAATCGCACAGTGACAGCAAGGCGGGACGTGCTGCGGGCAGCATCCGGCCCTCGCCGTCACGCGCGCGAAGAAGGTCGAGAATCCGATCGCCGTAGCGACGAAGCCAATCGATGGGCAAGGGCGCGTAACCGCCACCGTCGATCGCCACCCCACCGTCGCCGCTGCGCCATGCACCGAGCACGTCTTCAGCCGCGACCTCGACGGTCCCCTCGTCTTCGTCCCCTGCGGCGAAGCTCACCATGAGTTGCGCAGCCTCTGTCGAGACGGTCGGGCGAAGAGGCAAATTCGGAAAACGCGCCAGACAGTCGGAGCCGATGAGCTCACCTTCGAAAGAACGAAGACGCTCCGCCATGTCGATCGCGCCCCGTCCGGTGCATTCCGCGCGGCGGCCGAGCAACAGATCGTAACGCTGGGTCAGTTTCTCCGTGAGTCGCGCCTCGCTCGCTCGGTCCCGTCGCGGGAGTGCACCTCCGAGATGGACCAATCGATCGCCATCGATGCGAGCCACCGGCGGCTCGCCGTACACCAGCCGAGCGAGCACGCTGAGCGTGGGGCCTCGACTCTCCACGGCGAAGACCAAGCGGGGCTTGGCGTCACGGGTCAACGTCGGGAGGGCCTCATCCTCCACCAGTTCATGATGTCGCCGCAATTCAGGCAGAGCCTCCGTGAGAAAGCCCGCGACCTGCTCGCGTCCCACCCGCTCTTCATGGGGCAGGCGCTCGTACTGCGGTCCCCAACGGTCGATCTCGGCAAGCGCGACCAGACACCCTTCACCCGACAGCCCCACGGCCGGAGCCACCACACGTGCGAGCGCCGCTGGCAACGAGAACCGCACCGTCAGTCCCGAAGGTGTGCGACCGACCTCCACGCGAGGATAGACGGGCTTGCCGCTCACCTCGACGACCTCGCCATCGAGCCTGACGTCCTTCACCTCGGACAACAAAGTGCACAGCTGGTCCATGTCCTCTGCCGAGAGCGCTCGACGCCGCGCCGTCAGCCAACGGTCGAGCTGCAGATCCGCCTGAGAAGGAGAGACCGTGCTGTCCTTTTTCGCGAGCTTCGATGCCAAGCTACCCTCGAGCCTCAGCTCGGCCGCGTCCGGCGCCACGACGACCCGCAGCAAACCGAGTCCCTCGACCCCACTCTGCAGGCGGTAGGCTATCCGTGCTCCGCTCTGTCGTGACCGGGGAAGCTGCTCGCCTCGTTTGTGCGCCTGGCGCACCGCCACGACCGCCGCGGCGACGTGTTCGCAGACGTCGCCAGGACCATCGCAATCACACTCCCAATCTTCGTCCTCGGGATACAGGATCACGGTCCACGAAACGACACGCCCTGCCGCCTTCACCCGAAGCGTCATCTGCTCATCATCAACCGCTTCTCCGTCGACCGCCCCCGCCCGCACGAGCTGTACACCCGCTGACCAACCGCGGTTCGAGCACCCCTCGCGAACGGCCCGAAACAGGTCGTCAAAGGCAGAATAAGCTGTTGAATTATCAGACAAAACTCACCGTGCCGGGGCCGTGACGAGCCCCAGCGCGCCGAGCGGTATGGCACGAGAGGCCGGAGTCGGCTATACCACGCCCTCATGAAACGCCTTGCGGCCAGCCTCGGATTGGCGCTTTTCGCGCTCGCGTCGACCCCTGCAGGGGCCGCCGATCCAGTCGTGCGCGCCGCTCCCGCAGTCATGATGAATCGCGGTCCGCAGGCGCTTCTCCAGCTCAGCGACGAGGAGTTGCTGGGCCAGCTCGATGCCGATCCCGAATCGCTCGGTTCGATGTCGATGGGCCGGCCCAATCTGGGCGCGCTCATCGGCGGCGTGCAGATGACAAACACCGAGCGATACACCGTCGAGGCTCCGGCAGCGGCATGGGGCACGAGCGAGACGGTCGCGTATTTGAAGCTCGCCATCGATCGCGTGCACGAGCAATTCACCGATACGCTCCCGCTGTTCATCGGCCATTTGAGCCGCCAAGAAGGCGGGCGCCTCAGCCCCCACAAGAGTCATCAGTCGGGCCGCGACGTCGATATCAGTTACTACTACGTGCCCAAGAAGCACCAATGGTACCAGCGGGCCCACGCTCGTACGCTCGACCTGCCCCGCTCCTGGGCCTTTGTCCGCGCGCTCGTCACGAGCACCGACGTGCAGTGGATCTTCATCAACAGCTCGGTGCAAAAACTGATCAAGAACCACGCGCTCTCGATTGGCGAAAACGCCGAGTGGCTCGACACCGTCTTTCAGTATCGTTCGCGCAACACCAACCCGATCGTGCGACACGCGCGGGGGCACGACACGCACATTCACATTCGCTTCTACAATCCGGTCGCCCAAGAGCTCGCCCGAAGACTGCACAAGCCACTCGTGAAGCAAGGCTTCGTGACGAAGCGCTTCTTGCGGTACCGGGCGCGGAAAGGCGATCTGCTGTCACGACTGGCACGCCGTTTCGGTACAAGCGTCCGCACCCTCCAGCGTGTGAATCGCCTGCGGGGGAGCCGGATCCGTGCGGGACGCGTCTACCTCGTTCCGCGCAAGGGCTCCGTACCGCCTCCGCCAACCGTGGCGATCCCAGCACGCCGATTACCTCCCGTGCCGGCGAGCGGTGGCCAAAACGCATTTGCTTCGCCGGCCAACGCACCGCAGCGCTAGCCACGCAGCGCTAGCCAACGCACCGCAGCGCTAGCCCGATTTGACGTCGCAGCGAAGCACTTCGCTGACGAGCTCGGCGGGTGCTTTGGGTCCCGGTCGAAGGATGTACACGACGAGCAGCTTGCCCCCGTCGAGCCCGAACATGTGCGATTCGTACACTGCACTGTCCGCCGATGTAACGAGGTGCCGGCGGCCGGCCTGGTCCAGCTTCGCGTCGATGGGCATCACGACCAAGCGACCACCACGGCGTGGCCCCTCGTGATAGGAAAGCCACCGCTGGGAACCGACGCGAGCCAAGGTCGGCTCGGCCCGCGACACGTCCTTGTTTCCCAGGTCGACGACATGAAGCGCACGAGGGAGTTCCGGAGGCGAGGCGAGCCGCAACATGCCGAGCTGCCAACGCTTGGGCGTGGCCTTCTGCGATGTCCACAGCGTGGAGCTTCCGCCATCAGCAAGAAGCCGAGGTAGCCCGGGATACCCGCCACCGTAGGCGCGCATCTCCCCTTTCGGCCTCTTGTTCGCATCGAGAATCCAGCTGAGCAAACGACCGCGATAACGGGCGGCCAAGACGTAGGAACCGTCGGCCAAGGTCGTCGCCACGGGTGCCTCGAAGGTGAACAAGCGCGTCGGATCGGCGCCCATGTCGACAGAGTGAATGACCCGCTTTGCCCCCTTGCCGGCATCGGCTTTGATCACGAGATCCATCTTCCATTGCCGCGCACCGTCAGGCTGCAACTCCCCGACGAGTTCGCTCGCGACCGACCACCGATCCTTGGCGAGAGGATCGCTGATGGTTCGGCAATCGCGCATCTCTCTCACGATCTTCGCTGCAGGCTTTGGCGGCCGCGGTTTGGCCACCGCCGTTAGGGGCTTCTTGGCGATCTCGAAACGAGGTCGCGGAGCAGCTGCGCTCGACTTCGCGACGGCCTTCGCTGCTACCTTCGCGCTCGGCGTCGCTGCTACCTTCGCGCTCGGCGTCGCTGCTACCTTCGCCTTCTTCCTAGACTTCTTCCTAGACTTCTTCTTGGGCGCGATGAGGGGCTTGCCATCGAACACCACGTAGGGCTCGCCATCCGTGGGGCCGCAAGCGATTCGCCGCCGCAACCCTCCCTTGTACTTGTCGCGGTAATCAGCGAACGCGCGGCCGCCAGCTGCAACGGTCACTCGCTGCAAGTGGCGCACACCGTCCTTGCGATCGATGTGTGTGGCGAGCGAACTGCCCTTCGGAGCCTGAAGCCTTCGTAGACGGCCCGAGCCGTTCCGATCGAAGGTCAGCTGGTGAGGTCGAACGCCCACCGCCACACCGAGCATCACGGCGGAGCCAGGCAGGCTGAGAGCCGTGATCCCCGTTCGCGAGTTGACGTGTTTGGCCCAAATCTTCTTTTCGACCACCTCGCAGACCGGAGGCGGTGGCGGCTTGGCCGATTCGATGGGCGCCGCGATCACACGGGTGCCCGAGCCGCTTCCCGTCGGCACGGCGGCCCCGCGCGGCGCATTCCCATCCGGCTGGGCCCCTGGAGGGGGAGGATCTTCGGGGCAACCCATCAAGCCGACGACCGCCAACATGGCCAAGGCCATGTACCCTCCACTGGACTTCATGTTTATGCGCTTCATCTCCAACGCAGGCTAACCGCCAGCGGCGGTGAGGTCACGCGCGATTCGATCAAGCCTGACACGAGGCCGTTTGGCTATACAGCAGGGGTCGATCGAAATCCGCCTCTTCGAGCGCGCGGATCATGAGCTTGGCATCTCTCAGGACCTGCCGGTCGCGCTTCCGCTCGAGCAAGCGCCGAGCCTCCCGAACGCTCACCCAGCGCACCTTCAAGGTCTCGTTCGAGTGCGACCGACCGTCGCTGATTTTGGCGAACAGGAAGTAGTGGCGCGTCGCGCGTTTCGTTCGAACGCAAGGCAAGCGGGCCAGTGGTTCTGCCATCACCCCCGCCTCTTCGAAGATCTCACGGAGCGCGGCAAACACCGGTCCCTCGCCCTTGTCCAGTTTGCCCTTCGGCCATGTCCAGCCATTGCGCCCTTCCGCGTGCTCCCGACGGTTTTTCACGAGCAACACCCGGCCGCTTTCGAGGTCGATAACGACGCCGCCCGAACTCTGCCAGCCATCGGGACGAACCTTGTGCCGACGCTCGCGCAACCGCCAATCGACATCGATGGGAGCGCTATCATGGGGCATGTGGACAGTGTAGCCTGGACCCGAGACGACTGGCCAAGTCGCCGCAAACGAGTCCGCGTCTGCAAATGCTGCTACGCAACGCTCGCCTTCAAGGCGCGGGCGGCAGAGAATGCCGTTCGAAAGCGGCCTCGTCGATCTCGTCACGCGCGAACAACATCTTTCGATAGCGACCCTCTACCCAGTCGCCGAGAGCTCCTTTGAAGTGTGGACTGCTCGGGTCGGCGACATTGCCGAGCGCGAAGTTCGCGTGCGACACCGGTACGCCATCGTCGTCGAAGCTCATCACCTGACGCTCGATCGGTCCCCAATGCGACCGCCAGCGTTCGGCGATCGACCCGTCGTCGCGGAAGAGACTCTGCGCCACGTTCACCGTGCTCTCTCCGCCGTCGGTCGGCACCTCCACCCCGCCATTGCCTACGTCGGGTTGCATGGGCCGTCCGTAGGCGTACTCCATCGCCGAGACGCGCATGTCACTGTAACGATAAGCGCTTGGGTCAACGGTACCAAATCGCTCGGTGAGGAAGGCCGCGGTTTGAGCCAAGGCGTTCATCACCACGAGACTTCGCCCTTCTTGCATGACCGCATCGCCGTTCGAATACTCGCCGCGCAGCGCGAGGGATCCAATTTTGAGCATGTACATCGGTGCACTCTGAAGCACGACCTCGTACAAGATCGGTTGCAGATCGTCCTCAATGACGCCCGAGGTTACCAAGTGCGCAAACGCATGGAAGGCAAGCGCGCCGGCCGAATCGCGCTTCATCTGCCGGTCCCAATCGCTGGTGAGTAAGGTGACCAGCTGCGCGAGATCCGCCCGTTCCTCGAAGGCCTTCAGCGCCGGATCCGTTCCGACGGTCGCAAACACCTCCGACACGACCGGAAGCATTTCGTCCGCCAGATTGGAGTGAACGTCCATCTGCAGGGCCTGAATCTGCTCCCTGGTCACATCGCCCGTCTCCGCAAGCCGCTCCAGTTCGTCTTCAATGCGCTTGGCCCGCCAACCCGGGGGAAATAGGCCCCCGTAATAGAAGGGATCATCGTCAACACGACCATTGTCCGTGAAACCGAAGGGGTCATTGTTGGCCGTCACGATCCAACCACGGTCCCCGCCGCGACTGTGCGGCAGCTGCTCGGGGCTGAGTCGTGCATCGGTCCACAGGGAGTCGGGATTGTCCGCGTCCATCGTCCAAAACGGTTCACTGCCCGGCCCGATGGACGTGCGGAGCGGCACCTCGACACCAACCCGATAGGTGATCCCGGATGCGTCGGCCGCCATAAAGTTGTAGCTCATCTCAGGTAGCCGATCGACCTCCGCCTCGAAGGCCTCGATCGAATCGGCGCGATTCAACCCGAGAAAGTTGCGGGAGACGCGGGCCCGAAACCCCGTCCAATTGACCAACACCTCTTTGCCTCCATCCGCAATCGGGATCGGTGAGCCCACGGCACTCGAAGGCATGACAATACCGTAGCCAGGCACGTCCAAAACGGTCATCTCGACCGGCTCATCGTCGCCCTTCACGTCGATTCGTTCTACGCGCTCGACGACATCGACGAGTTGGCCGCCAATGTGCGCCTTGCCGTCTTCGATGCGCACCGCCCAGGTGTCCATCACGTCCGCAAAACTCGAAGTCGGCGTCCAAGCGATCTTGTCGTTGTGCCCCGCAAAAATACCGGGCGTACCTACGAACGAAAAGCCCGTCACATCAAAACTGCCGCCCGCGTCCTTGCTATTGAGATGCAAGGCGTAGGTCACGCCACTGAACGAATAACCGAGGTGAGGGTCGCCGGCGATGATCGGCTTGCCGGTGTCGGTGTGCCGACCATCGATGGACCAACTGTTGCTGCCTAGAGGTTTCATGTGAGAAAGCCGGCGAACGGATGCCAAACGCTGATCCGTATCAAAACCGCCCGCACTCGCCGCTTTGGCCGGCCCCGAGATCTTCTTGGGCTGCGCCGCTGCTCGTTTCCCCTGCGGCCGATCGCTGGGTGGCAAAATATAGGTGGGCTGCGCTGGCTTGAACAACTCGATCGCCTCGAGCGCTTGCGGCGCGATCCGTTGTGCAAAGGTCACGAACACCTCATATTCGATCGTCTGATCGAGACCGAACTGGGTCATCTTGCGAATGACGTAGGGGTCGTCGTCGGTCCACGGCTCGGGCACGCGATCGAGACCCTCCGTCCCAAATCCCCAAGGCCGATCGACCTCACCGCTGCCGATTTCTGCGACGCGAGCGTTGATCCCCGCCACCCAGGCGCGCATGAGAGCGTGATATGCCGGATCTTCTTTCGCCATGAGCTCGGCATCGAGCTTGCCATAGTGTTTCCAATTGAAGATGCGCGCGAAGCGGTCGTCCATCAACGCGTCTCTCCCAACCGACCCGGGTCCGTCGTCCCCCAGGACCTCGCTCAAGCGTCCGTAAGCGAAACGCCTAAACATCGCGATCTGTAGCATTCGGTCGCGAGCGAGTTGGTAGCCGTAGCCGAAGAACAGGTCCTCGTCGTTCTGGGCATAGATATGGGGGATCCCCGCATCATCGACCACGACCTCAACAGCCGCCGTAGGCAAGCTCGGCCCCGATGGTCCTCCGCCTTCCGACGAGGGGCCCGTGCACCCCACGAGAAGCAGGGTGAACAGGACAGCTTTCGTAGCGCTCGCGACGCGATGCATGGCGATCACTGAAAAGCCGCCCGAACATCCGCACAGCTGACGCCTTCCGGCAACTGCTTCATGTCGTAGGTGGCACTCTCGACTTTGTAGACGGTGCGATTGCTATCGATGAAACTCGTTTGGGCATCGTCGCACTCACCGCCCCCTTCCAGGGCGCAGCCGATGATGTGATTGTCGAAATTGTGAACGATAGCGGTGCCGCTCGCCGTCGTGCAGCTGTCTCGCGTGCCCTGTAGCTCAACAACCGAACGGGAGACGAGGTACAGCGCGCTCGCCTTGGGGCTGTCAGGGAAAATCCCGGTGGGCGGCGCCGAAAACCCGTCGTTCGTATTCGGGACACTCGTGATACCCGGGGCGCCATCACCATCATGATCGACGGCTTGGATGTCAGCCCATTTGTCTGGCCAGGCGGCTTCGACGTCTGCCATCGCCAGGCCGAGGAGCGCTGTAGCCGGCTGCATCAAGATCGTCGAACCAGGATCGAAGCCACTCACGGTCCCGGAAGCGGTTGTCTGCGGCATGCCGCTCAGGTCCCAGATCTCGTCCGGAATGATGGGCTGGATCTTGTGCCCCCCGACGATGGCCTTGGTCTGAATGACCGGCAGCGTACTTCCACACGGGGACACGCTGCCGGAGATATTCGTGCCGTCGAAGTCGAGCTCGGCGCGGGTCCAAATGACCAGCTGTCCGCTTCCGCCCACCACCCCGATGGTGTCAGGCCAGCTCACGGTGGCCACGATTTGGTTGGCGGCCACGCCCTGCCCCTGCGCGTTGCAACTGCCGCCAGTGTCTCCACCCGTCATGCCGTCGCCGTCCCCAGGGCCCTCGGCGCCACACGCCATCGTCAACGTCGCCATCGCGGCCAAACTCAACACTTTCATGCCCTTGCTGATACTCATCGCTTTCGTTCTCCGGTCCCTTGTACAGGGGGTTGACTCGGTGTCGTTCTCAATCAGGCCACTCGGCCTGTTCGTTGATGTCGACCAATAGTTCTTGTTCATCACTCGACAACATAAGCATTATTTATACCAACTTACAGATCGTAGTCAACTGTATACGCTTCGGCCACTTAGCCTGGTTTGATGGATAACGGTCCTACCAGCGGCCCTGGATCAGCGATCCACCACCCGGGTCGTCAGCCCTTGGGCGACCTTCAGGAAACAGAGAGCGCCCCCTCCCCAACGGGCCCCGATGGCGTTATAGCTACTATCGAGTCTTCCCGGAGTCCGGGACTCGAGAGGACGAAAACAGAGTCATGACCCAGTCTAGTTTGCAAGAGACCGCCCGCACGCTCGTGGGCAACGGCCGCGGGATCCTCGCTGCCGACGAGAGCACGGGTACCTGCACCAAGCGCCTCAACGGCGTCGGCGTTCAGAGCACCGAGGACACGCGACGCGATTACCGCGGGATGTTGTTCAGCGCCGCAGGTGCGGGCGACTTCATCAGTGGCGTCATCCTGTACGATGAGACGCTGCGGCAAAAGACGGCCGCCGGAAAACCGTTCACCGAACTGCTGCTCGAACAGAACATCATCCCGGGGATCAAGGTCGACACGGGCGCGAAGAATCTGGCGGGAACCGCTGGCGAGAAGGTGACCGAGGGGCTCGACGGCCTGCGCGAGCGGCTCGCCGAGTACCACGCGTTGGGAGCCCGGTTCGCCAAGTGGCGCGCCGTGATCCGCATCGCCGATGGTGAGCCCAGTCATTACTGCCTCGACGCGAACGCCCACGCCCTGGCCCGGTACGCCGCGCTCTGCCAAGAGGCGGGCATCGTCCCCATTGTCGAGCCTGAGGTCCTGATGGACGGCAACCATACGCTCGAGCGGTGCGAGCAGGTCACGCGCTGGACACACGAGATGGTCTTCAACGCGCTCTATCACCACCGGGTCGCCTTGGAGGGGATCTTGCTCAAACCCAACATGATCATCTCCGGCAAAGACTGCGAGGGCCGCGCGAGCGTCAACGAAGTCGCCGACGCCACGGTCAGCTGTTTGCTCAACTCGGTGCCAGCCGCCGTCCCGGGCATCGTGTTCCTCTCCGGCGGACAATCAGAGGTCGAAGCTTCCGCGCACCTCAACGCGATGAACGCGCGCCATCCCGGGCTGCCCTGGGCAATGTCGTTCTCCTACGGCCGCGCCCTTCAACAGTCCGCGCTCAAGACATGGGCCGGCGAGGCGGACAAGATCCCCGCAGCCCAGGCGGCCTTTCTCCACCGTGCGCGCTGCAACAGCGCCGCGCGCAACGGCAAATACAGCGAAGCCATGGAGGCGGAGGCTCGCTAAACCGGATCCATTCGCAGCATATGCAGCGGTCGACTCGCAGCGACCAAGCGAAGAGCCCAGGCGTCGGTCTGGGCTCTTTTTTTCCAGACACCCGATACGTTCAGCACGCTTTGTCCTTGACCATGCGCCGTGAGCTTGTAACGAGGAATTGAGTCATGAAGCCGCCGCCGAACACATCGAGCGACAAGCCACGGGTGGCCTTCTTGGGACCGGTCGGCTCCTTCAGTCACCAAGCCGCCATCGCGATTTTCGGTGAGAAGATGGACCAACATCCGCTCGCAAATCCCCGCGAGGTGATCCACGCCGTAGCCGAGCGACGGTGCGAGGTGACGCACGCGGTCGTCCCTATCGAAAACGCGGTTTGCGGCCGCATCGACGAGGTCGCCGACCTCATCGAACAGCTCCCGGTCGCGGTCATGCAGCGTCATCCCATTCCGGTTGAGCTGTGCTTGATCGGCGCCCCAACCCCCCGCCGGATCCACTCCAAACGTGAAGTGTTCAAGCAGTGTAAAAGCTGGTTGCGGCGCCATCATCCAGACGCCGATTGCATCGAAGCCCCAAGCAGCAGCGCGGCGGTCGCGATGTTAGCGGTGACCGATGATGAGGAAACCGCGGCCATCGGCTCGGCGCTGGCCGCACAACTTTACGAGCAGACCGTGATTGCAACAGGTATCGCCGACGTGCCGGATAACCGTACCGAGTTCGTCGTGCTGGTGGCAAAGCCATCGCCCTAAGACTCCTCGATCCACGTTCGTTCACGAATGCTTGCGACACCAACGTGTCGATGGAAGGGTCTATGAACTCCAAGAAGCGGCGCGCCAATGAATTCTCGCTCACCCGACGTTCATCTCAACCTCAGGGTTCGAGGGCTTAAGCCTTCGGCGACGGTCGCGATCAACGAGCGCAGCAACGCGCTGATCGCCGAAGGACGCGAAATCTACAAACTCGGGCTGGGGCAGTCGCCCTTTCCCGTTCCGAGATCCGTCGTGCAGGCCCTGGCCGACAACGCGCACCAGAAGGACTACCTCGCGGTCACTGGCCTGCACGCCCTACGCCAGACGGTCGCCCAATACCACGGGCGCGTGCATGAGGTCGCTGGCGACGCAGACGACGTGCTCATCGGCCCCGGCTCGAAGGAGCTGATGTTCCTGCTTCAGCTCGTCTACTACGGCGACATCGTCATTCCGACGCCGGCCTGGGTGTCGTACGCCCCGCAAGCCCAGATCATCGGGCGCAACGTTTGCTGGGTCCACACCGGCCCCGAGGACGGCTGGCGACTGACGGCGCAGATGCTCGAGCAGCTGTGCGCCCCCGATCCGGAACGGCCGCGAATCGTCGTCTTGAACTGCCCGAGCAACCCCACCGGCGGTAGCGCTACCATCGAAGGTCTGCGCGAATTGGCCGACGCCGCCCGACGACACCGCCTCGTGTTGTTGAGCGACGAGATCTATGGCGAGCTCCACCACGAGGGAAGGCACGTGTCGATCGCGAAGTTCTATCCTGAGGGCACGATCGTCAGCAGCGGCTTGAGCAAATGGTGCGGCGCGGGCGGATGGCGCCTGGGCACCTTCATGTTTCCCAAGTCCCTCGGGTGGCTGCGCGACGCGATGGCAGCGGTGGCGAGCGAGACCTACACCTCGACGAGCGCGCCCATCCAACACGCGGCGGTGCGCGCCTTTCAGGGCGGCGCCGACATCGATGCCTACCTGCGCGATTCGCGACGCATCCTGCGGGCGCTGGGCCGCTGGTCCGCGACACAGCTCCAGCAAGCGGGAACGAACATCCCCATGCCGGTCGGGGGATTTTACTTGTTCCCCGATCTGAGCCCGCTACGCGATCGCCTAGCGGCGCGAGGGATGAAGACCAGCGCGGAGGTGTGCGCGCAGCTGCTCGAGGACACCGGCGTGGCCATCCTGCCCGGCAACCACTTCGGCCGATCCGAGCGCGAGCTCACGGTGCGGCTCGCTTACGTCGACTTCGACGGCGACCAAGCGCTGAGCGCGGCGCAGTTGGTCACCAACGACGAGCCCCTGAGCGACGCCTTCGTCGCCGAACACTGCCCCAAGGTCGTGACCGCGATCGAGCGCATGTGCGCGTGGCTGCAGGTATAGCCCGACGCCGACAAGCGATTATCCTGCGGACATTGGCGATGAATGGGGCTAAAAGCGCCTGGCAATGATCATCGGTGTCATCGGTTCTGGTTCCATTGGTCCTGACTTGGCGTACGGCTTCCTGTCCGCCATCGCCCGCGCCCCGGGCGCGAAGGTCTACTTGGTCGATATCAAACAGGAAGCGCTCGACGCCGGGGTCGCGCGGATCCAGGGCTACGTCCAGAAAGGACTCCGCCGGGGGAAACTCTCCCCCAAGGCCGCGGCGGCCATCGACGCCGCGCTCACGCCGACCCAAGATTTGAGGCAGCTCGCGGAGTGCGACTATGTGCTCGAGGCCGCTTCGGAGAACCTCGACGTCAAGAAGAGCATCCTCAGCAACCTCGAGGAGGTCGTCCGGCCCGATTGCCTCATCGGATTCGCCACCAGCGGGATCCCCCGCGCACGCATTGCCGCCGAAGCGACGCACCCCGATCGCTGTTTCGTCAACCATCCGTTTTATCCGGCTTGGCGCTCCCTCCCCATCGAGATCGTCGTGTCGAACGACCGGGCGCTCAGCGACAAGATGATCGCCACGATGAAGCGGCTCGGCAAAGTCCCCGTGGTGACCGCCGACGTGCCCTGCTTCGCCGCCGACGACATCTTCTGCTGCTACATCTCCGAAGCGGCACGCATGGTCGAAGAAGGTCTTGCGAACGCAGCCCAAATCGACGCCATCGTTCACAAGGCGATCGGTGGCGGCGGCCCGCTCAATGTCATGGACGCGACGCGAGGCAACCTGCTCGTTCACAAGTGCCAGGTATTGATGCAGGAGGCGGACACCGGCACAGACTGGTTCGCTCCGCCGGCCATTCTCGAGCAGCGGGGCGACGACCTGTGGCACGATCGCAGGGCACCGCTCGACGCGCGCCACGACGACGCCCTCGCGAAGACGGTTCTCGATCGCATCTTGGCCGTGCTCGTCGCGCGCACCTACTTCGTGGTGGACAACGATATCTGCGAGCCCACAGATCTGAACTGGATGACCCGCATGGCCCTCGGCTTCAACAAGGGGCTGCTGGAGATCGCCGAAGATCTGGGACCCGACAAGGTGCTCGCGCTGTGCGAGGCATACGCTGAAGGCCGCCCTGGTTTCGAAATTCCGAAGAGCATTCAAGACAAGAAGCTCGCCGCCTTCCGCGCCAACATCAAGGTCGAGCGCGACGGGAACATCGGCATCGTGCAGGTCTTCCGGCCCGAGGTGATGAACGCGCTGTCGAAGCGCACCATCGCCGAGATCGATGGCGCCTTCGATGAACTCGGGGCCGACGATTCGGTCGAAGGGATCATCTTCACGAGCTCCAACGGCGCGCTCGCGGGAGCGGACATCAACGAACTCGCGGCGTTGCCTACGCCGGAAGACTGTCGCGCGATCTGCATGGCGACCCATCCGATCATGGAGAAGATCGCGGGCCTCCCCAAACCCGTCGTCGCCGCCCTCAACGGCGCGGTGCTCGGTGGAGGCGCGGAGTTTTCGATGGCTTGTCACGCGCGCGTGGTCGGCAAAAAGCTGTTGATGGGTCAACCCGAGGTCAACCTGGGGATCATCCCCGGCTACGGCGGCACCCAGCGCCTGCCGCGGCTCATCGGAGTCGAAAAGTCCTGTGACCTGCTGCGCACTGCACGCTCGGTCGGCGCCGACGAAGCCTGCGCGCTCGGTTGGGCTCACGGCGAGCCCGTAAAGGACGTCATGGCCGCGGCAAGAACGCTGATCGAGGCGCACCTCGCAGGCACGGAGACCATTGCGCCCGTCGATCCCGCGCCCATCCAGGTCCCGGAAGAGCTGCCGGCCTACGACATCGGGCATCGCTCACTCGCCATCGACGCGATTTTGGTCGACGTCATGCGCCGTGGCCTGGCCAAACCGCTCAGCGAAGGTCTAGCGATCGAGGCGGATGGTTTCGCGCGCTGCAAACAGACCGTCGATCTCGATATCGGCATGAAGAACTTCATCCAGAACGGGCCGCGCGTGCCCGCCGTCTTCATGCACGAATAGCCCCCGCAGCAAGACAGGACACGAGCTCATGAGCCACACCGAAGCGATCTACATTCTCGACGGCGGCCGTCGCCTGCCGCGCGCCGACATCCTCATCAGAAACCGCGAGCCTGGTCTGTTCTCGCGCTTTACCACGACGCAGCTAGGGGGCATGGCCATCGAGGCTGCCCTCGACAACACCCCTCTCGACAGCGCGCTCATTGGCCACTGCGTCATGGGGATGGCCCAGCACAGCCACCGCGACTCGATCTACGGCGCGAAAGGCATGGCGTGGCGGGGAGGACTCGGCCAAGACGTGCCCGCCCTCACGGTGGCGCGGATCTGCGGCAGCGGCGCGGAGGCCATCGCAGTCGGAGCCGAGATGACGCTAGCCGGACTCAGGCACGACGAGGCCCGCCCCTTCACGGTGGTCGGCGGAGCGGAGAGCATGCAGTACCCGTTTTGCCTGTACAACCAGCGCGGACAAAAGGTCGGCAGCGCCACCACCAAGTACGGCCCCATCGACACCAAGCAGCTCGCGCCCGGCACCTACCTGCAGGACATGCTGCTGATGAGCTTGTACGATCCCTCGGCCCAGCTCGCTATGGCCAACACCGCCGAAGAGCTCGCTCGTCGCTACGAGATCAGCCGCGAGCAGGCCGACGCCTTCGGCTTTCGCTCCCACACCTTGGCCAAGCAGACCCGCGACGCGGGCGGCTTCGACGAGGAGACCTGCCCAGTGTCCGTCACCATGGAAGCGACCAAATCGGCGATCGAGGTTCGACACGACACCCACATCATGGACAACGTGTCGATGGCGAAGATGGCCCGCTTGCCGGCCGCCTTCGAGGCCGGCGGCATCGTCACCGCCGGCAACGCGAGCGCGGTCGTCGACGGCGCCGCGGCGATGGTGATCGGAAAAGAGAGCGACGTGAAGAAGCATGACGCGCGCCCGCTTGCCCGCATCGCCGGCATGGGCGTCGCGGCTTGCGAGTCGGCGATCATGGGATGGGGGCCCGTCCCCGCGACGAAGAAGGCTCTCGCCGCCGCGGGCATCGAGGGCTCGGCCATCGATCAGGTCGAGCTAAACGAAGCCTTTGCGCCGCAAGCCCTGGCCGTCATTCGCGACTTCGAGAAGATGGGGATCGCCGCCGAGAAGGTCAACCCCCTCGGCGGCGCGATCGCGCTCGGTCACCCGCTCGGTGCAACCGGCGCCATCCTCACGCTCACCTGCGCCTACGCGCTACGCCGTGACAAGAAGCGCTACGGCCTGGTGACGATGTGCATCGGCGGCGGCCAAGGGATCTCGCTCGTGCTCGAGTCCCTCGGCTGAACCACGCCTAGATTTGCGGCGAGGCCTTGGCCGACTTGGCGATGGCGCGCCCCTCACGCGTCTTCAGGGTCAGCTCCGCGATCTTGTCCTGAAGATCGATCGTGAGGGTCATCATCTTGCCCTTCAGATCCGAGAGCTCCATCGTGGCGTCTTGCAGCTTGTTGCTGATCTCTTCCATCTTCTTGGCGAGGTGACGCCGCAAACGCACCGCCTGCGGCACCTTGCGCAAGGTCACCAGCTGCACGTTGATCTCGTTGACGCGGCGGCGGTAAACCCGCATCTGGTCGTTGAGCGTGTCGATGCGTTCGTCTAGATCGACCCGCTTGGTGTGACTGCCGATCACCGACTGGAGCTTCTTGGCAAAGTCGGGATCGAGCCCCTTCTTGTCGAGGAAGATCGCAACCGCCTTGACCCCGCGGTCGGTGCGAATATCGACCGTCTTCGCGATCGGAGACCACTGCTCGATCGTCAACTCGACCGCGCTCCCCGCCTTGACGTCGATGGGGAACAGATAGGCTCCGCCGAGTTTTTCGGGAACGGAATCGGTCTTCACGAGTTTGTAGCCGGGGGCGAGTTTGTGCCGCACGAACACGTGAGCGTCCTGCTTGCCCCGGTTGTTGATCGTCATCTTGTGACTGCGGATCCGGCGCGACTCAGTGGTCACGATCCCCCGTTGGATGGTAACCAGGCGATCGATCTCCTCGCGGCTCGAGGCCTGTCGCTCGACCAAGATGCTGCGATCGAGTGCGTAAGGGATGAACGCGGTGCTCTTCGGCAAGATGGCCTCGCTCAAGCCCTCGCCCAAGAACTGTCCTTTGGCGTAGACCGTGACCGGACCGCTATCGAGGGTGTATTTGCTCGGGTTCTCGAGCCGGACCGCGTTGAAAGCGAAGCGCTTCGAGCCGCGGGGTGAGATCGGGTCGAAGTAGTACACGCGTTTCGCGGCGGTGTCCGCGTTGAGGATGTCGACCATCGCGGAGTGTTTCGAGTTGATGGTCAAGGTGCCGGCGCTCACGAAATGCGCGTGACCGAGCGGCTGGCCGTCGACGACCGCGCCCGGCTCCGACTTGGCTTGAGTCGCTTCTTTCGACGGTTGCTCCGAGGTGAGCCGCACCGCTTGTTGGTGGTTGATGACGCCAGTTCCTACCGCGTCGATGCGATCTGCCGGCACGCCGTTGGCGATCAACTGGTCGCGAAGCACGTTGGCGCGCTGCAGCGAAGCCTGCCGGGGATCCTTGTCCGCCTCGCGTGCAAAGCCCTCGACCCGGACGCGCTGGGGCGCGTTCTTCAGCTGTTGGGCGAGCCGACGCATCTTGTTGGCGGCAAGCTTCTTTTTGCGACGCTTCGCGAGCGCGTACCTCGAGGAAGAGCCCCTCCCGTATCCACCACCACCCGTGCTGGGCGCAGCCCGCATTCCTGACGGGACCGACGAATCCGCGGCCGCGTAACTGCGCTCCGACTCAGCGTCTTTCTCGTCCGCGAGGCCAAGGGCCTTGATGTCGTTGTGCCCCAGATTGGCCACGACCTGCCGGTTCCCGTCCGCCACCCCATAGGGCGAGCCTCCCATCGGGGGCGCCGCGGCGAGCAAGGAACCTGACGACAAGGTCTCGCGCTGAACGAGCCGGATGCTGTGAAGATCGTAACGAAAGGACAGCGCCGAGGTCGATCCCACCCCGATCCGCACGTTCTTCCAGTCTTCGCTGGAGACGTTATCGACGACCGCCCAGCCGTGAAGCCGCGCCTTGCCGTCTTCGCCGAGCACAATGCGGTAGGTCGGCTTCCACGCCGGGCTCTCGGTCACGTAGGCGATCTTGAGCCGTCCGTGCGCCTTGGGGAGCTTGATCGTCATCACGACCTCCGAGCCTCGGCTGTCGGACGTCGGATACGACACCGGCAGCGCGTCGCCCGTCTTCTCGTCGATCACCGAGAGCGACTTGAGAAAGTCGTCCACCCGTGCAGCGGGAACGACCATGGTGAGTTCTTTTTGACCGCTGCCCGCGAAGCGCTCGAAGTAAGCGACGCCGTTGCGATAGACAATGACACGTCCGAGCTTGGTCTCGCTCGCGACCGGCGGCGGCAACGGACTCGACGCACACCCCACCGACAAGGTCGCGGCCGCTATCAAACAGGCAGCCACGCAGCGGCGCTGACCCAAAATCATCTTGGATTTCATAAATTTTCCTCTTCTCGCCGCACATGGCGGCACATCGTGCCCAAAGTGGAGGTTCAGAGGACCTCCCACGACCTAACGCGAGGGCCAGGCATTGCTTACAGGAGTGCAAGACGTTCGAGACACACTGGATGTTCCGTCGAAATCCTGCTTTGCGTCGAAACACGGGCTCCTTCGCAGCCGCTACGGTCGAGCCGGCGGCGCCGAACGAGGCCCGGCGCTCTTGCGTCGTCGGGCCAAGGCCTCGCGGGCCTCGGCAATGCGGCCTCGAACCGCCTTCACATCCATGTAGTGATCGATGCGCCCAAGCTCCTGCCCTCGCGCGTCGAGCATGATGACCGCAGGTAAACGGTACACACGATAACGGAGGAGTTGCTCCTTGTTGGCACGTGTCTCTTCGCTCACGTCGATTTTGAGGGGCACGAAATCGGCGTCGATCTCCCCTCGCACGCGCGGATCGGCGAGCGCTTCCCGGTCGAGAGCCGTGCACGGCATGCACCACACGGCGCTGAAATCGACCAGTATGCCGACGTCCCGCGAAACAGCCTCCTGATACGCTTCGACCTCATCGTCGCGCCACCAACGATCCCCATCGGTCATGCCCATCTCGGGCAGGTCACCGGGCACCGCCGTCTGACGCGGATCACGAGTTGTCGCAGACGGCTGAGACGGCCTCGCCTCCGTCTTCTCAGTCACCGCCAAGCGGGGCATCAGCCATGCCCCCGTCGAGGAGGAGGACGCACAAGCCTGCGTCGATAGGGCGAGCAGCACGCCGACGGAAATGTACCGCCGCGATGCTACAAACCACATTGAGTGACCTTAGTGTCGTGCAACCCTTCGTGCCAGTGCCCGGCACGCTTTTGCCTGCCCGACTAGCCCACGTAGGGGGCAGGATCGAAGTCCTTGATCTTGCCTTCCTCGTCCTGAATGTCATCCGCACCCGGCAAGGCGTCGCGCTTGTCGCTGATCACGGGCCAGACCTTGAAGTCGGGGCCATTGACCGCATCGATGAGGTGCTGGGGCCAACCCTCGGTATCGGCCTCGCCTGGCTCTTTGGCGCCGCTGAAAACCGCGTTGATCTCGATATAGGGCGTCCACTTCTCGGGCAATTCTTCCTCTTCGAAGATCGCCGTCGTTGGGCACACGGGTTCGCACGCGCCGCAGTCGATGCACTCCTCGGGTTCGATGATCAAGGTGTTGACACCCTCGTAGAAGCAATCAACCGGACAGACCTCTACACAGTCCGTGTACTTGCACTTCACACAGGGGTCTCCGACGATGTAAGCCACAGCTTCGCTCCTTCTGATTTGTTCGGCATTTTCGGCGCCACGGCGCCGCCGGCTCACCTTCTACCACAGCTCCAGAAAGACACAATGCGTGAGGCCCGAAATCGCTGAACCTTTATGAAATCATGGTCATTGTCCCACTTTGAACACAGCCGCCTCAGACCCAGAGTGTGGACGATTCCTCAGGGCGCGAGTGGTTCCGAAATCGCCGCGCACCGAGGTGCACCAGACGCGCCACGAAGGTCGCAGCCAGCTTCACGCGCGCTTTTCCGTGCCGCTCAACAAGCGTCGCACGTTGGCGTGATGCTCCAAGCTTATGAGCACCGTGAGTAGCCACACCAGCGATGGCGGCACCGCGACGCGATCGGAAAACGTCACCGTCACTGCAAGGATCCAAGCGGCCACGAGAGAGCCAAGCGACACCAAACCCCAACGCCCGTAAATGATGGCGAAGCAAACCACGCCCAACAAAGCGAATTCGGGGTCCAAGACCAGGTAGACACCCAACGTCGTCGCCACACCCTTTCCGCCCCTGAACTTGAGCCACGGCGAATGACAGTGACCGATGACAGCCGCCAGCCCGGCGGCGACCAAAACGATCGGCTCGTCTCTGAAGCGCCACTGCACGAGCAACACCGGCAAGGCCCCTTTCAGCGCATCGAGCAGCAGGACCGCAGCGCCAAGCTTCTTGCCGAGACGACGCGACACATTCGTCGCGCCGGTGTTTCCGCTGCCCTCACCTTGGATGTCGACCCCACGGGCTCGGGCCACCAGGACGCCGTAGGGCACCGAAGCGAAGAGATACGTCAGCGCGATGGCCCCGATCCGCAGCGACGATTCACCCACTCCACTCACATCCGTTCATCCTTCGACTCTCTGGGCATGCCACCTCGCCGGCATGATGCCCACAGGCCATAACAGAATGCCACCTCGCCTTCGCAAGGAGGACCGCAGCAACATCCCGGGACCCGGCCGCTGACTCAATGCCAGCGCCGCTGAGACCCAACACAAAAACGAGTCGCGCAGTCTTGGCGGCGGCATGCGTTTCGCGTAAGCAGGCGCTCGGTCCCTGAACACGCCGAGACGACCATGCCCCGAGAAACCCCCTTTCACGAGCGCACCCGTGCCCTTTGCGAAACATACCGTTGGAAAGACTGGTCGGGCTATCACGCAGCCTGCAGCTACGGGCTGAGTCCCGATCGGGAGTACAACGCGATCCGCCAAGGCGCGGCGATGATCGACGTCACTCCGCTGTTCAAATACGACATCAGCGGTCCGGACGCCGGCGCCTTCCTCGCGCGCCTGCTCGTCCGCGACGTTCGCAAGCTCAAGCCAGGAAGAATGAGCTACCTCTGCTGGTGTGACGCGGACGGCAAAGTCATCGACGATGGTACCTGCGCACGGCTCAGCGAGGAAACCTATCGGCTTACTTCCGCCGCGCCAGCGATGCACTGGCTTCATCGTCACGCGCGCGCCTTCGATGTCGCGATTCGTGATTGCAGCGATTCGATCGCGGCCTTGGCCCTTCAAGGGCCCACCTCGCGCGAGCTCCTGCGCCAAGTCTGCGATGCGGACATGGATGCGCTGCGCTTTTTCGGCCTCACCGAGACGACCTTCGCCGGAGGGGGCAAAGGCTGGCTCAGCCGCACCGGATATACCGGGGACCTCGGCTACGAGCTGTGGGTCGACAACGATAACGCCCTCGGCCTGTACGACGCCTTGCTGGACACCGGCAAGGACTACGGGGCCGTACCCGTGGGGCTCGACGCGCTCGATATTTCACGCGTCGAGGCGGGCTTCATCCTGCGGGGCATCGACTACATCGGGGCCAACGATGCCATGATCGACGCACAGAAGTCCTCCCCCTTCGAGCTCGGCCTCGGATGGACCGTGAAGCTCAACCGAGAGGAGACCTTCATCGGCAAAGATGCGCTCACGCGCGAGAAGAACTCCGGCAGTCGCTGGGCCTTGGTTGGGCTTGACATCGACTGGCTCGCTCTCGAGGCACTGTACGCGCATCACGATTTGCCAACGCAGGTACCTCACTGCGCCTGGCGGAGTGGGATCCCGATCTACCACGATGGTAGACAGGTTGGCCGCGCCACGAGCGGCAGCTGGTCGCCCATGCTCAAGAAGAATCTGGCACTCGCAACCGTCGAGCAGAATGCGGCGGCGCCCGGAACCGAACTCCTCATCGAGTGGACCGTCGAGTGGTCCCGCGAGATGGTCCCCGCCACCGTCATCAAGACGCCGTTCTTCGATCCGGAGCGCAAGCGAGCCTGAGCCAAAGGGATGTAACGATGTCAAAACACTACGACAGCATCATCATCGGCGGCGGTCACAACGGCTTGGCCTGCGCGGCCTACCTGGCCAAAGCGGGACGTAAGGTGCTCGTCCTCGAGCGACGGCACGTGCTCGGGGGAGCGGCCGTGAGCGAGCAGGTCTACCCGGGCTTCACCTATTCCGTTTGCTCGTACGTCGTGAGCTTGCTCCGGCCACAGATCATTCGTGATCTCGAGCTTCCCAAACACGGTTTGGAGATCTTGCCGCTCGAGTGCTCCTTCGCCCCAGCACACGAAGGCCCGGGCCTCGTCCGCTGGCCGTGCGCCGACACCACGCGAAGAGAAATTGCCCGTTACTCCGCGCAGGATGCGGACCGTTATCCAGAGTTCGGCCGCGAAATGGCAAAGATGGCGCGCTTCTTGAAGCCGATCATCGACAATCCAGCGCCCGACCCCACTTCGCTGCGACCCAAAGCCTGGCGCCACATGCTCAAGCTGGCGCGCCCCTTCAAGAATATCGACGAGCGCAAGCTGCACGACTTCATGAAAATGATGACGATGAGTTCCGTCGACTTTCTCGACGAGTGGTTCGAGAGTGA
This sequence comes from Polyangiaceae bacterium, assembly GCA_029941785.1. GTDB lineage: Bacteria > Myxococcota_A > Polyangia > Polyangiales > Polyangiaceae > JAPYTK01. The sequence goes on along the minus strand of JAPYTK010000068.1, from coordinate 1,788 downwards.
CATCCTCAAAGCCCCGATGGCGGTCAGCGGGATCATAGGCACCTACCTCGGCGTCCGCTCACCCGGAACCGCGTACGTGCTGCTGCACCACTACATGGGGGAAATCGACGGGGCGATGCGGGCGTGGGGTTTGTCCAAGGGAGGAACCGGCCAAATCAGCATGGCGATCGCCCGGGCAGCCGAGAGCTACGGCGTCGAAATACGAACGGAGACGAGCGTTGAGCGGGTGCTCATGCGGGGCGACGAGGCCTACGGTGTCGTGCTCGAGGGGGGCGATGAACTGCACGCCAAAACCGTCGTCTCCTCGCTGGAGCCCCGGCTGACGTTCTTTGGCTTGGTAGGCCGCAAAGCGCTGCCAGAAGACTTCTGTGACGAACTCGATCGCTATCGATTGCGCGGCAGCTCCGGCAAAGTCAACCTGGCGCTCGATTCCCTGCCTGAATTCAAGTGCCGCCCCGGTGACGGCCTTCACATGCGCGGCGACATCGCCATCGCACCATCGATCGCCTACCTGGAGAAGGCCTACGACCAGGCGAAGTACGGACAATTCTCCGAGCGTCCCTACATCAACATCGTGATCCCCTCACTCACCGATCCGAGCGTGGCCCCTCCAGGCAAGCACGTCATGAGCTGTTTCGTTCAGTACGCTCCGTACCATTTGGCCGAGGGTCCCGAGGCCTGGCCCTCAAAGCGAGAGGCCTTCGGGGACGCGGTCGTCGACACACTCGAGGAGTTCGCGCCCGGACTGAAAGATCGCATCCTGCATCGCCAAGTGCTCACGCCTTGGGACATGGAGAAGGACTTTGGTCTTACCGAAGGCAATATTTTCCACGGCGAGTTGAGCCTGGAGCAGCTCGCCTTCTTGCGACCCGTCGCCGGCTGGGCACACTACAGAACGCCGATCCAAAAACTCTGGATGTGCGGTAGCGGTACGCACCCCGGTGGCGGCGTGATGGGCGCACCGGGATGGTTGGCTGCGCAAACGATGCTGAAGGAGCGAGCGGTATGAGCAACCATCGGATCGTCGTCATCGGTGGGGGGCACAACGGCCTGACGGCCGCCGCCTATCTGGCGAAACGTGGACGCGAGGTGATCCTCCTCGAAGCGCGAAACGCCTTGGGAGGACTGGCCGCGGGGGAGACCTTCAGCAAAGGCTATTCCCACGCCGGGATTTTGCACGACACCCGTGGCGTTCGCGAAGCCGTGGTGCAAGAACTCAAGCTGCTCGAACACGGTCTCGAACTCAGCGGAAAGGCCGAGAGGATCTGGGCGCCCGTCAGCGACGGCGAGGATCTGTGGGTCGAAGGGGACGAGCTGTGCAGCGCCGTCGGCGAGAGCGACCGCCAACACTACGCCGGATACCGCGCCTTCTTGAAGCGTATTGCCCCGATCATCAAGCGCGCGTTGAGCGAACCGGCCCCGAAACCGTACGGAAAATTGTGGCCACTGTTGAAGACAGCCTTGGGCGTGCGACGCCTCGGCTCCGTGGACATGACCGAACTGCTGCGCGTGCTTCCAATGTGTACCGCCGACTGGATGCGCGATCTCTTCGATAACGAGAGATTGGCTGCAGCGATCGCCCTCCCCTCGGTCGAAGGTGCCTTCACCGGGCCCTGGTCTGCCGGCACCGCCGCCAATCTCGTGTTGCGCGAAGCTTGTGCTGGTGACCGCGTCGTCGGAGGCCCCGCCGCCTTCACGCGAGCCCTGAGCTCAGCCGCCAAGGCCTACGGAGTCGAGTGGCGGACCGGCACACAGGTCACCAAGATCCAACGCACGGGAGGCCGGGTG
>JAPYTK010000067.1 GCA_029941785.1 Polyangiaceae bacterium | reverse complement strand
GCGCGCACACTGAGTGCCGACATCGCCGTCGAAGCCGGAGCGGATGTCGTGATCATCTCGAACATCTATCGACCCGTTCAGCAGGTCGATCCACCAAAATCGATCGCCCAACGGGGCATTCAGCGCGTGCTTCGCCAGTCGATCAGCATCTTGCTAACTGAGAAGGAGCGCCGCGGCGTCGCCTTGCTGCACGAGCGACATCCCCACGTTCGTTTCATCGACATCGCGCCCGATCTCGGCCCTTACGGTTACCTCAATCACTTTGCCGCTCGTCCACTGGTGATGCGCGGGTACGGCACCGCCTTGCGTACGCTGGCGGCCGCCAAAGAAGCGGGGATGCTCCAGGCTACCTTGCCGCCGAATTCTCAGCGGGGCACGCTAGCCACCGCTGTCGACGTTGCCGAGTGAGACTCAAGATCAAGGAGCGAAAGCCGCCAAGAAGATGTCGCTGCCACCCGCAGGCTCTGTCTGGGGATCAGCTGTATCGAAGGCGAGCTGTCCTTTCACGAAACCCGTGAGCAGGATTTCGTCGGCAGCTCCGATGGCGACGCGACGCCAACCGCGATTCGCATATCCGGCGTCCTGATCCCCAACCACGTCGAAGCCTCGACTCCACACGTGGTTCCCCTCGGAATCGAGCTTCAAGAGAGCGACATTCGGTTCGCGCAAACCTGCCGCGGGCAAGGCTGCCGTGCCGAAACTCGGTGATCCCTCGTAGTAACCAGAGACGACGATTTGGTCGCGACTATCGACCGCCACACCGTGCGCACCTTGCTCGGTATCGCCTCCGAAACGCCGGCCAAAAACCTCGTCACCAGAGGCATCGACCTTCAGCACGAATATCGCCCCTGCGGCCGCCGCGTCGACGAGCTGTCCGCCCAGCGGCATGCTGCCCTCGAAACGGCCCACGATGACAGCCTGTCCTTGGCTATCGACGGCCACATCGTAAGCGCGCTCTTCGGAGCTACCACCGAAGCGACGAGTGTAGCGATGCTCGCCTGCGGCATCGAAGCTGACGACGAACACGTCCGCCTCGTCTCCGATAGCTGTCACCAGCTCGCTACCGGCTTCGACTTCTCGAAAAAAGTAGCCGGTGACGATCACGTTCCCAGCCTCGTCGACCGCCACCGCGCGCACATACTGATCCGCACTTCCGGTGAGCTGTCGAAACCACATCAGGTCGCCCGTCGGTGAGAGCTTCATCACGAAGCCATCATTGAGATCGCTAGACTCGAACCGGTGAGGCTCCTCTTGACCCGACGGCCACTGCATGACGCCTCGAAAGTACCCCCCCACCACCATGTTGCCGGCAGAATCAAAGCTGACGCTCATCGGGTACTGGTGAAAACCGTCGCCGCTACGATGGGCCCACCGCGCCTTTCCTGCGCTATCGAGCGAAACGACGAAGAGGTCGTGGCCGCCCGCGCCGGTGATCTTCCCGAGCCCAAAGTCCTCGATCGGGCCCCGCACCGTAGCGACCACGGCCACCTCACCGTCCGCCGACGCCGCGATATCGCGAGCAACCAGGTGGTCGTCCCCTGCGATCCCCACGCTCCACAACAATTGCCCGGCTCGGTCCAACTTGTTGACGAAGATGTCGCGAGAGTTGTCCACGGCGCTCAATTGGCCACCGCCAAAGTCGATCGGATCCCGATAAAACCCGGTAAATACGATGTCCGATTCCGCCCCTCCGACGGCCACGGCACGGCCCACCTCATCGCGATCGAGCCCCCAACGTTGCCCCCACCGAGTCTCTCCGCAACTCGTCACACCATCGCAATTCTCATCGGCAGGCGAAGCGCAGTCCTCGGCTGCTGGCACCACCTGGCCGTCACAAGCTCCGAAACTGCGGCCATGCCAGAGACACTGCTGTTTGCCGCTGCGACAGGGGCCAACGCCCTCGGTTCCGTCGAGGCCCTCGTAGCAGGGGCGTGTCGTTCCTGGCTCACAACTCGTGGTCGCGGTAGCTGGGGGATCGAAATCGCTCACCATCGGCGGCAGGTCCACCACAGAACAGGCGGCGCTCGACACGGCCAGCGCGAAGACTGCCCCGAGTGTGCGCCGCGCCCAACCGCATGGCCCAGCCGCTGTGTGCGCCGAGCTTCTCACATCCCGGCGACGATCTTGAAGCTATCGCCGCTCGCGACGAGCTCGAGCCGATTCTCTTCGACGGTGCTCCGCCACTTGCCGCCTCCCTTAGAGGGCAAGCGATAGCTACCGCTGTACGTGTAATCGACGAGGACGACGTCGGGGCCACGCGAGACGCGCCGGTACCGGATTTCGTAACGAATGCTCTTCGCCTCGCTGAACTTCTTGGTCAGATACTGCCGCAGACCGGCGTAGTCGATGTCGTCCGAAGCATCGACGTTGCCGCCATCCTCGTAATATTGCGGGGATGCGAGTTCGACCAGGGTCACCAAGTCCTTCCGCTCGACAGCTCGGCGATAGGCCTCGCAAAACGCGACCACTTGACGGTTGTCAGGATTGTCGACGACGTCGGTGTTGGGAATGAACTTCGTCACGCAGCCGCTGGCTACTGCCACGGCGAACACGAGAATCAATACAGGAGAGGCAGCGTTTCGCATCACGGTGTCGATGGGGAGAAAGGCTCGGCTGAGCGTGACCAATTCAGAGGCTCGCCCGAGAGACAACACGCATAGCACCCTCGCCATTCCGTGCCCAGTCACTGGCCAAATGCGGGGAACAGCTCGCCTTTGCAGCTCGGCGGCCTGAAACACGTGAGCTCCGGCCCGCCCATCAGGCTCGGCGCACGCCGCCAGCACGGCCTTCGCCTACAACCCTAAGGCCGTTACAGAGCCGTCATGCTGCTCAGCCACTCCCGCAATCCGAGCTGCCCGATGGCCCCGGCGCCATGGTCGGGCCGCAAATCGGGCGGGATGATGGCTTGATGGGGATCGTCGCTTCCCGCCTCGAGCAACAAGGCGACAGCGCCTGGCGCGTAAGGCCGACCTCCGGCCGCTAGCTCCAACCAGGCTCGAATGGCTGGGCCATCGTCATCGGCGGCCACCACGATCATCCGCTCCACATCGCCCGCACGCACCAACTCGGCCGCAGCGACGACGGCCTCAATCCCGCCAGCCAAACCGCCGCACACGGAGAAACACGGACCATGCAGGCCGTACACAATGGCGCCATGACCCACGCCGGCATTCGGCGAGGTGGCCGGAAACATTCGTGGATCAACCCACCGCGGGCCCTTGGCCACCAGCCGCTCGTAAAACCGACGATTGGTCTCCAAGGTCGCCAAGGCGTGGCCAGACACGATCCCCGCGCCGCCTACCGCCTCACGACCACACGCACAGACGAGTTCGGCGGTCGCCGCCAAGGTGAGTTGACCGAGGGGGTCGATTCGGGCGATGCGATCACGAGGCATCCCGCATCGACGGGCTAAAACTGCGCGATCGACGTCTTCGACGGTGATCGAGCGCACCAAACGAACGGGGCGGTCGGAGCGAGTCGGAACGGCATCGCCCGCACGGGGCCGAGCATCCGCCACCAAGGCTGCGGTCACCCCACCAAAAGCGGCCGACAGCTTGAGTACGCGCCCTAATGGAGCGCTCTGGGCCCAATCCACAATCTTGGCGGGCGCGTCCTCCGCGAGCGGTCCATCCCCGCAAGTCGGCGGCACCACTTGGTCCCGCAGCGCGCCGGTGGCCGCGAGCAACTCGAGCACGCCAGCAGCGCCCAAGGTGTGACCGATCTGCGCCTTGAACGCGTGAACATAGGGAACAGGCCCGGAACAGCTCGCGGCGATCGCCTTCGACTCCATCGCGTCATTGAACGAAGTCGCCGTGCCATGAGCGCTGACGAGGTCGACGTGGGCCACCTCGTCCGCAGCGTCATCAAGCGCCGCCTCCGCCGCCCTTCTGAGGCCCTCACCCGACCGATCGGGAGCGGTAATATGAACAGCATCACAAGATGCCCCAAATCCAGACAAGGCGAACCCAGGCTGGTGCAGACCGTGGACGCGTGATTGCGCATGAGTCGTGATCGCCACCACGCCGGCACCTTCGCCCAACGCCATGCCGTCGCGGCCCTCACGGAAAGGCTTGGGAAGGGTGCCGCTCGTTGCTCGGATCTTCTCGAAGCCGGCAGCAACGAATTGGCTGATCGCATCATACCCGCCAGCGAGTACGAGATCGCATGCGTCGCGCTGAAGCCAGCGCATGCCCATGCCGATGGCGAGCGTGGAGGAGGCGCACGCGGCGACGACTTGCATGTGTGGTTCGACGGGGCGCTCTCCAGTCGCAGCGCGCAACCACATCTTGGCGGCATCGAACGGAGCGAAGTAGGTCGCCGACAGCGCGCGTTCGGGGTTCAGATCCTTCGCCGAACGGAGCCGGTCGAAGAACTGCTCGGCCGAGATCATGCCCCCGCTCGACGTCCCCAGGCAAAGCCCAATCCGCAAGCCCCGCCAAGCGGAGAACTGAACGTCGAGCTCGCTGGCAACCTGATCCATGGCACACAGAATCAGAGCGGTGGCGCGGTCATCGTGCACCGCGCCAGTCAACTCCGCTCGCGCGGCAAACGGACGCTCGAGACCTCCCGCCGTGAGAGCCGCATCCCTGCCGATCGCCGAGGATGCGGCAGCGCCCAAGGTCGCCGGCGTGACCGCCGCAGCCCCCCGCCCAAGCGCCGACACCGCACCTTGCGCGACGACGACGAGTTCAGTCACGGGGCCCCCTCGCCGAGGAGGAAAGGGCGCCGCACGGTCGCGACGGTCGGTCCGGGTCGTGAAACGCGCGGGAGGGAGGGTGCCCAGTAGCCCAACCCTCGCACACGGTCTTGAGCACGACGCCACCGGGACGCTGCTGGTACCGGACTCGGCCGCAGGCCCTCCCGTCGCTGTGAACTTCCTGCACCGCCCCTTGGACGTGGCGAATCACGTGCAAGCTTCGAGGGCGCTCGCTCGGCCCTTGCCCGCGAACATCCACAACTGACTCCCCGTCTCGCAAAACGAAACGCCACCAGCCATCCTCGTCCGCCGCCATGAAGTTGAGCAAGCGACCCGACATCGGCGCGAGAAACCACCAACGCAAGAACTCGACGGGCAACCCTCGAAGCTGTTCAGGGGGCGTGCGGGCATCGCCCCGCACGACGTGGTCGATAGCCGGAATCGCGAGTCGAAACTCCCCCTCGCACGCCCACAGGTCGAACGCAGTCGTCCCGCCAGGACCGAGCATCACGATCCTGAGGCCACCCGCTGGATGCACGGCGATCGCTCCGCGCGAACGCATGGCCCCGGCTCCCCCGGCCAGCTTCATGTCGAGCTCGACGTTCATGGTCCGGGACCTGGTCGGCGCATAAACGTCCTGAAGCGTTTTTAGCCTGCGGCGCGCGTCACGCCACTCTGCTGTCGTCGGTGGCTCTCCCGCGAAGATTCCGCCCGTCCGTGGCAACGCCAAGGGTTGGCAGCCCACGCTCAATGATAGCAGCGCGAGCCCCCCGAGCCACGGCATCATGGCTTCGCCCCATGAGGACATGCGCGCAGCACCAACGCACGCTGGCGAACCGGGGCCAACCCGATCACAAACGCCATGTCGAGCTTACCCGCGGCGAGGAGGGACACCGCCGCAGCCGAGGCGAAGCCGCCCGCGCACTCGTGGTGCCCTACCCTGCCACTCACCGAGTAGCGGCTGACCTTCGCCCAACCGCTCCCGGTCAGCATCGTCCCGAGCGCAGGCACGTCGGTCGCTACGAATACACCACTGCGCCCAACCGGCGCAGGAAGTCCGAGCCAGTCGCATCGGTCGCGCCAAGCATCCGACCACACGACCTCCGCAATCGCACGGGACATGACATCGCCATCCCCGACCTCGGCTTCGAAAACGAGCACCGCCGCCCCTTCGCTCCGGGGCCCTCGACCGACGTGGCCCGTGCACAAGGGGCCGAGGGCACGGTCGATGATGTCACTCGCCTCCTCGACGCCACCCGCCGCGATGATCCTGCCCTGGCCCACTTCGAGCAACTCGACCGCCGCCACCATCGCGCCCTCGGCTGTGGCCCCCACGTCCGCGCTCGCAAACACCGGTCCGCCGAGGCCCAAGTAGACCGACGCGTGAGCCACAGGCGAAGAAGGCAAGAGATTGGGGAACACCGCCGGACTCGCGAAACGTGCGCCGCGGTCCGTGAAGCGTTGCACGTAGTTCGCGCACGCATCGACTGAGCCGTAGGCCGCCGCAACGATCGCCCCAGCATCCGCCAACCGAGACGCAGGACAACCTGACTGAGCGAGACCATGCTCGACGACGGCTGTGACCATTCGGGCCGGACGGTCCAATCGTCGAGCGCGTTTCAAATCGAGATAGTCGGCAGCCTTGAATTCAATCCGCTTGGCAACCGACTCCGGATCGCCGCCGCGCACGTGCCGGCCGGCGTCCTCCGCACCACAAATCCCCTCGGCCCCGAGCGTCGCTGCCGCGGTGACGAAGACGCGACGCCGCACGAAACCTGACTTGTTCTCGAAAGCACCGGGCCGAGAGAAGAGCAGTGCGGTGTCGCTGCCTCCGAAACCAAAGGACGTCGACATCGCCGCGGCGACATCCTGCCGCCGACCATCTGTCACGTGATCCACCCCGGCACATGCGTCGTCGATCTCACCGAGTCCGACGGTTGGCGGCACGCGGCCGTGCTGCACGACCATCACGCTGATCGCCGCCTCCATCGCGCCCGCAGCAGCGAGTGTGTGCCCGATCTGCCCCTTGGATGAAGACACCATGAGGCGAGGCGCCGCCGGCCCAAAACACCTCTTGATAGCGGCGATTTCCATCGCGTCGTTGAGCGGCGTGGCGGTGCCATGAGCATTCAAGTAGCCAACCTGTGTGGGTTCGAGTTCGGCCATGGCGAGTGCGCTGGCCATGACGCGAGACGCCGTCTCGCCGGTCGGTTCGGGGTGGGTGATGTGGTGAGCCTCCGACCCGACGGCCCAGCCTCGAAATTCCGCGAGAGCTTCGACACCACGTTCGCGAGCATGCGCCTCCGTCTCCAAGACGAGGAACGCCGCGCCTTCGCCCAAGGTCAGCCCCGAACGGCTCGTGCTGAAAGGGCGACAAGGCGCGGGCGAGAGAGCCGCAAGCGCGTTGAACCCGACGTAAGTAAGCCGGCACAATCCATCCGCGCCACCGGCGAGCACACAGCTCGAGCGACCACTGAGCAAACGAGAAGCGCCGAGAATCAGTGCGTTGGCGCCACTGGAGCAGGCACTACAAACCGTCCGCGCATCCCGCAACAAACCGAAGGTATCGAGCATGCGATCAGCCGTGGCAGACAGGGGATGAGACAGCATGCGCTTGAGCGGCTCGATCGAGTCGGGGTTCTTGCTCATCTCTGCGAGGAGCTTCTCGGTCTCGAACATGCCCGCCGTGCTCCCGCCCACGATGAGATCCACCGCCGAGCCCTCCGAGGCGTCCGGCGTGAGATGGGCCTGCAACAGCGCTTCGCGAGCGGCCATCACCGCCATCGCGTCGGTGCGCGACCAGGTATCGAGTTGCTCGGGTGGGGCGACCTGAGCGACATCGAGTTCGCGCACTTCCGCCGCCAAGCGGGAACGACAATCGGCGGGCTCGAACAGCTGCAATTCGCCCACAGCGCCATCCCCGCGGACCAGACGATCGAAGGTGAGTTCCGCGCCAACCCCCAGTGGAGACACGACCCCAATCCCCGTCACCCAAATGACCGTCTCCGCGGGACCCGCAGACGCATGGTCATCACATGCCCCGCCGGCCATCAATCTTCCGTTTTCGTCATTCACGAATGATCGATAATGTAGGCGCTGAGCGAATCGACGGAAGCAAAAATGGGCCGCGCTTCATCGCCTTCGGGTACACGGACGCCGAATTGCTCTTCAATGGCCATCGCAAGCTGTAGCGCATCGAGCGAATCGAGCCCAAGACCTTCGCCAAACAACGGCGCCGCCTGATCGATGTCAACTGGCGTCTTGTCCTCAAGATTGAGTTCCTCGATGAGAACCTCCTTGAGCTTCGCTGTCACCTGTTCACGAGTCATGCCGTCAGCGCTTGCGGTTAGCACGCCCCCTCTTGCTCCACCAGATAAAGGTGGTGTTGCTAGCCGCGGGTCACTGCTAAGACAAGCGCATGGCACTGGTCGAATACAATGTGGCAGACGGCGTCGCCTTGCTCGAGTTGAACGATCCGCCGGTCAACGGCTACAGCTACGAGATGATGCAGGAGATGGACCGCGTCGTGCTCGATGCACGGATGAATACGGCCGTCGAGGTCATCGTGATCACCGGTCACGGAGAGAAGTTCTTCTGTGCCGGCGCCAACATCAACATGTTGAAGCAAGCCGATCCGACGTTCAAATATTACTTCTGTTTGCACGCCAACGAGACGCTCAACCGGCTTGAGCACACCCCCAAGCTCACCATCGCCGCAATCAATGGTCACTGCGTTGGCGGCGGCCTCGAAGTCGCCATGGCTTGCGACCTGCGCATCGCGCGGGGCGGCCGGGCCAAGCTCGGTCTTCCCGAGGTGGCCTTGGGCGTATTGCCAGGCACCGGTGGCACGCAACGGCTGGCTCGCCTCGTAGGCAAGAGCCGCGCCATCGAGTTGATGTGTGAAGGCCTGACCTTCGACTTCGCACGCGGCGAACAACTCGGCTTGATCAACAGGGTCATCGATTCCGAAACCCACGCGGACTTCATGACGGAAGTCATGACCTATGCTCGGAGCTTCTGCACACCAGGCAAAGCCTCCCTCGCGGTTGGCCGAATCAAGCGAGCTGTGCAGAGCGGACTCGAAATGAGCTTCGAACAAGGCCTCGCCTTCGAACGAGAGCTGCAAGCAGAGCTGTTTGGCTCTGAAGATGCTCGCGAAGGCCTCAGCGCCTACATCGAAAAGCGTGAGGCCACCTTCAAGGGTTGCTGAGTCACCCGACCATGACAGAACAACGCTCATCCGCCCCCCCGTCGTCTTCGCCACTCCTATCCACTGCGCCCGTCGACGATGTCGCGTTGCTCGCCGCAGCCCTTCAGGCGGCCGAGCGCTTACGCAAAGCCATCGGTCAGGTCGTGGTTGGCCAGGAAGAGGTGCTCGAGGCGATGCTGGTGACCTTGCTCGCACGGGGACATGCCTTGCTCGTCGGCGTACCTGGCCTTGCGAAGACGCTCCTCGTGTCGTCGCTCGCCCAAGCCCTGGATCTAGAGTTTGGCCGCATCCAGTTCACGCCGGATTTGCTGCCTGCGGACATCACTGGAACCGACGTTCTTCAAGAAAGCGACGGCGACCGGAAGCTACGCTTCTTGCCCGGACCATTGTTTCACAACATCATCCTCGGGGACGAAATCAACCGCACACCGCCGAAGACACAAGCCGCCCTCTTGCAAGCCATGCAGGAGCGAGAAGTCACGATGGGCGTCAACACGCATCGCTTGCCGACCCCCTTTCAGGTCTTCGCGACGCGCAACCCCATCGAACAGGAAGGCACCTACCCCTTACCCGAAGCGCAGCGCGATCGCTTCATGCTCGAAATCGTCGTCAACTACCCCAGCGAGGCCGAAGAATTGGAAATCGCTGCGCGGTCGACCTCGGAATTGAGCTCCCCAATCACGTCGGTGGTGAGCCGCGAAGAGCTCTTGGCTATCTGCGAACTTGTGCCACGCGTGCCCATCACGCAAGAAGCTATCGCCTACGCGGTAGCTGCTGCCCGGCGAACGCGCCCAGAAGACGAGGATGCCCCGGAGGCCGTACGCCAATTCGTCCGTTACGGTGCAGGTCCCCGCGGGAGTCAAAGCTTGGTCCTGGCGGCGAAAGCCCGGGCGGTCCTGGGTGGTCGCGCCGCTGCCGATTTGGATGACATCCATGCGATGCTCGCGCCCACTCTTCGCCATCGCTTGGTCTTGAGTTACCGTGCCGAAGCCGAGGGCGTCGATGTCCTCGACGTCCTTCAAAGCGTTTCCAAGAGCTTGCGCTAGATTTCGCTCCGGGGCTCTGCTGACTTGTCACCCTGTGACCCGTCGTCCATGCTCCGTTCACGATGAAGACACGATCGACACTCTTTGCCACGCTGGCCCTCCTCGCAGGGTTCACGCTGTGGTCGACGTCCGCCCTCGGACAAGCGGGAAAGCGGCCCGGTAGCCGCGACCACGGTCATGGCCACGGTCATGGCCACGGTCATGGCCACGGTCATGGCCACGGACGCGCGGCTAGCGCTCGTCCCGATCCGCATCGCGCACTGCCCTCACGACCCCTGCACAAAGAGCAGAAGACCAATCGGATGAAGCGCATCGAAAAACGATGGAAAACGCGAAAAGCCAAGCGAGCAGAGCGGCGCAAAGATCGCCGGCGCGCCCTGCGCCGCGTCGTGCGCAAGCGACTGCATGGACGCGCCTTGAGCGACCCGATGCGGAAGGCGATGAAATTGCACGCGGGGCGCGTCGCTCGCCTACGGCGCATTCGTTACCTCGCCGCCTCGGCCAGTGACTACGCGCTCGTCCAGAAGACGGACGGCTTGATCGCTCGTGAGCAATCCCGACACAATGGTTGGTGGCGGCAGATTCTTCGCAAGCAGAGCCCCAAGCCCCGAGCCGAGGAGACGAAGCGATGAAGCGGTGGATCTTCATTGGAAGCGTGTTGTCGTTCGCCTGCAATGCGAACCCGAGCGCCCCCGCCCCCGCCCCGACCACGACGGCCCAGGCCACCAGCGTCGTCACCGCGAGCGCACAGCCGGCGATCACCTACGACGCCGCCGACCTGCCTGTCCCCGCCGACTTCGAGGACGAAGCGGAGAAGACGATCACCGCAGCGAACTACAAGGACGAGCTCGAAAAGATCGAGAGCGAACTCGGTGGCCCCGACACGTCGCGGCCCGTTCCTCGCTAGTTGGCGCACTCGGCAAACAGCGGACTGGGGAGCAGCCCGCTCCGTCGCACGGAACCTTAAAACTCACACTGGCCGGTGGACAGGTTGCAGTACGAGCCCGGAGCCTGTGACGGGCACACATCACCGAAGAATTGATCGCAGGGGATCCCGCACGTCCACGAGGTGCTCGTGTAGCAAATCTGGCCGCCAATGCAGTCGTTGCTCGTCACGCAACGACAGGTGAAATCGTCGGGGATCCCGTTGTCGTTTTCGTCGATGCCATTGCAACATTCCGGCGGATGATTCGGTCCGGCGCTGCAATCGTCGTCTACGCAATCAGTCTTTCCGTCGCAATCGTTGTCCAAACCGTCGGTGCACGCGCCCACCCCGTGCTCCGGAGCCGGCGGGCCACCTTGGTTGCAATTGAAGCAGTTTCCCACGTTCGTGCAGTCCGAATCCGCGCAATCGACATATTGGTCCCCATCATTGTCGATGCCGTCATCGCACTTCTCCATGGGATTGGGCGTCATGACCACATTGAGAACGAAAGCCCCTTCGTTGGCACCGAGATTCGGATCGATCGTGAAACCATCGAGGAACACGTAATACGTCGCCGGGTACAGAATGGTAAACTCGAGTTCCGCGGCCCACTGAAAATTCGCGCTGTCATCGTCACAGCCAATTTCGAGGCCTGACTCGCATGATCCCTTACGGACATAAAGGATGGAGTCAAAGCTCGTCCCCTTGGAGTCGAGCTTGATGTAAGACGGCTGGTTGACGACGAAGTAAAATACCGCCTCGCCCGGCGCCCCCCCGCAGGAGCCCTTCTGTTCACCGATGTTACCCGTCGTGTCGCCCGTAAATTGTCCGCTGGCGCTGATCAGTTTCGCGGTCTGACAGTTTGATTGCTTCTGTTCGCACAGTGGGTTGTTGGCGCAATCAATGTCCGCGCAATCGATGTCCCCATCGTTGTCGTCGTCGAGGCTGTTGTTGCAGATCTCTGCAGTCGGCGCGCAATTCGGGGCGAACGCACAGGCGTCATCGGCGCAATCGATCAGGTTGTCACAGTCGTCGTCGATGCCGTTGTCGCAGACTTCCGGTACACACATTTGGCACGCGGGTGAGCCCGCGCAATCGGGATCCGCGCAGTCGACCAACAAGTCGCAATCGTTGTCGCTGTTGTCGTCGCAAAGTTCAGGGAATCCAGGCGGCAGGCAGATGCAAGCCTGCGCCCCGGCGCAGTCAGGATCGGCACAATCGACCAAGAGATCGCAATCCTCGTCTTGTCCGTTTTGGCACAGCTCCGTCTTCGCCTGACAGATGCAATTGATATCCTGCGCACAATCGCTGTCATCGCAATCGATGGGTCCGTCACAATCGTCGTCGATGCCGTCGGCGCATCGCCCCGTCTCATCGGGCATACAGCCGCAGGCCGGCGTGCCGATGCAGTCAGCGTCATTGCAATCCACCGTCGTATCGCAATCATCATCGAAACCGTTGAGACAGTTTTCGCCTCCCGGCGATGGCGTGCAGCCACAGTTCGGGTCATTCGCGCAAGCGGGATCGATGCAGTCCGCGACACCGTTGCAGTCGTTGTCTGCCGCATCCGAACACGCTTCCTGCAGACCGGGGTGGACATTTGCGTTCAGATCATTGCAGTCCTTGCCACCACACAGAGCATCGACGAATCCGTCCTCGTCGTCATCCTTCGGAGCAAAGGTGCACGATCCCGTCTCACAACGATCCGTGGTGCAGAAGTCCGAGTCGTCGCACTCGACGTCCAATGTACAGCCAGGAGGGGCTCCACCGGGCCCACTTGCGCCGGGTCCAGCACCACCCGGGCCAGGTCCAACCGCGCCCTGACCGCCCAAACCAACGCCCCCAACGCCTCCAGCGCCACCAGGCGAGGAAGCGCCGCTCGCCCCCTGACCAGCGCCGGCTTTCCACGGGTAGGTTCGCCCGCAAGCTGCCACCGACGCCAAGACAAAAAGCCCGAGGATGAAGCCGGCTCGCGCACGCACGACGCGACGTTTTTCCCGCGGTCTGCTCGTTGCTCTCTTCACCATGACCAGCCACGAACAGCTAATCAACTTTCGAAAGGCGCGGCAAGCGGTTCCAGTCCAAGCGACGTCCAGTATTCGCGTTTCTGAACGCTCTCGACACAACTTTGCATCCTGAGCGCATGGGGCTTAGGAAGCCCTACGCAAACCACAATGTTTTCCACGCTCCCCTACGCGCTCGTCGCTCAAGTTGTGCGACCTCCCGAAGGCCTCGCCCGAGGTCGATGGCCCGCCCCAGCGTGGGTCGTCGTCGCCCTCGCGTTGCTGCTCGTGACGAGCGTCGTGACTTTTTTCGTGCTTCGCCATCGGCTCGCTGAGCGCCGCCGCCAAGACCAGCGTGGTGGCCCCACATCCTCGAATCGATGAGTCCCTCCGCACCAGCATCGCGCGGCAACCTCGTCCGCAGGGTCGTCCTCGTCATGTTGGCGGCGGTCGTGCTGTACGGATCGATGGTTCTGTACCGAGGGGTCGCCAACATCCAGTCACAATTCGCGAATTACGCGTGGTGGACATTCGCCGCCGCGTGCGGCCTCGCGTTCGCGAACTACCTGCTTCGATTCCTCAAGTGGGAATATTACCTCGCCGTCTTGGAGATCCGCGGAATTCCGAAGGGCGAGAGTCTGCTCACCTTTCTGTCGGGCTTCGTGCTCACCGTGACCCCCGGGAAGGTCGGCGAAGTGTTCAAATCGCTGATCCTCCGGCAAACCCACGGTGTGCCCGTCGAGCGCTCCGCCCCCATCGTCGTCGCCGAGCGGATCACCGACTTGATTGCAATCGTAACGATGATCGCCCTCGGCAGCCTCGGTTTTGAAGGCGGCGCGGTGTGGGCAACAGCCGGTGGGATCGTCGTCGTGGCTCTCCTGGTGTTCATCGGCAGCCCGCGATTGCAGCGGCCGGTCCTGAACTATTTGCCGCGGCTCCCGGGGTCCCTTGGGAGGCTCGGGGCGCGCATCGGCCCACGCCTCGAAGACGCACTATCGAGCTTGCAGGAGCTCACGACGCCCAGACGGCTCTTTTGGCCAAGCCTGCTCTCCGTGGTCGGCTGGTCCCTCGAAGGCGTCGCCTTGTGGTTGATTTTATTGGGTTTTGGTCAAGAACTCCCCTTGGCTCTGGCGATATTCTTCTACTCCACGGCCACCCTCGCCGGGGCTCTCATCCCGCTGCCGGGCGGTCTCGGCGTCACCGATGGGCTCATCGAGGAGCAGCTCGTGCACTTAGGTCACGTAGGAACCGGCATCGCTACAGGAGCGATGTTGTTGGTTCGATTCGCGACCCTCTGGTTCGCCGTCCTCGTCGGCTTCCTCGCACTGGCCGGCCTGAGGCACTATCACCCCGATTTCAAGATCGGCGCTAATGATGTAAGGGGTGATGGCGACTAACAAACGCTCGCCCTCCCAAGACGGCTTTTTCAACTAGCTTGCCCCACGATCCCTGCCTAAGAGTGACCCACGATGAAGGTTGAACGCGGTATCCCACTCGTCGAGCGCATCATCGAGCGCAACGAAGCCCATGCCAAGGCCCACGGCCTAGCTCTTCAAAAGGCAACGCCACGAGATCTCGATGCTCTCGAATCGGAGTTGATGGTCGAATTGCCGCCCACAGTGCGACGTTTTCTAGAGTTCGACTTCACGTTTCGAACCTTCGGCCAACGCTGGCGAGGCCGAGGACGATTCGGACGCACGCCGGAACAAGCCCATGCTCGACGCACGAGCACCCGTAAGCTCGCCGAAGCGATGACCGAGTTGGGGTGGACCTCCTCACCGCTGCGCCAACGCGTCATCCGCTTACCCAATCTTCCTGACGAGCCGTGGAACGCCCTGTACTTGGGCGAACCGCGCCGCGACGGCGAACTTCCGATCTTGGGTCTGACGGCAGACGGGACCTCCGTGTCGGTCCATCTACGTTACACGGCCTTCGATCTGTACCTCGTCGAGCAGTCTGGCTTGCTCAAGCTCAGCGACGAGTTGCGTCTCGACGACGTCGAAGCCTACATGCCGCTCAACAGCGAACTGCGCGACATGGCCAGCGATGTCGAGTATTCAGCACGCTTTTGACCGTCGCGCGCATCCCAACCCCATCACCAAGGGTGGACCTTGAACCGCAATGACCGCGTCATCGTCGTCGACGTTCCCCCCGAACTCGACGGTGAACGCGCCGACAAGGGGCTCGTGACCTTGTTGGCCGCCGCGGGACACACCACGCCGAGGACCGAACTACAGCGTTGGATAACCGAAGGTCATGTTCAGAGCGAAGACAAACCCCTCAAGAAACGAAGCGTGCTCAGGGCCGGCATGCGCGTGCAGATTACGCCCCAAGACCCGCCGCTGACCCGAGCCGAACCCGATCCGGACGTCGAATTCAGCGTCGTCTACGAAGACGAGTACTTGCTCGTCGTCGATAAGCCCGCCGGTTTGGTCGTGCACCCCGCCCGCAGCCATCCAACCGGCACGCTCGTCAACGGCCTGCTCGCACGGGGGCATTTCGATGCCGAAAACGCCGATCCACTCGACCGCCAGGGGCACCTTCGACCCGGCATCGTTCACCGGATCGACAAGAACACGAGCGGGCTGCTGGTCGTCAGCAGAGACCCCACCACACGGGAAGGCCTCAAATCGCTCTTCGAGTCACACGATATCCAGCGGAGCTACCTCGCGCTTACCCTGGGCAACACCGCCGACGCCACCTACGACACCTTGCACGGACGTCACCCGACGCAACGACTCAAGTTCACGACGCGCATCGCGGAAGGCCGCCCCGCAAAACGCGCCTGCACCCATGTCGAACAACTCCAGCGTTTCCGAGAAGCCTCGCTGGTGCGCTGCCGCCTCGAGACGGGGCGCACCCACCAAATTCGCGTCCACCTCGCGGAAGCAGCCAAAACGCCCATCGTCGGCGATCGGCTGTACGGCGGGGTGCCGCCGCACGGACCTTTAAGAGAGCTCGCACTCCGTTTAGGCCGCCAGGCCCTGCACGCTGCCGAGCTAGGATTTGTCCATCCGATCACGGGAGAATCCATGCATTGGGAGAGCCCACTGCCTCCCGATCTCGCCAAGGCGAAGCAGACACTGTCGGAGTGAACCGGAACTGGCCGCACACGGGGCGGAGTCGTCAAACAACGTCGATGGCTCCCGCGGCCAGAACGACGACTCGCTCACCAAATCGACGACTCGATGTGGCCTTTTGAGCGCACCAGCACATCGACGAGGGCCCGATCGAAGAAGTTCATCGCGTACAATCCCGCCGAAACCCGGGTTTTGTAGTGCTCGCGAGCTTCAGCAATTTCGTCCGCCAAGGTCTCGAACAAGGTGTCCGCTTGAATGGACTCGACAACCCGATCCTCGTTGTACAGGGCCAGATCGCTCGCCATGGCTCGAGCCAGGCGGCGGGCATCCTTTTCCGTCTCGATGAGCGCCATGGGCACATGTTTTCCCATTCCGCACGCCTCGTCAAACGAACAGCATCTGACCAGTCCAGCCGCCAGGCTCCAGCACCTGAGGAGTGCGAGCCCCTGCCCACCTGTGTGGACGAAGCCGATGGCGTCCCGCGGGGGCGATGAACTCCGCAGAGCGCTTCATGCCGTGGAGCCTCCGTGCTAGCCCAATGGCCGTGTCAGCCGCTCTTTACTCCTATCGAATCTACCTCGACGGGATTCGCTTCCGCGCGCGGCACGGGGCCTCGGAGGCTGAGCGAGGTCTGCCACAGGACTTCGTCGTCGATCTCCAAGTGACGTTGCCGATCGAACAGCTGCCCGCCACCGATCACCGAAACCGAGTCTACGACTACGACGCCCTCGCGAACCTCGTGGTCCAAGAAGGGACGGCTCGCTCGTACAAGCTGCTCGAGACACTGGCCCGCCGGCTGATCGAGAGGGTGCTTCAGGACTCTCCTGCACTTGCAACGAAAGTCCGCCTGCGCAAATTCGGCCCGCCGACCACGGCCTCGGTCGACGCGGTGGCGATCGAACTCAGTGGTAGCATGCCCGGAGTGAGCCCAAGCGACGCGGCCAGCTTCGACGACCATGGCGCCGCGAGCACCTACACGTCATAATGAAGAATCCTCTCGCTCGACACCGCACGGCCATGCTTCCCCGCCCCGTATCCCTCGCCCTCCTGCTCGCTCTCTGCGGGACCACGGGCGCCTGTGGCGAATATGGCTCGACGAGCGCGACCAGCGGCAGCGCCAAACCGCCGGCGCAGGCGGTAAAGATCGTCAATTGGAACGTGCATAATTTCGTCAATGACGTGATCGACAGCGACGTGTTGGCCGAAGAACTCGACGCCAACTGGCAATCCCACAAGACCGACATCGCGCGCGTCCTGCGTGAGGTCGACGCTGACATCGTGATGCTTCAGGAAATCGAGAACGGGACCGTCCTCGTAGCTCTGAACGCCGAGCTCGACAACGCGTACCCATTCCTGGTCCTGTACCCAGGCAACGACCCTCGGGGGATCAACATCGCCTTGTTGTCCAAAATCGAGGTTTCGCTAGCCAAGACGCATCGGTCCGAGAAGTTCAAGAAGGCAGGCGATCCGCACGGCCCTGCGTACCGCTACGCGCGAGACTGCGTCGAAGTGCACATCAAAGTCGGCGAGCGACCCGTTGTTCTTCTCGGCGTGCACTACAAGGCCAAAGAAAACGACAACCCGGACAAGCGTCTGGCCGAAGCCCAACACACGCGGGCCATCGCTGACCAACTCGCCGAAGAAGACCCGGAGCGCGCGATGGTGATCTTGGGCGATTTCAACGACACGCCGGGGTCTTCGCCCTACGATTGGACGCTGGGCACCGATCCCTCTCGCTATCGCAACGCCGCAGACCATGTCCAGGCACCGCTGCGCTGGACCTTCAATTACAAGGGAAAGCTCGAGCTTGTCGATCAGCAGATGACCAATCCCGTGCTGTACGAGATGCTCGACCCGAACACAGTCGAAATCCTCCACACCGACGCGGTTGATGCCGCAAGCGATCACGCGCCCATCGTCGCAACCTATGAAATTCATTAGTTTGGGCGCCGACGCATACGTGCGCAGGGTTGGCCCAGCGGCGTTGCCCGATCCAAGTTAGCATCGAACGATCTGATTCAGGTGCCTGACGATGGCTGACCCGCCTCCCACAGCTTCGCGTGCCCAAGCCGCCGCCGATCCCGGCGCGGGCGCACGCCAACGTCGCCCCCGACGGCGCATGCGACGGAGGACGGATTGGGGCGGTCGCGTCGCGCGCGTTCTTTGTGGGCTGTTCGCCATCGTCGGGGCCTTGCCTCTCGCCGCGGGCGCCCTCGCGCGTATGGACTCCATCCAGTCCTGGGCGGCGCTCGAAACGGCGCGAATCCTTCAGCAGGAACTCGCGCTTGATGCCCAGTACGACCTCCGCCTCCAACCGTGGCCACCGCGGCTCGTCCTCACCAACCTTCGGGTGAATGCCTCCGACGGTGCAGGGCCCTTCCTCCATGCCGACGAGGTCACCGCCACGCCCTTGATTTTCTCCCTGCTGGCGGGCGAGATGAATCTCGGGGAGGTGCATATCGAACAGCCCCGCGTTCGGGTGGTCATACGCGACGGCCAGATCGCAAATCTCAAGCTTAAAACCACGACGACGACCGAAAAAAAGGGCGGCCAAAAAACGCCACTTCGATCGATTTCGATCACCAATGCGCAACTTTCGCTCGACAGCGGCCCGGTCCAGCTGCGCTCCACGGCCATCGATCTGGATGTGAATCTCGAAGACGGCCCA
This sequence comes from Polyangiaceae bacterium, assembly GCA_029941785.1. Classification (GTDB taxonomy): domain Bacteria; phylum Myxococcota_A; class Polyangia; order Polyangiales; family Polyangiaceae; genus JAPYTK01. The sequence goes on along the minus strand of JAPYTK010000067.1, from coordinate 5,323 downwards.
GTCGAGATCTTCCTCCGGGCGGGCGAGAGTCAAATGGACACCCATCGCGATGGTAGACACGACGAAGACGTCATCTGTCGCGTCGAATTGCGCGCGCGTGTGCTCCCCGATGAGCAACAGTTGATCGTACGACGCCTCCACGTGGAGGCCGTCGCCGACTTCGACCCGCGCAGCCACACACGCCCAGGGTGCGATCTTGCGGAAGACGATTGGAGACGCCTCAGCCTCGAGGTCGCCGGGGTCAACGCCCGCGCGGCAAACGGTACCCTGGACCATATCAGCGGCCGCGCCAGGGGACGACTCCCGGTGCCCTTGGTCCATCGCTTTGCCGAGATTGGCCCGACGACCGGTTCTCTTACTTTTGACCTGAACGAACTGAGGTACAACCGCGGCAACGACCTTCCCATACTGCGCGGCCATATTGGTGGCACGGACCTGGGGCTGGATGGCAAATACGTTGCACGTACGCTCGACGCGAATCTCTCCATCGATGGAGAGCGTGTCCGCTTGTCCGAGGCGGCGATCGGCTGGGGAGGCGGTCTCGCCCAAATCGAGGAAGCCATCGTCTACCCCAAACGGCCAGGAATCCCGCTGACGACGAAAGGCATCCACATCGACAACATCACGATCGAGGACCTGCTCAACGATCTCGGAGCCATGCCCCACGCCCACGTCTCGTGGCTCTTGGACGAAACCGTCGTCCCCCGGTTCGGCGGCACACTGTCGCCGCTCAACCTGGCCGGACCCATGAGCGTTCGCTCCCGCGACTTGCGAATCTACGACCGCGCCTTCGATGCGCCGAACAAACGCTTGATGATGAGCGTCGACGAAGGTCGCGTGTTTGGACAATTCACCGTAACCGAAGACGCTGTCGTCCTGGCCGGCTTCGAGATCGTGACGCCAGGCGGCAAATCTCGCCTGCTCACGACAGTCTCCCTGGGCTTCGAGTCACTGCTGGGTATCAGCATCAGCGAAGGCTCACGCCTCGACTTCAGCGATGTCTCTCCGATCGCGGGAAACGACATGCAAGGCGTCGTCGATATGACCGTGGTCGGTGGAGGGCCCTTCAATCAGCCCCAGTTCAACGGTTCCCTTGCGATCGATGATTTTCACTTCTCGGGTTTCCCGATCGGGCAGGTCGCCGCGAGTACCTTTCAGTTCGCTCCCGTCCAACTGTTGCTTGAGAACGTGCAGCTCAACTCAGGGCGTAGCGAACTGGCCCTACCCCGACTCGACATCAATTTCGGAGATGCCGACGCAACCGTCGTGATCGCTGGCCGCGTCGACACACGCAAGAGTGCACGGTGCACGACCCGATGCCGACTCTCACTCGCCGACTTCTACCACATGGTCCAACTCGAAAAGGACCCCGACTTTGCCCATTACGAGGTGGCAAACTTGAGCGGAGTAGTGGACATCGGCTTCGTTCTTGGGGGACGCCGAGACCCCTGCGGCGGCGGCCGACTGCGCGTTCGTTCCCAATTGGGCCTCGACGGCATCTCGATTTACGACGAGCTTTTCGATCGAGGGACAACCGACTTCGACTTCGTTTGGGATGACCCCAATGCGGGCGGACGAGGAATGTACGTGGATGTTCATTCGGCCACGCTGCACAAGGGCCCCGGCACGGTCATGGCGCGAGCGTCCATCCGGCACGGGGGACGACTGCAGGCCGATCTCACCAGCTCCTCCATCCCGCTCGGCAGCCTCTCAGCCTACCAACGAGCCTACGGCTTACGTGCACGCCACGTCGGCGACGTTCGGCCCGAGGCCAACCTCGCCGTCGTGGGATCCATCAGCGGCTCGCTCGAGCGAATAAGCGGTAGGTTCGACATTGACATCTCACCGCTGCGCATCGGTCCCACGAGCCTGGCCCCGTCGCGTTTTCGGGTGGATTGGCTGCCGAGCGAGCTGCCCCTCGAAAGTATCGGCCGGACCCGATGCGGTAACCTGATCCCTCCACGCGCCGGGACCGCCCCGCGCGCGGTCCGCAACGCCGAAGGCTCCTTGCGCCCCGAGGACATGCTGCGACTTTCCGGCGCGTTGTTCGGCAGCCAGGTACGCTTCGACGACTTGCGCATCTTGCGCCAAAGCAGCGATATCATGACGGGAGACGTCGCCCTCAACGCCCTCGATCTGGGGGCGCTCGCCAATTTGGTCCCCGGAATCGCCTTCTCTGCCTCGCCACCGGAAGGCAACCTCACGGGAAAGCTTCGCATCGGTGAACTCAACTTGGACGAGCCCGCCCAAGCCGAACTCTCCTTCACGCTCACCGAAGCCGAAGTCGCGAGGGGCGGCGACGTCTACCACGTCGGCGCCGTTGCCCGCCCCTTTCGGCTGAGTGGAGAACAACTTCAGGTGCCGAAATTCGTGATCGACGCAAAGCTCAAAGGCGGAATCAACGCCAAGCTCACGACGAGCGGGACGGTTTCCAATCTATCTGGCGACCCGAAGCTCGACATCGGCGCCGATCTCACGCCGGTCGACCTCGCAAAACTCGTATTGAACGTCTCGGCCGTGAAACGAGCCGCGGGCGAATTGACCGGCGGCCTACGAATCGGCGGCACGATGGGCCGACCTGAGCTGACAGGCCTGCTCAATTTGAACGACGGTTCCTTCACCCTGCAAGACATGCCCGTATCGGCTAGCAACGTGACCGTTGCCTTGGAGATAAAAAACAACGAGGTCGTCGTCAAGCATGCCGACGCCACGATCGGCACGACCGGCTCGGCCTCGATCCGCGGTCGCGCGAGCCTGGATGGCATCGAGGTGCGGAGCGTCGCTCTCGCCGTTACGGCACGAGAGGTGAAGCTCCCACTAGCGGATGGCGTAAAAATGACCGCCGATGCCGCTTTGCAGATCGACTATGCAGCCCTCGCGGACGAGAAGAACAAGGAAGAAAAAGCGCTACCCAACATTACCGGCAACGTGACGCTCGCCAGCTTTAGCTACACTCGCCCGATGCGCTTTTCCGTGGATTTGGATCAATTGACGAGCAAAAAGCGTACGCTCGTCGACGAGTACAACCCCAAAGACGACATCTTCACCTTCGATATTAGCCTCCGGTCGCCCCGCCCTCTGCGCATCGCGAACAACCTCATCGACATGAGGATGCGGGTCAACCAACCGGGCTTGCGGCTGGCTGGGACGAATCAACGTTACGGCGCACGGGGTGGTCTGAGCATCGAGCGCAACTCAAAGCTGTTCCTTCAGGGGCATCGTTTCGATGTGCGGGATGGTCGAATCGCGTTTGACAACCCCTCCCGCATTGCGCCCAAACTCGATGTACGCGCTGTGACCGAGTACCGCCGCTACGGGAGTAACGCGGACATCGACACCAGTACGACCACAAATGAGGGAAGCGGCGGCAGCGCCGCGGGTAGTTGGCGCATCACCATGCATGCCTATGGCGACACCGACGAGCCCAAGCTCCGCTTCACGAGCGAACCTGCTCTGCAACAAGATGACATCGTACTGCTCTTGCAAATTGGCATGACTCGGGCCGAGCTCGATCGCGGGCTCGCGGGCTCACTGGCGCAAACGGTTGGGCTCGAAGCGTTGAGCGCAGCAACGGGCTTCGATCAAGCCGTACGCAGCACGGTGCCCCTCGTGGACGAGTTCCGCATCGGAAGTCAGTATTCCTCCCGCAGCGGTCGACCGGAACCCACGCTGTCCGTCGGCAAGCGCCTCACGGACAACGTCCGGGCCACCGTGACGACAGGCCTCGCCGAGAACGGCGAGGTCCGCTCCAACATCGAGTGGAAGCTTAGTCGCGGTATCAGCCTGGAAGCGCTCTACGACAACGTCAACGACGTATCGAGCTCAACCCTCGGAAACGTTGGCGCCGACCTGAGGTGGCGTCTAGAGTTCGACTGATGGTCGGCCGCGCGCGCTCAGCCCGCACCTGGAGTCACGGGGTCATGATGACGTCGGCGGCGCTGATGCTTCTCATGTCGATGCCCGGTCGCGCCCAAACCCCGCCACCGAGCGGCGGGCAGCCGACGACGACGGTGGTGAAATCGCTACCCATCGCAGCGCGTGAGGTCGTAGGAATGGACGGGGCCACGAGCGACATGTTGAAGGCGACCGGCGATGGCCTGTCCGCGTATCGAGGGCAGACGATAACGTCGGTCGCGGTCGATGTCATCGGCTGGCGCTGGCGCGGGCCGTTCGACTTGAACAACTCGCCAGTCGGACAGCCACTGACAGGCAGCTTGGTTCGCCAAGCCATGACCGAGATCAGGAGAACCGGGCGCGCTGCGGAGATCCGCGCGACCGCCTCGCCCGCGGTGGGCGGCGTCAAGCTCCTGCTCTCGGTCGTTCCACGCCGCGTCGCGGCCGACGTGCGAGTCTCTGGCGGCGTTCTCGATACCGCGACAACCCTCCGAGCCGTCGAGCTGGCGAGGAACACCGAACTGACCGAGCGAAAGCTAACGAAAATCGTAGCCGGAATCCAGCGACTCTACGCGCGCCAGGGTTACGGACAAGCGCTTGTCAGTATCGTCACGCGCAACACCGACAATCCTCTGCGCGTCCTGGTTGAACTGACGATCTCAGCCGGAGAGGCGCGCACGATCAGTCGCAGGACGTTTTACATCGAAACGGTACACAAGCCCCAGGTCGGCAAGTTGAAAGACGCTTACGCCGTAAAACAGGGCGCGCGAGTCGACGAGGACGCCCTCGACGAAGCTGACAACGATATGGTCACGGTCCTGCGGGAGCATGGCTTCCTCGACGCACGGGTCTCCCACCACGTGCGCCACGAACGAGAGGGGTCCTTTCTGTACGTGCAACTCGACAGCGGACAGCAATATTCCTTCGCCTTCTCGGGAAACCGGCTTTTCAGTGCGGAAGCGCTGAAAAAAGCCCTCGGACTCGACTCCATCGAACGCGCCGATGCGACGGAACTGCTCGGCAAGCTGCGCACGCTGTACCGACACCACGGCCGTCACGATGTGCGGGTCGACTTCGAACGCCGCGACTTTCCCCGAAAAGGAAAAGTGTCGTTGCGATTTCATGTGGTCGAGGGGACCGCCCTGCACATCATTGGCCGCCAGTTTCCTTGTTTTCCTCCCGGAGGTGCAGCCGGCCTCACGCGCGCAGATCTGAATCGCGAGATCGACGCCGTGTTGGAAGAGCAGCTGCCGAAATCGAGCTTGTTTGGCAGTATCGAGGAGAGCACGATCGACGGGATCTTCGAAACGCAAGAGCGCGGTAGCCGGGCACCGACACCGAACTTCGCTCCGGCACGGACCTTTACCGCAAAAGCATACGCTCGCGCGCTCGCTCACCTCAAAAGTCTGCTCAACGCGCGGGGTTACGC
>JAPYTK010000066.1 GCA_029941785.1 Polyangiaceae bacterium | reverse complement strand
GTTTCCCCTTCGACCTGAAACGAAGTCATGGCGTACACGGAGCCCTGCTTCTCTGCGTGGGTAATGCTGCTGCCCTCCCCGAACCAAAAATCGCCGTCGCTCGCGACGTGCAGGCCGCTCAGTTCGCCTTCGGTCGCCTCGATGATGCCCGTCAGCGTTGAGACGACGATGAAGCTCTGTGAGTAGCTCTCGAACAGGCCTTGCTCGGCCAGGGCGAGCGTTCTGCCCTCGTGGATCCCCAACCACGACACCTTCCCGGTCGTGTCGGGATCTGCCGCGTCCGATTTGAGCACCTCAAGCGGCTGGGCCGACAAGGTGGTGCCGATGGTGGTGTCGACACGCCATAGGCCTGTCTCGCTCCCGAGATCGACCACCGGCCCGATCGCGGTGAGCCCATTGAAGCTCTGTTCCCCGTCCAGCGATTGCATCGTCGGCGCGTCGGCCGGGTAGCTCGGTGCACCTGCGACGGTTTCGAAGGAGCCAAAATAGTTGTCAGGAACCTCGCCGCCACAAGCCGTGACCGCGCTGCAGGTGCTGATGACGGCAGTCGCTGCGTACGCCAGGCGCCAGATCCGGGCGATGGAGGAGGAGAGAGGATCGTCGGCGTCTAGCGCGGTAGCTTTCGTCCATTTCCTCCGCCCCATAAGTGTGAGCGTAGCGCGACCAGCGGGGCGGCGCAACGACCGGAGGTGCCGCTCAACGCAATATTCGGTCAAGCGAGTTCGTCCTTCTTCGTGGCATCGGGGAGTCGAAGAATGCGGGACATGCTCACCTCGAGCTGGCTTTCGATGAGTCGCATGATGCTGGCGAATTCGTCGTTCGAGACGCCGATCTGTTGGCGAAAGATCGCTCGCGTCTCTTTGAAGAGTTTCTCACGCGCGCCGCTGCGCCAATAGGCGACCGTCGAACGCGCGACATCGTAAAGCAAGGCGATGCGATCGAGGTTGAGTCCCTCGATGTACTGATGGCGCAAGACGTTTCGTTGCCGTGGCGTGAGCCGAGTGAATGCTTCTTGAAAGGACGACTTGAATTGTGCGCGGTAGCGACTCTTCAGTGTGGCAAGTTCAGGGTCGCTGACCTCGATGACGCGATCGAGCAGCTTGTCGATCTCGCTCACGACTTCTTTCTTGTGGCGCCGAAGGCTGTTGTTGGCTTCCCGCAAGGCGGCGATGCGAAACCAACTCGCGAGGCGGCCCGTGCCGCGGTATTTGACGAGGTGGCTAGGCTTTCCGTCTTGCGAGACCAACATGCGAGCATACAGTTGTTGGGCGACGTCGTCGCTGAAGGCGGGATCGCCGTACCGCGCAAGCGCGCCGCGTATCGTTGGCTGCAGTTCCTTGCGAAAGAGGGTGGCGGCGGTTTCGTCACCCGCGAGGCAGGCGCAGCAGAGAAAGAGGTCGTCGCTGTGGATCTTGGCGAGCGCGACTTCGGCGGGCTGAGAGCTGTCGATACGCTCGGCGAGGAAAACCAATGCGTCCTCGTCGCTCAGCGAGACGCCTGGCCAGTTCGCTCTCGCTTCGTCGAGCGTGTTGCGAAGTCGCTTCTCCAAATCATCGCAATCTGCGAAGGAGTCGCGAACCGTGCCCGACAATTGGTCGAGCCACATCGACGCCAATGAATTCACGTGTCCATTATAGGGCTTCGAGCCGTTCGACAAAACGCTTCGCATCAGGACGGCGCATCGGTTCCTTGTCCAGGCACTTAGCCACGAGCGCGATCACGGCCTGGGGGCCGTTCTTCAACGCTGGCGCGGCGTTATCGCTCGTGATTTGGCTGGCCAGGTCGACGAGTTCCTCTGCGTCGAAGGCAAATTGGCCCGACATCATTTCGTACATGATGAGGCCGGCGGCCCAGATGTCCGTCCGGTCGCTGCAGGGATCGTCCCACCATTGCTCGGGCGCCATGTAGCGCGGGGAGCCTCCTTGGCTGCGCATCGGAGTCGCTGCGCTGGAGCCGTTGCGGCTGAGAGTCGTGACGGCTCTTTCGCTGTCTGGCGCCCCGAACACGCCTGCTGATGATGGTGCACGTTCTGACGGTAGGCCACGGCCGGCCAATCCAAAGTCGACGACGCGGACTGTTCCGTGACGACCTAACATCACATTTCCCGGTTTGAGGTCGCAATGAAGCACGCTGCGTCGATGGGCCTCGATGAGGGCGTTGCCGATCCCTAGCCCGATCGTGATCGCCTCCGGTTGCGCCAGTGGCCCTTTCTGGAGACGTGAGCGAAGATCACTCCCTCGTATGAACTCGAGCGCGACGTAGGCGCCTCCGGCATGCGGCCCGTCACCTTGCTCGCCGGCGGCGTACAAGGTGACGATGTTCGGGTGGTTGAACTTGGCGGTGGTGCGCGCCTCGCGCAAGAAACGCTCCTTGTCCTTGGACGAGGCGAATCGCTCGCTGTCGAACCACTTGAGAGCCACTTGGCGACCGAGCTGTGTATCGCGGGCGAGGTACACGTCCGCCATGCCCCCGCGACCGAGCAGGCTCATCGTACAGAATTGCCCAATCATGGTGCCGCTCGGGAGTAGGCCTGGTCGGGGATCGGATTCTTCTTCCGGGTCGGGCGCCATCCGAACCTGCGTGGGGGCTTCGAGCGTCGCGTCGTCGCTGATGTGACGCGGGCGCAGCGCGTCGTGGTCCTTCGCCTGCTGTCCGATCAAGGTGTCGTGCAGGCAGCTGGCGATGAGCTCCCGGCAGGCCACACATTCGTCGAGGTGGGTCTCGCATGCCGTCTGCTGTTGCTCGGGTAGAGTGTGCTGAAGCCACGCTTCGATGGCATTTTCGTCGAAACACTCCATGGGTCGGTCACCAACATTACCGCAATACGGCCCGAGCGAGGACAATATTGGCGGGCAGCGGTGAAGGCCCGCGGCGGATGCTTCAATCGCGCGTCAGCCACGCGAGTGTTTCCACGTGTCGGGTGTGCGGAAACATGTTCAGCAACGTGATCTCTTGCACGGTATAACCGCGAGTCGATAGCTGGGCGACATCGTGGGCAAAGCTTTCGGGTTTGCAATAGCATAGGGCCAGATGGCGGGGCCGTGCACGAATGACGGCGCCCAAGGCGTCTTTCATTCCTGCGCGAGGTGGGTTGCTCACGATCAGATCGAGTTTTCCGCCGCGCGCGAGAAAGGCATCGAGTTCGTGAGCAGCATCGCCGGCAAGAAACGTGTCGCGAGCCAGAGCTTGCTCTATCGCGCCTTGCTGTGCTGCGCGAATGGAAGGGGCGTGCGATTCGATGGCGATACCGCTTCGGCCGCTGTTCAGCAGGGGAAGGCTGAGGTTTCCAGAGCCGCAGTACAGATCGACGAAACGATGGATGGCCCGCTGGTCTGCCGCCCGAAGCAGGCAGGCGCGTAGCTGTTCGTTGACCCCGTGGTTGACCTGCATGAATCCATCGAGCGGCACGTAGCCATACAGCTGGGCTCCTAGCGCAAATCGCTGGTGGGGAGCCTCGCCATGCTCCGCGATGCCCACCAGCACGTCGTCGCCCAAGGCGCGGCTCAGTGCCTCGGGCGAGATCGTTTCGTTTGGCTTCCGGTGCACGAGGTAAACACCATGGCGCCCGTCGAGATCGCGCCCTCGAACTTCGAGATGAGAAACCCGTCGCGCCTGTGTCGCGTTGTCTCGTGCCCAGCGCTGCACACGATGGATCATTTGTCGTACGCTCGGGCCGAGGACCAGACAGTCCACGTTCTTGTCGGGATTGAAGAAGCCGACCTGACCCTGTTCGTGGACCTTGAGGCGGATTCGGTTTCGGAAGGCGGTAGGCGTCGAGCACTCGACGAAGCTCCACCGTTCGGGATGGCGCAGTCCTTTGCGAGTCAGAGCTGCACGCACGAGGGACTCGAAACCTCGCCGTTGGGCGTCCCCAGAGAGCCTCATCGAGGGGCAGCCGCCACATGCATCGAGGACCGGGCACAACGCCTCACGAGGCGGCTCGGCGGTACGATTTTCGCTGTGGGGGAGAGGCGCGCTGCCGGCGTCGAGGGGGATCACGATCGGCGACAGTATGGCGGCAAGGATTGCTCGGCGCATCTCCAAATGTCGGGAATGAGATCATGGGGCCAGTCCGCGCCGATAATCGGTGTCTATCGCCTTGACCATGCTTGGGGTAAAACCCAAACACTGATGCCCGACGTTGACTCAAGAGCTGACCGGAAAGCGATTGCAGACACGGCCGTGCGCGAGGCGCTGTCCACGATGACCTGGAGTGCTCCTTCGGAGCGCGCGTACCGCGAAGAGGACCTGATCGGTAAAACGCTCGCTGGTCGTTACCGTCTCGAGCGAATTCTCGGCCAAGGCGGAATGGGTGCGGTGTTCGAGGCGGTCGATCTGCAGACGCAGGATTCGGTGGCGGTCAAGTTGATCTTGATCCAAGAGCTCATGAACAAGAGCACCCGGCTCCGCTTCGAGCAGGAGGCGAAGGCGGCGCGCGGCGTGCAGGACGATTACGTCGTCCGGTTGCTCGATTCGGGAAGCGACGGAAAGCTAGGCACTCCCTTCATCGTGATGGAGCTTCTTCACGGGGAGGACCTGAGTGACGCGCTCGACAGGGTAGGCGCCATGGATCCCCGTACGGTGGCCAAGATTGGGATCCACGTCTGCCGCGGACTCCATGCTGCGCACGAACAGAAGATCATTCATCGTGACATCAAGCCGGCCAATATCTTCCTCACCGAGTCGCGCGACGGCGAAATCCTCGCCAAGATTTGCGACTTCGGAATCGCGAAGCACGGTGGTCCCGACGACGCACTCCGGTCGGCGGCGTTGACCCTGACCGGAAGTTTGTTGGGGACGCCCACCTATTCTGCGCCCGAACAGGCGATGAATCCCAAGGAGGTCGACGGGCGTAGCGACGTGTGGAGCCTCTGTCTTGCGCTTTACAAGGCGATCAGCGCCCGCCGCATTTGGCCCCGCGTCGAGACGATACCGCAATTGTTCGTGTGGATTTGCACCCACGACGTTCGACCGCTTCTCAAGGTGGCACCGTGGGTGGAACCCGAACTTGCTGCGATCATTCACCGGGGTATCCATCGCGATCCTGCGAAGCGTTGGGACGACGTGAAGCAACTCGAGGTGGCGCTCCTCGAGTGGTTGGGACAAGACGCCACGATCAAGTCCGACGAGTTGCGGCCCGTCGACGCGACACGGCGAGAGGCCGCCATATCGCAGGCGCCGGAGGTCGCTGACGAAGAGGTCGGGGGAACCCTCGTGTTCGCGGCGACCGAGGCGTCTGCGCCGATCGTCGCGTCTGAAGAACCGCATCGTGGTTTTGGCAGGTCCGCCGGTTGGGTACTCGGTTTATTGCTGCTCGGAGGTGGCGCTGCCGTGTACCGGGCGGTTTCCGCTCGTGCTGACGGGAGGGAAACCGCGGCCCTTGCGACGAACTCCGCGCACTCGTCGTCCACATTGGCGGCCAGCGCCTCGGCGAACGCGACGGCGAAAACGGTGGAGGCAAGCGTCAAGGCGTCTGTTCGCATCGCCCCTCCTGGCGCGCGGGTGAGCGTAGGTGGCTCGCCGCGCGAAACGAAGGAGGGGGTTTTGCTCATCGAGGGAAGGCCAGGCGAGTCCTTTCATGTCGAAGTGAGATCGGGGAACCGAACACTCGCGCGCGATGTCGTGTTGCTCCGCGACGGAACGACCAAGCCGGCCGAACTCAAGATCGAGCCCAGCCCGGGCGCACGGAGTCAGCCTCGTGCCACACTGAAATCTGCGCCGACGTCCTTGCCCGCCCCCGTTGTGACGGCTGCGCCGGCACCTCCTGCCCGATCGGCCAACAGTGATTGGAAATTGCGTGGTGATTGGTCGGATTGATAAGCGAGAGCATGCTCTCCGGAGCCGCGTGCTGGCGTGCTGCAGCGCGTTGGTGTTTCTGTGCGGGGTGCCCAGTCTCAGCATGGCGGCGTCGGAGGCTGTGCCGTCGATCGCCGCGCGCAAGCAACAAGCCAAAGCCTTGTTCAAGACCGGAATCGTCTTCTTCCAGAATCGTGATTTGGAGCGCGCGTTCGACTTTTTTATGCAATCGCGCAAGGCCTTTCCAAGTATCCAGAATACTTCCAATGCGGCCCTGTGCCTCGAAAAGCTCGGCCGTTATGGGGAGGCGCTCGAGCTTTTCGAGGTGTTGCTGGTTGAGTATAGAGACCGATTCACTGAGGCGGAGCGGGAGTCGATCGGTCCGGTGCTCGCGGCCTTACGCGGCCGAATCGGTAGCCTGATCGTGGCGGCAAACGTGGCTGGTCTGCTGGTGATCGATGGCCGCCCGCGAGGAAAGCTTCCGCGGACCAGCCCGGTCCGACTTCTGCCTGGTGCCCATCAATTGCGCGTCGTGGCTGATGGCTACGCCACGTTCGAGAAGACCGTTACGATCCAGCAGGCGAAGGATGCACGGGTCGACGCCGTTCTCGAAGCGCTCACCTCGGTGGGCCAATTGCGGGTCGAAGATCCGGGCAACGAAGGGGCGACCGTGTACGTCGATGGCGTCGCCGTGGGTCGGTCACCGTGGCAAGGAACGCTTGGTCCGGGTCCCCACCGAGTGCGGACGGAGCGCCGAGACAGGGGTTCGGCCCCTCGCAAGGCCATCGTGGTGCAAGGGCAACATTCGCTGGTGACGCTGCGGTCGTCCAAACTCGGGCCCGTGGTCGATGTTCGTAGTCATCCGAAGACGGCCCAGATCCGTCTCGCCGACGTCATGGTTGGCAAGGAGCGTTGGCGAGGCCGGTTGCCGAAGGGTCGTTATTCGATCGTGGTGACTGAGCCAGGGTACCATCCGGTGACGCGTGTGCTCGACGTCGACACGGCCCGAAATCGACCGCTCGAAATCGACGTTCGCTTGATGGTAGATCCCGATCATCCCCGGTGGCCCAAGGGCTTGGCCGGTCATGTCGAGATCGACACCTTCGGAGGTTACCTGTTTGCGCCGTCGTTGCGGGGAGGAGACAGCCAAAACTGTGAGGGCGGCTGCACTCCTCATCCCGGGATGGACGGTACGATTGCTGGTTTGCGGGTGTCTTATCGTTTTTCTGGCGGCACATCCGTGCAGTTCGCGGGGGGCTATCTGGCACTGACCCAGGGTGCGGAGCGAGTCATGGCGACCGGCCAGGCGGGCATTGAGTACCGACTACGCGACGAGATCCTCTCGCAGGGGCCCTTCTTCGAGTTGGGCGTCGGTCAAAAGGCGGCGTTGAGCGAGAGCTTGTCATTGGCGGCCCGGCTCGGAGTCGGCGTGATGGTCGCTGGCGGCAGCAACACGCTGAGCGCATACGCCACGGACGGCATCGAGGCGGTGACCGTCGATATCGAGGGTGCGGGTACCGTCAAGCGAGCGGCTCCCGTCTTTCTCTCCAACGAGTGGATCGTGGAGTGGTCTTCGGCCCGCTGGACTCTTGGCTTAGGTGTGCGGAGTCAACTCTTCGTGACATCGGGGCCGGAACTGGCGGGGCGTCGTGTCTTCTTTCCTCCTCCGCCTGCTAGCTGTTGGGAGGCCGGGGCGCTGTTGTCGCGCGTCGGGTGCGCGCCGTCGAAGGAGCCATTGCCCGACGAGACGGCGCACGAGATGTTTTTTGCTTTCGGTCCGCAGCTCGCTCTTGGCTACACGTTTTAGGCGACGAAAGTCGGAATCACCACGAAGAGGGTGAGCAGCCCGAAGATGGCATCGTTGGAGGTTTCGCCGATGGAGTCGATGCCCTGCACCTTCAGCAGCGGTGTATGCTCGGCCCTGATGCGAGGTACGAAGTTTCTTTCCGGCACCCTGAAACTCCTGGCCGGTGTTCTGTCGCTGGTGGCATGCGGTGCCCAGCATCCCTCGCCAGCGGTGGCGGGGTCGAGCCAATCGAAACCGATGGTACGCGATGCGACCAAGGGGAATTCGACGCCCTCCGAGCCTCCGAAGCCCGGAGGCGCCGCGGTTCGAACGGTGCCGAAGCTGCCGCGCTTGGCGATTCGTTTCCGCCCCGATGGAGACCGCCGTGTTCTCGACGTCGAACTCTCTCTCGCTGGCCACTCTGCCCAGCGCCTGAGCCTGAGCGATGCCCGACGCACCCAGCTCGAGACGGTCAGCGCGCGTGACGAGGGGGGGCCACTGACCGTCGATCTCGTAGAGCGAGATGGCGCGCTGCATCTCGTCTTGAACCGACCGAGCCGCGGCGAGCTTCATGTGCGTTATCGGCTCCCGGCGGCGAGTGACGTCGACTCGACGAAGATCCTCGCGACCGCGGTCGATCCAAGTCGGATGCGGGTCGTCGGAGAGCGGGTGCTCGCTTTGCCCTTGGGCCTCGACGCGAAGCCGATCGAGGTTACCCTCTCCATCGATCCGAGTGAGGTGCGGGGTGCAGGCGCCGCGTCGAGCTTTGGTCGTGGCACCGAGCAGTCGTTTCGTAGCAGCGGCGAGGCGCTACGCCACGGTAGCTACATTGCGGGTGAGATTGGCACCGCGGTGTTTCGCAGCCCATGGGCGAGTGACACCTCGATCTACCTCGGCCAGTTTGGTTTTGCGCCGCGCCAGATCGCTGCGGACATGGCGGTGTTTCGCAGCGCGGTGGGTCGCATTCTGGGTTACCGCGATCCCATGCCCATGACCCTGGTGTGGATGACGGATGCCCGCCCGCCCGGTCAGTTTCTCGTGACCGCGCGCAGCCGCGGCGCGCTCATCGCGCTCAGTGCGGGAGAGTCGTGGTCCGTTGGTCTGCGCGTTGCGGTCGCCACCGCCATCACCCAACGCTGGATTGGCAGCCGCCTGTGGATCGAACCCGCGGCGGCCGAAAAGGAGGTCGAGCACTATTGGTTCAGTGAGGGCGTGGCGCGCTGGTTTGCCGCGACGGCGCTGCTGCACAGTGGTCTGCTTTCGCTCAACGACTACGCGGAGGAGGTCAACGGTCTCATCGCGGTCACGGTGACCGCCAAGGAACGCAAGCTCGATCAGCCTGCACTCAGCGAGCGTTACGGCAAGAAGCGGCAGGGGCTGCCCTTGATGGTGGCGCGCGGAGCCCTGTATGCGCTCGAGCTCGACGCGCACTTGCGTGCCAAGAAGACATCGTCACTTGCAGAGGTGCTCGCCAAGCTGATCCGTGTCCAAAATCGCGACCGGGGAGGGGTTCCGATCGCCCAGTGGCACCGCGCTGTCGACCAGCCTGGCATGGAGACCTCGTCGGCTGCTCGCTACGCTGGGCAGATCCGCCAAGGCGAGGCTGTCCGTCCCTACGCCCGCTCTCTGGGTTCGTGCTTTCGGCGGACGATGGGGCAGTACGATGTGTTCGCCCTCGGATTCGACGCTGAGGCGACGTCTCGAGCCAAGAGCCACCAGCCCGTGTCGTTCGATCCGAAGGGCCCCGCCGCTCGGGCCGGCCTGCGCGCTGACGACGAGGTCGAGTTCGTTCGCTACCGGCGAGGCTACACCGATGTCGACGTGCGGATTGCGGTACGTCGTGGCGATAAGAGAATTCAGCTCCGTTATCGTCCCGTGGGCGAGCGTCTCCGTGGCCCGCGATTCGTGCGCCACGGAAAGCTCCGCGATCACCAGTGTGAATGGTGAGCGAGAGGCGCGTCCATTCGATCCAAGTCACCCTCCTCACCCCAGCTCGCGCGACGCAAGTGGACGGTGCAGTTCTTCGGCACACAAGTTGCAATTCCTCCACCCAGTAGCTGCGGATCCTGTGCCAGGATGTGCCAATCGAGGTGCATCGTGACATCGTGGTCGCAGTTTTCGCGATGGAGGGGCCGATGAGGACGAGCAAGAAACGACGACAACATCTGCGGAGTGCTTTCGTGACCACGGTGGCCTCGGCTGCCGTCACGGTGATCGCGAGCGGCTGCCAGTCCAAGGTCAGCGTCTCGTGTTTTGGTGAGGAGTGCGGTCAGGGGGGAGCGTCCAGTTCCCAGAGCACAGGCCCCGGCCAGCCGGCGGTCTGCCCCGAAATCGTCCCCGCCCATGGCACGAATTGTCCGGAGATCGGTCTGAGCTGCGGCTACGAGGACGAAGGGCCTTGTCCGTCGACCCACGACGCGACCTGCGCCCCCGACGGGCGCTGGGATGTGGAGACCACCGTCGTCTCCTGCAATCCTCCGCCCTGCCCGGTCGAGCGACCCGTGGTAGGCACCGACTGCGTGTCGCCCTGGGAAGACGTGTGCGAGTACGACGGTTTGTGTCCGACGCCCGATCAGTTCCGCTGCGTCGATGGCACCTGGGTGTCCGACAGCCCCCTCTGCAACCCTCCGCCGCCCAGCGCATGCCTCCAGCAGGCTCAGGAGCAGTGCGCGACAATGCCCGGTTGCGAGTGGCTGTACCCCGGTTGCGGCGACTTGACATCGCTTCCGGAGCCGTCCTGTCATCCCGCGGGTTACCCCTGTGATCAGAATCCGTGGTTGTGTCCGGCCGACATGAAGTGCCAAGCGGTGAGTATCGACCCATGTGTCGAGACGCCCTGCGATGCTTGTCACGAGACGGCGTGGTTGTGCCTTCCTGCTCAGACCGATCCCGACGACGGCTGAGGCTTAGAAAGACACAAATCCAGTGTCTTTTCAAAGCCTGACAAATAAAAACCGGCCAACCGGTCGGTTTTCTGTTGCATGTATGTGGAGGTGGGAGTAGACCGTGTCCAAGTAGGAGCGAGGGTGAACCTTTTACGATCGAGGACACCATGCATAAACCGCTTCTTCCCGCACTCCTCTTCAGCCTGCTCGCCGCCTGCGGCACGCAGCGAACGGCCACGACACAGGTCGCGCCCCCACCCGTCAGCGACGGCGGCTCTCCTCCGGTCTTGCCGCCCCCGACCGACGCGACCGGAGGCGCGGGTGGCACGGCACCGGAGCCCGATCCGGACCCTGGCTTTGCCGAGTGCGCCACACAGACGGACGCTGCGCAGCTCAAGCCGCTCGACATGGTCGTCATGCTCGACCGGTCGGGCTCGATGAACGATGACGGCAAGTGGGCAGCGGTAAAGAGCGCATTGAGCGATTTTGCCAACGATCCGACGAGTGCGGGGATCGGTTTGGGCTTGGGTTACTTCCCCCAGCCTTACTCTTCTTTGTGTCTGCCCTGTGGTCAGGCCTGCGGCGTCTGTTTCAACGGCTGCTGTGCGGTTCCGACCGGTGATTTTTGCGTGACGGATGGCGACTGCAAGAGCGGCGGGCTTTGTTACAATTTTCTCTGTCATGCGGGAGGAGGGAACGCGAGCTGTGAGGTCGGGGACTATTCTTCGCTCGACGTGCCCTTGGCCAGCTTGCCAGCGGCCGCCTCGACGATCAGCGCGTCGATGCAAGCGACGACGCCTGATGGCGGGACGCCGACCGGGCCCGCTCTGTCGGGCGCGCTCAGTTATGCTCAGAGTTTGACCGACAGCGATCGGGCGGTTGCGGTTGTGCTCGCGACCGACGGAGAGCCCACCGAATGCCAACCACAAGGCGCGCTCGATGTGGCACAGATCGCGGCGGACGCCTACAGCAGCCCGAGCGCCATACCGACCTTCGTCATCGGCGTCGGAGCCAGCTTGACCAACCTCCACGCCATCGCCACGGCTGGCGGCAGCGGACAAGCCTACATGGTGGACGTCGACGCGAAGGCGGCGGAGCACTTTCGCGAAGCGCTCAAGGCGATTCGACGGGTCGCGGTGGCCTGCGAATACGAGATCCCCGACGTGATGGACGCGACTCTCCTCTACGATAAGGTCAACGTGACCTTTCGCGAAGGCCAGAAGCCGCCAAGCGCCGTTGGTTACGTGAAAAACGCGAGCCTCTGCCACAAGGGTGGTTGGCATTACGACGACGAAGCGGCGCCCACCGCGATCGCCTTGTGCCCCTCGACCTGCGACTCCCTTCAAGACTTGGACGAGGTGGAGGTCGAGATTGTGTATGGCTGCGAGACCGTCGTTCAGCCCGATTGAGCGGTGTCCGAGCGGTAGCGCCAAATCCTTCAAATTCCTTGCCAAGCGCAAGAGCCGCCACTAGCTTAGGCCGCTGGTCAGCCTCCGCTCTCACGGGCGCATTGGGGCGCGGACCAACCCGGACTCGTTGCGAGTTCGACAACCCATTGGGAACACGGAATAGGAATAACAATGAAGAGACTACTGAAATGGACGGGTTTGGCCGGCATCGCGCTGGTCGGCGCGACGGCCGTTGCTGCGGACCACGGTGATGGACCGGGCACGGCGGCGGAGTCGTCCGGGGGCGACATCGCGGATGTCTATGCGTGGGTGAATGCCGACAACTCGAAGGTCGTCATGATCCAGACGATCACGGGCGAGTTTTCGGACGCGGTTCAGTATGTTTTTCATGCCAATCGTCAAGATGCGTTGGCGACTGCCCTGACCGTGGCTCCCAGTGCGCCGACGGACGTCATCTGTACGTTTGACGGTGGCCCGACGAAGACGAGCTGTTGGGTTGGCGACAGCACCTACGTGACCGGCGACGCGAGCGCCACGTTGACCGGTGACGGGATCAAGGTTCACGCCGGTGAGCACGCCGATCCCTTCTTCATGTACTTCACCGGTCTTACCAACACGGTGACCGAGTTCAACCACTTGGCGACCATGGTGCTGGATTTGAACAATGACCTGTATCCCTCGGGTTGCGTGAAGGAAATCGTGATGGGACTCACGGGGTTGTTTCCTGGCGACGCGGGGCTCACCGTCGCTCTCGGCCTCCAAGGCTTGTTGAACGGAACGTACGCGGGTATGGGGCCATCTACGGCGATGTACACGGCCGGCGCGACGAACTCCTTCGCTGGCGCCAACGTACGCGCGCTAGTGGTCGAGGTCGACGTGGCCAAACTCGCCGGCGCTGGCGATTTCATGCAGGTCTGGGCGAGTACCCACAAGAAGCCCTAAGCAGGAAAGGAACCAAGAAAATGAAAACGATTTCAATGCTAGCAGTTCTTTGCTTGTTCATCGCGGGTGCCGCGGCCACGGGCTGTGGCGACGACGAGCCGGGCCCGGCCCCACCCACGACATCCTCATCGAGCAGCACCGGCGGCTCGGGCGGCAGTGGCGGTACCACTGGCGACGGAGGCAGTGGTGGTGTGGCAGATCCGTCTGCACCGACACTCGGAGCGCAGATCGACCGAATGGGTCGGCCCGCCATCAACACGGCCCTCAACGATACGCTAGGCAAGAGCGAAGCCGACAAGAACACCGCGCACGACGCATGGAATGGCGAAGCCGACACCAGTAACTGGAGCGGCTTTGGGGGGGCGGTATCTACTTCGCTTGGCTTCCTCGACTCCCTGGATGCGAATTGCGGTAATCAGGCTGCATCGTGCATGGACACCACCGCGGGCTGTTATGCCACCCTGGGCACGGTTCTCGCGAACGATGTCCTGGTCCTGAACACTGCGGGCACCGACCCCGCGGGATACTTGGGCGCCGAGCTCGAGTTCATCGGCGCGTCTGCGGAGAACGTTGCCAAGGGCGGGCGTACGCTCAGCGGAGACGTCGTCAACTCGACCTACGGCGTTGTGGCCGGCCTTGATCCGCCGTCATTCTCGGACGGGGTGGACGCGCCTGACAAGGCACCGTCGGCCGATTGGCCGTTCTTGGCCGACGCCAACTGAGCGGTTCCCCGAGACCATCGGGAAGCCCAACATGCGCAGGAAGCTGTTTGCCTGTTCGGTCGTCCTCACGTTGTTCGCAGCGTGTGACGACCGGAGGCCAGCAGCTCCTGCGATCGATGCATCGACTGGCGCGACCTCCGCGTCGGTCGATGTGCGTTTGGCGGTGGCGAGTTCGAAACCGCAGAGGACGACGCGGTCCGTGATCGCCATCCGCGGACTCGACAAGAAGATCGCCGGGCTCGAGCGCAGGCTGAAGCACTTTCCCAAGCAGGTGCTGAACAAGCCCGCGTTGATCGGCTGGCTCAGCTCGCGGGCCTCGGCGCTCGGTCGCGTCTCCGATCTCGATCGCATGGTGGAGCTCGCGGATGAACTCGCGAAGGAGCCGGTCAACCAGCGCAACCTCCTCGCCCGCGCCAAGGCCTATGGCCACGTGCATCGATTCGCCAAGGCCCTCGCCTTGCTCGACCAGCTCGACGCGATGCAGAAACGGCCGAGCGCGGCCACTCGCGAGGCGCGTGGTGTCGTGCTGATGGCGCTCGGGAAATATCGGGAGGCGTTCGTTCGACTCCGGCAGGACGGCAAGCCGCCGAACACGTCCAAGCTGGGCCTGGAGGCGATGGTCCTCGGTCGACTCGGTCGCTACGATGACGCTGAAGCGAAGTTCAGCCAGGCGGAGAGTGTCTTTCGTGGCGTATCGCCCTTCGTTCTCGCGTGGCTTCGTTTTCAGCGCGGATCGATGTGGGATCGCGCCGGGCAGTCCGACAAGGCACAGCGGCACTACCAGCGCGCTGTTTTTCACCTGCCCGAACACGCTCACGCGGTGAGTCACCTCGCGGCCTTCGTCTCTGCGGCGGAGGCAGAGCGAATGTACGAAGCGCTCCTGAAGACGTCCGACGATCCGGAGCACCGAGCCGCGCTCGGTTCACTGAGGAACGCGCGGCAAGCGGGAAGCGGCGATGCGTTGATCGAAGAAGCGAAGAGCCAGTATCGGGTGTTGATGAAGAAACTCCCGCTCGCCTTTGCTGATCACGCGGGGTGGTTTTGGCTCGGGGCCGGAGGGGATCCCCACCGCGCGCTCGAGGTGGCGACGCTGAATTTGGGAGCGCGACGCACGTCCGAAGCTTATGCGCTGAAGATCGCGAGCTTGCTCGCGGTGGGCGACAAGGACGAGGCGTGCCAGACGGCCGACGCCGCCGCAGAAGTCGAGCCCCTTCCCCCTGGGCTCCGCGCGACATGCGCCGCGGCCTTCGATGCGTGCGGACGATCGCTGCGCGCCGAGGAATTACGGCAGAAGCCCTGACGCGCAGCGCCGGGGACGCTTCCTCGCTCCTTTGAGTTCACGCACTTGGGCGCTTTTCGTCGCCTCTCGCCTTGCAATCTGGGCACTTGATGCACAGACTGCCTAGGCCGGGCGCGACGACCGCGCCGCCGGGCCATCGACGGAGACAGCCGCATGCAGAATCAGTGGGGAAACGGTAGCAACAACTGGCAGCAGCAACAGCAGCAGCAGTACCGGGCGCAGGCTCAGGGTGGGCAGGTGCGAGCGGCCGCTGGCGGTCGCGAAAAGTTCATCGTTCGCACCTACAATCACCTGTTCGGCGCGATCGTCTTGTTCGCCGCCATCGAATTTGCGTTGTTTCACTTCGAGCTCGCGCCCGTCATTGCTGGCGCCATGATGAGCAGCTGGTGGCTGGTGCTCGGTGGTTTCATGCTCGTGAGTTGGGTGGCGAGCCGCGCGGCATTCAGCGCGACGAATCCCGTTACCCAATACGCTGCTCTTGGCGGTTTCGTTCTTGCCGAGGCGATCATCTTCGTGCCCTTGCTCTACATGGCCGAGCAGGTGGCGCCAGGCGCGATTCCGAGCGCGGGTCTCGTGACGATGGCGGGCTTCGCCGGGCTCACGGGTATCGCTTTCTGGACGCGTAAAGACTTCTCGTTCCTCGGCGGGGTCTTGCGATGGGCCTTTCTGATGGCCATTGTGGCGATTGTGGCCTCGCTCATTTTTGGCACGTCGCTCGGCACTTGGTTTAGCGTCGCCATGGTCGCTGTTGCCGGCGCAGCCATTCTTTATGACACCTCCAACGTGTTGAAGCATTTTCCAGAGGATCGCCACGTTGGCGCGGCACTTCAGCTTTTTGCCTCCGTCGCTCTGATGTTTTGGTACGTGCTGAGTATCTTCATCTCGCGCGACTGAGCGTAACGACACGCGGCGCGTGCGAGGCTGTTCGCGCACGCCGCCAGAACGAGTCGAGGGTCACGCCGTGCAGCGTGGCCCTCTTCCTTTTGTGATGCTGTCCCGTCAGCTCGTGATGCGTCAGCGTCCAGCCGGCGCGGGTCGTTTCCGGAGGCGCGTGGCCGCCATACCGAGGCCCATCAAGAGCCACCAGGCCGCCGGATCGTCCCGCCGCGAGCCTCCGACTGTGCAGGCGCAGCCGGACGGTGACAGGCCGGTCTGGTTGTCATCGACGTTGTTGTTTGGTGCTGCTCCGCCAGCTGACGCCGAGCTCGTGCTGCCGACGCCCGTGAAGGAAGGCATCCCGCCCGCGCCACCCTGACCTGGCGGGTTCGGATCCGGAACGCACTCACCCAGCTGGCAGATCTCCGTCGTGGGGCACACCGCGCCGAGGCATGCGTCCGTGCATTTGCCATCGGCCGCGCAATACTGACCTGCTGGGCAGTTCACACCGACGCATAGCGTGGGGATGCACTCGCCGGTGGCTTGGCAAGATTCGTCCATCGCGCAGCCGATGCAGTCGCAGTGGTCGCTGCATACGCCCTTGATGCATTGCTGCCCCGAGTCGCAGGTGATCGACTTGCACGGATCGACACACGCGCCGACTCGACAAACTCGGTTGTACGGGCATACGACACCGTCACAAGGTGCGACGCAAAGCCCCTCATCACATTTGGTTCCCGACGGGCAGTTCACCTCGAGGCAGTCTGGATCGATGCACACGCCTTTGGGGCTGCAGATTTCATGTGGCGGACAGAGGAACTCCTTCTTGCCGCAATTGGGTACGCAGTTGCCCTGATCGCAGACCTCTTCGGCGGGGCAGATGGTCTCGCCTTCGTCGGTGTCGCCATCGCAGTCGTCGTCGAGCCCGTTGCAGCTTTCGCTGACCGCTCCGTTGTTTGGCACGCACGCCAACACGCCCGCTTGGCACTGCATGGTGCCGTCTTCACAGATCCCGAGCTGCCCGGTCTGGCATGTGGCCCCGCCACCCGTACAGGTGATCCCGGTCACGATGGTCGTGAGATCCGTAAAGTCGTTGTCTCCGCCTTGCAGCAAGTCCTCCCACGAAAAATAAAAGGCGTTCGGCGTCACCGTACTGCTGTAGAGCAGCAGGTGAATGTAGGGGTTTTGCTGGCTACTGTCAGGGTTGTACTTCTTCTCGCTGTAGACGATATGCAGGTGGTCCTGCACGGAGCCGCAGGGCCCGACCGCCTGATAGAAGCCGATGTCGCCGCCCAGGTAGTCGGGGTGGTTCTTGATATCGAGGGTCTTTTGGGTACCGACGGGATCGGTGCACGAAAGGAATTCGTGATGGTCACCGAGCGCGGGCTTGTTGGCGGTGACGTTGTACCAACCAAAAGAGTTTTGGTAGTTCGCGAGCCTGAGCAGCACCTCGAACTTTAGCTTGCAGGTGGGCGTAAAGGTCTCGGGTTTGATCGCCGCGTCGTTCAGGGCGTTGAGACTCTCGCCGCGGCCGTCGAAGAGCTGCTGCAGCGCAGGGCCTTGTGGGATGATGGTGCTGTCCGGCTGCATCAAGGCATGTGCGGGCATGCTGAGCAGCAGCAGGAAAACGATTAGGGGAAGGCGAGGCGTCACGCCTTGAACGATATCACGGCGCGCATCCGATGGGATTGGAATCGAGGGCGATATCATCGACCCACATCGTGATCCCATTGCCGCCGTAGGCCTCCCAGCCGATCTTGATGTCGCTCACGTGAGGCATCCAGTCCGGTTTGCTGTGCCACCCGCTGTCGATGTCGGGGGTCGACTCGCCGTCCACGACCAGGCCAGCGACCAGGACCCCGTCCACCCAGGTCTTCAGCTCGCCGGTCGGGCCATCGATCATGAACTCGATGCACTGCCAGGCGTTGACGCTCGGCTTCACGCTCGTCGCGCTTCCGGCTGGGCTCATCACGGGCAGGGTGGCGTCGTCCGATTCGCGGTTCCACATGTACACTTCATTTTGGCCCCCCATGCGCAGATCTTTGCCGCCGTCGGCGTCGTCCTTCATCGCGAGAAAGGTCGTGTGACCGCCCCCGAATGCGGCGTCGAAATACACGTGCATCCGGCCGTAGATCCTCTGGCCGAGCGATCCGATCGTGTCCTGGTTGGCGAAAAAGATGTGGTTGCAGTAGCCGCTCGCGCCGTCGACACGGACCGAGAGATTCCCGCTGTGCGCCTGAGCGTCATCCACCACCACCGCGCCGCTGCCCTTGCAGTTGGGCGTCACGACCAGCCACAGGCCACCGCCGGGAGGTCCGCCGAGCGTGGCGTCCTCGAAGTCGTCGCAGAGCGGAAGATCGCTGCAGTCTATGGGAGCGCTGCCTCCAGCACCGGCGCCGGTCGTGCTCGAGCTCATCGTGGTCGTGCCCGACGCTCCGGCGCCCCCGTTGCCGCTGGTCGACGTGTTGCTGCCCGTCGCGCTGCTGTTAGCGGACGTGGGCGGCTTGCTCGCTGTCTCACCTCCGCAGGCTGCGAGGAGCAGGCCGACGAAGAGGTAGCGCGCTCGGGCTCCTTTTTTAGTGAAAGACATCGTGGTTGAAATGAAGCGGAAAGTGCCTCGTATGACAAGCGCTTAATGGCGGGCCGTCATTGCGCCCAGCCATCCGTCGGAGATCGAGCTCAGCGACGCAATCACTTGGTAGCGCGGTCCCACCGATGCGGATAATGAGATCTCCCGCGTGGTGGCCGATGTCGCGAGAAAGTGGATCCGACGAGAGCGCGGTCCTGCTTCGCCGTGAAAAGTCGCCGCCATCGTGCAAGAAAGCGGTCAGCAAGTGGTTTTCGAGTCCCCCCAAACGTGTCATTGTTCCTGTGTGGCCGCCGCACCTGATGCCGAGAACAACTTCGAGACGTGGGCAAAGTTGGCCGCGCGAGTGCGGCTTCTTGACGCAGGGGCGCGCGAGCAGCTTCTCGCGTCGCTCGGATTGTCCGAAAGGTGGGAAGCGATACACGAGCATTGGTCGAACGTGCTCACCAGCGAAATTGTCAGCGGACAGCTCGAACGCGCCTCCTATTACAAGGCGTTGTGTGTGGCCGAGATGGCTGGAGAGGCCTCGAGCGGAGTCAGCGAAGGCAGCTTCCGCGACGAACTTAAGGTAAAGCCAGTAGCCCCACCGCGACCGGGCCAACGAAAAACCGGGTCCATGGATTTTCGGTCGGCGCTGTCGCCTCGACCCGTGGGACGACCGGCCCGGAAGCAAGAAGTGACCCTGGTCGACGAATCAGAGCGTAAGCCGACCCGCGCGCTCGACTCGCTCGGTGGCAGCGCCGTGGCACCAACCGTCGGTTTTACCGAAGACCTGCAAGCTCAACCCGTCCTCCGGCCGACGCGCAATCAGGCCATGACTCTGGGCCAGGACGAGGTCGAGCGGGTCATCGACGAGGAGACCGGCGGCGGCTGCGATGCTGACAGTCCTCCGACGGTGCGCGTGTCGGAGTCCGCGCAGCCGAGTGAGCCGAACGAGAAGGCTCCCGCATTGCCGACGCATCGAGGCAAGCAGAAGAGCAGCGACACCATGGTCCTGCCATCGGAATTGAAGCCCGATACGGAGGCGGTCGATTCGGATACCTTGCCGAGGCGCGGCGACAGCTGAGCCAGGCGATCGTCGGCAGCAGACGTTCAGGCGGACATTGGCCGCCGTATGATCGCGTTTGCCTTTCCGGTACAGTCGCGGTGTGATGTCCACGGATGCCAGCATCGAGGCCGTCAAGGCCTTCCTTCGTCGCGCCAAAGCGGCGGTCAGCGAGGGGGACGTGGCGGCGGGCACGGGCCTCGATGTGGGTACGGTGAAGGGGGCCCTGTACTCGCTGATGCGTGGCTACCGATCCTCGCTCGCCGTTCGCGAGGACGGGACCTTGGTGTACGACTTTGGTGCCGCCCTGATCCCCTTGGGAGAACGAACGCTGCGCGATCGGGCCGCGTCGCTGGGCCGTTGGCTGTGGAAGGGATTCTCTTGGATCTACAAGGCGTCGTTGGCCGTCATGCTCGTCGCCTATGCGGTGACGTTCGTGGTGTTGATCATCGCCGCGGCCATCGCTGCCTCGGCTGCCGCGGAGGACGAAGGACCCGCCGAAGGAGCGGCTCTGCTCGTGCGTGCGGTTTTTCGCTCCATCTTCGAGTTCATGACCTACCAACCGATCCTCTATAGCGATACCGATCGCTATGGCTATCGCTACGCTCACTTCGAGCCCAAAGCTCCCGTGCTGCCGAAGCGCAGACCCAAGGAGCACGAGAAGTCGTTTATCGCGAGTGTGTACGATTTCGTACTGGGTCCTGCTCGCGTCGAGCCCCATGTGCGAGCACAACACCAAGAAGTCGCTGCCTTCGTCCGCAAGAATCGCGGGGTCCTCACGGTCCGCGACGTTCAGCAGCTCTCAGGGATGTCCCGGACAGAGGCCGAGCGGTTTTTCGCAACCTTCGTGGCCGAGCAAGACGGTGTGGCGGACGTGACCGACGACGGGGCGCTCTACGCGACGTTCGAAGAGCTGCTTCGTTCGAAGAGCACGAAGCACGACGCGCCGATCGTTTTCTATTGGGACGAGTACGAGGCTCCGTTCGAGCTGACCGGCAACACGACTGGCAACAACGCGCTCGTTGCTTTGTTGGCGGCATTCAACCTGCTCTGCTCTTTTTACGTGATGAGCGGCGTGGAGGCGCTCGGCAATGCCGGGGTGTGGCTGGGTGCGGTGCCGGCCGTCATCTTCTCTCTGTTCTTTGCCGTTCCTCTCCTGCGGGCACCCGTCCTGTGGTGGAGAAACAAGCTTCAGCACGTTCACAACATACGCAAACGCATCTTCCGCGCTATTTTCGGGTCGTCGGACCAGCAGCTCGCTGCGTCGGACATCATCGAGCGAGCCAACGAGAAGGCCACGACCGAGGAGAAGTTGCGGATCGCCGACGTGGGATCGTTGCTGGATGAGACGCTGCTCGACGTTTCCGGGGAGCAAGACGTCAATGATCGCGGAGAGCTCGTGGCGGACATGACGCGGCTCCGCATCGAGGCGCAAGCGGTCGAGGAGCACGCGCTCGAGCAAGAAGAAAGCGCGGTCGTGTTCCGGACGAATTAGGGTGTCGCCTTTGCGCCGCTCAGCAGGACAAGGTCTGGCCTCGACTGGGAGCGTCGCTGTAAAGGTGCAGGCTGATGCTGTCGTGGTCGCAGCGGATCACGTGGGGGAAGTGATCGAAGCCCCCCTCCTCGGCGAGTCGGATGTGCCACTCGCCGCGGTGGAGGGTGGTGCGCTGTTCGTTCTGTCGATCGGATCCCTCGTCGACGTCGAGGGATCCCTCGAGAACGACGATGAGCATGCCGCTCGGATGGGTGTGCCGCTCGGTGCATTCGCCCGCGAGCCAGTGTTTGATAAAGCATCGCGGACCGGGCCGGTCGGGATCGTCACTACCCCCCACCCAGCCGGGCCTTGGATCGCTTGGCCCGTCGACGCTGTTCATCAAGGCCTCTCGGTGTTCGATGACCCACGCGGCGAGCTCCGTCAGGGTTTCGTGATCGAATGGCCGGGCCACAATTTGGTTCCAGAGATCGGCGCGGGCGGACATCGTGGTTCTCGCCCGCGATGATAGCCCTAAGGGCCGCTGGTGCGGCCAGTCATTTGGGTTCGTGACCTCGAGTCGGTGTTCGAGCCGCTCTGCAGCGACGGGGGAG
This sequence comes from Polyangiaceae bacterium, assembly GCA_029941785.1. Lineage (GTDB taxonomy): Bacteria > Myxococcota_A > Polyangia > Polyangiales > Polyangiaceae > JAPYTK01. The sequence goes on along the minus strand of JAPYTK010000066.1, from coordinate 3,127 downwards.
GGGTTATCGACGTGCGAGCGCGACGTGAGACATCAAGGGCCGCAGGCGCCGCAGATGTGCTGACTCTCGCCGACACACTGAGCATCCCAGGCGACCTGGCAGCAATAGGGATCGAAGTAACAGACCGTACCGACGCAGGGCTCGCAGCCTGGACTCATCGGGGGCCCTTCGACGCAGACGTCATGACATGTCGTTGTGCCGCCGCCGCTGCAGCTGTTGCAACCACTCGCGGCGCTCGTGCCGACCGAGACCGATGATGTACTCGGTCCGCTTCCGCTTCCGGCTCCGCTGCCGCCGACGCCGGTGGCGGTCACGCTGCTGCTTCCGCTTGCGCCCGTGCTCGACGCGCTGCTTCCCCCTGCGCCCGAGCCTCCTCCGCCAGCCTCCGCAAGTTGTTGTTGAAGCCACCCATGGACGAGGTCCAGGCGGGCCATGAGCTGTGTTCCTTGGCCACCGCCTGAACACACGGCGATCACTTTTCGCGGCGGCGCGCTCGGTATGACGACCGGTCCGCCCGAATCGCCGGGCTCGGTGATGTCGTTCGAGTAGTAGGCGAAGGGATAGCCCATGTCGCCCCCGTCGAGGAGCTTCACCAGCGGTCCGACAAAGACGTCTGTGTAGGAGAGCTGTCCGTTGTTGATCCGTCCGATGTTGTGCCCCTTGGTCTGGCCGATGGTTACGGCCTGAGGATCGAGCTGGAGGTAATGCGACAGCTGAATGGGTTGGGAGAGGAAGACCACGCCAACGTCGTGTTGGTTGGGATTCACGCTGTCGCTGGTGTCGGTGTAATCGAACACGGCGGCCTTGTATCCGGTGGCTGTCTGCGGCGGAGAGGCATACGGAGCGACGACTTCGACTTGCTGAAAGTTCGTCACGCAGTGACCCGCCGTGAGCACCAGCTTTGGCGCGATCAGGGATCCGGAGCAGAAGCCCTGACCTTTCTTGTTCATGAAAATCGCTTCGGGATAATCGTAGGCAGGACTACCGCCCTTTATCGGCGCGGCGGTGGGCCGCTGCTCCGTCTGCGTCGCCGTCTCCGTCTCGATAGGTCCGTTCACGGCGCATGCCGCCATGAGCAGGAGGCCTACGTTCAACCATCGCCATCGTTCGTTTTTCATCGTGCTCTCCGTGAAAAGGGTACCGATGGAAGTGCATGCAATCATTAGACCAGCTGGCCGGTCTAAGTTGGGTGGCACGAAGGCACTGTGAATTCACCCACTTGTGCCTGAGGTATCAGATGAGATCACACCGGCCCCGAATGTGAGGCGATCCTGGTATTTAATCGCGAATTGGATCACGCATTGACCATGTGTTTCATAGTGTGCGCAGTCGGCCACCCGGTTTGTTTCCCTGGATCGTAGTCAAACCACTACACTCCGGTGTTTTCCCCGTGTTATGAGATTCCAAGAACTTGGAAACGATCGGCCGGTTGGCCTGAATTGTGCTTGGTCAGTGGGTAACGAAACTCACGAGGTGATTCATGAAAGAACGACGATATGCGCGGGGAATTTTATTGGCGGCGATGTTCGGGCTCTTGCCCGCGGCATGCGATGTGACGCCAGAGCGCGTCCCGGCCGCGGACGATGAAACAGCCGGTGGCGTGGGCGGCAACAAGGCTGACGACCCGGCAGACTCTTCAACCACGGCGAGCACGGGCAGCGGAGCGGTGGTCGAGCCGACCTGCGAAAACCCGCCGGCCGAGATCGATCTAACGAATTTGGGTTTGGAGAGCTGTCCTGCCTCGATCTGTGGCGGTGGTGCCCATTGCGTGCCCGAGGCCATGGTCTTGGCCAATGGCGGTCCCGAGCAGGCCGCGATGCTGGCGCCCTGCGATGCGCCCGACAGCCTGTGTGTGCCCGACGAGTTCATCGAGACGCAGGGCTTCTTTACGCCCAAGACCTGCGAGTCCGTGCTCGGTGCTGAGGGCCGCTGCATGTCGACGTGCATTCCCCAAGTGAGCGAACAGCTCAAACAAGCGTCGCTGCCGCAAGACGTCTGCAATGACCACCAGGTGTGTGTGCCTTGTTACGATCCGCAGACGGGCGACTCGAGCGGCGCGTGCGATCAGTCGTGCGACGAAGGCCCGACCGAAGAGCCGGTCTTGCTGCCCGAGTGCTGTGGTGGACTCGGAAAATGTGTCCCTACCGAAGCGGTTCCCGGCGACAAACTCGAGAGTCTCGGCGAGTACGAGTGCGCCGAAGAAGCAGGGGAAGGGTTTATCTGCGCGCCGAAGGTCTTCGTCGAAGATCTGAACTTCAAGCCGAAGCCGTGCTCCAAGATTGGGTTCCTGGCGAAGCTCACCTTGCCGCCGCAGTACCAGGAAGGGCGCTGTCTTCCGGATTGCCTTCCGCAGCTCGACGAGGCGCCGGTCAGCCAAGGCGACTGCGACCAGGGCTTCTTGTGCACGCCCTGTTTCAAGCCGAAGTTCTTTGGCGGCGTCGAGCCGACCGGTGCTTGCGACTTCTAAGCGTCCAGCCGAATCGGATCATCAGCGCGCGCGGGCGGGGATCGCCGGCGCGCGGGCGTGAGCATTTCATCTCTCATTACGAGGTGCTGAAGTTCAGCGAAACGGTGCGCCGCTGGGGTCGTCAGGAGATCCTGTGCCTCGATCTGCAGCTTCGCTCAGGGGAGAACTACGTCATCACCGTCGGTGCACAATCGATATCTGGGCCGTTGATGCGGAGCATTGCCGCACGACTCGACCTCGCACGCCGAGAATGCCAACAATACGCGGCAGTGGAAGCTGACGGGTTGTCACGACGAGAAGACCGCTCGCACATCGAGTGGGTACGAACACTGCAAAGTCATCGGGAATGTGTGACGCACCGTCGCGCGCCGGTATCGACCGAGCTCTTGTGGCAAATCGTCGAAACACCAACTTCGCACCCCATCGATCGCGCAGCGGCCGCAACCACTCTTGGGAGGGACAGGACCCAATTGGAAAGTGCGGTGCACGATGCGACATTTCTGGTCATCGGCATGTTCGTCAACTAGGTTGCTGGTGGGCTCCGGAGGCAAAGATGATTGGCTTAGGTTCACGAAGTTTGCTCGCACAGACTTGTCTGCTGATTCTCGTCGCGAGCTGCGCCGAAGGTAGCTCGCAGTCGGGTTCGGTGGGGGCCGGCGC
>JAPYTK010000065.1 GCA_029941785.1 Polyangiaceae bacterium | reverse complement strand
CTCGGCCCAACGGCCATTGCCGTCCATGATGATCCCAACATGATTCGGGAGGTTCCTGGCCTCGACCAACTGCATACGCGTAGGATCACACATGCCAGGCGATAGCCTTGACGACAAGGGCAGCGTGTCTGAGGCTCCGTCATCTGGTGAGCGCACAACTGAGATCGTATCTAGCGAGCCGGCGCCGCACCGTGCTGTGGGTCGCTGCCGCAGCGGCCGCCGCACAAGTGCTCGGGCCGAGCCTGCCCGAACCGTCCACCCGAGGCGTGGCACAAATTCTCGGAGCCAGCATCGGCGGCCAGGTCGATCCGACGGCTTTCTATTGGGAGCCAAGCGGCGGCACCACCAGCGATCTCCTCTTCGGGCGGCGTGTCGTCTTTCTCGGACGACGCGACGGCGACACCAACCGTGACGTGTTCCGCGCTGCGGTGCGCGTGAGTCGGAACGGACGGCCGTTGAACGTCGTGGCGACGTACAATTTAACCAAGACCAGCGCGAGCGATGAACAACAGCTCGTGACCGGTGGAAATCAGATCGCCTTTGTGAGCGACCACGCCGGCTCCGTCAGAGGCGTGTCGGTTCTGCAGCTCGCCGAGGCGCCGCCCAAGACATCCTGGACGCGGGGACTCGGCCTACGGCTGCGTGCCTGGCTCGATGACGGGTCACCCAACCCCTTGCGACGGCGCGTCGTGGCTTTCCAGCATCCCCCGAAGCAGGTAGCCATCGAACTTCGGCCCGAGGGGCTCGCGATGGCCCTGGGCACACCGAGCCAAGCAGCGTTGTGGCGGCTCGACACGCTCACCGTGACAACGGAAGGCCCCGACAAACATGGATCGCAAGCGTTCATGGTGCCCATCGACACGAGCTGGTGCCACATCGCAGGGCGCCTCTGCCATGCGCTACAACCATCACGCGGCACGGCGCCCACCCTCTCGCTTCCTCTTGGAACCAACGACGAGCCGCCGCCGATCCGCTCCCGATCGGTGGAGAGTGCACCCGAGTTGAAGCTCATCACCATCGACACCCGCCGCGTGGGGCTCGGGATCGCAGCGGGCTACAGCCGACCTCAGGCCCAAACCGGTCCGGGCGGCAGCGGGCGCCTTCAGCCGACCCCTTCGCGTTTGCTCGCGCGGTTTGGAGGCGGTCCAACCCGGCTCGATCCTAGGGCCGGGCTCGTCGTCAATCGCCGCGTTCTCATTCCTCTCGAGCGCGGACGACCGAGCGTCGCCCTCGACGAACACGCCAACATCTTCCTCGGCACCTGGCGAGGCGCGCCGGGCGACCAGGCGCTCGAGAAGCGATGGCGCACCGTGTTTCAAGGACACGAAACACTCGTACGCGATGGCCAAGCGTTCACGTCAGCTTCGCAGGACAAGCCAAGAGCGCGCGTCAGCCTCTGCCGAACGAAACGCGACGTTCTTCTCTACAGCCGCAGCCCCGCAATGCCAGCGCGCCAACTCGCCGAACTTCTCGTCAAAGCGGACTGCGCTTTCGCCATGACGATCGATCGAGGTAGCCCGGGGGGTGAGTTTCGAACCTTGCACGGCGAAGTAGCGAGTCCCGCCCCCAACGCAGACACGACGTTTTTTCTTTACGCACGAAGCGTGAAACCAGTCGGAACGCCAGGATTGGAATGGACCGTGGACGGTGGCACCCAACCCCAACCGAGCTGGCTGCCGGCTATCTTCACAGCGACCACGGAAGGACAGGGCGCACGCATCAAGCTGTTCGCGATCAAGCCAGGCCGGTTAAGGTGGATCCTGCGCGCGGGGACACGCGAGACGGCAGCACGCACCGTCGACAACGAACTCTCCGAAGAAGAGCGAGACCACGCTTCCATCGCCCTCAGCCTCGGCGTCGCACGAAGAGGACGCAACCGCCGCGGCCTCGTCCTCGACGGAGTGCGTTCGCTGCCTCTTCGACCGGATCTCGGGATCCTGCTCACGCTTCCTGTCACCGGCAAACTCGCGATCGGGCTCAGCTCAACGAAGCTGGCCCCCAGCGACGGGGCGAGTGAGGTCGTTCTTCTCTCCCTAGGCGGGAAGCTCCGCACCGAGGCCCGGCAGCTGGGAGCCGTGCGACAACGATCGGCGATTTGCAAGAGAGCGGACGCGCTCACCCTGATCGCTCACGGGACGCACGACAGCCACGAACCGCTGACCTACGCGCTCATCGGTGCCGGTTGTCGGCTCGTGGTCGCTTTGGACCGTGGACGGCAAACGGATGCCACGATTCACCGCGCAGGCACGACACAGGAGCCGCGCGCGCAATACGAGGACACAACCCTCTACGGGTTACCCGTCGCGCCACGAGGCGCTGCGGGCTCGCTGCCTTGATCTGGCTCTGTTCCGCTGACGGAGCCCAACATCGCCGCCCGCGGCGTTCCGCTCACTGCCCCGCGCCGAGCTGGCACCATGGGGTCGCATCGGTCGCCTTCGTGGTGTCGTCCGTGACGTCACGCTGCGAACAGCTCTCGTCTTCGGTCCACGGCTTCCACAAGTGGCTGCGATCTGTTTCCGCAGCGAATTGAGCAAAGGTCTCGTAACCCCCACCCGAACACTTGAAAACCACAGGCGCTTGGCAGCTGTCGGCCAGCAAAGACGAATTGTAGTCCATGATGATCTCGTACATGGCGCCGGTCGTCTTGTTCCAGCAACACGTCTTCGACTGCGTGTATTCGAGCTCCGCGAACACGTAGTCTTCAAGCGTGCGGTAGGCTTCATCGGCCTGGGCAGTGGTCATTCCGAAGTGCTCGGACGTCACCTCATAAAGTTCACGAAAGGCATCTTCGCGCTTCGTCCGAGCCGCACAGGAGGCCGGATACTGCCGTAGGTGGTTGCGGGCATCTTCGATGAGCGCGAGCAGTGATTCACGCTGCTGCTCGGGCGAGATCTCGCCCAAAATGGTGTCAAACTCGCTCGGCCGCTTGGCCAGTGCTTCGTAATCGGTATCGGAAATCCAGTCCGCTTCGTCGGCATTCATCCAGGTGTTCGTCCAATATCCGCCGATGTTCTTCGTGACCCGGAAGCGCTTGAGTCCACCACCGAGTTTGGCATAAGGCTCGCCGTCGTAACTCTCTCCTTCGCCGCCCGTTCGCGGGTCGGTGAAATAGCGCTTGGACGCAAAGCCATCCTCCCACTTGGGCTGACGACGGGGCATTGAACTGCTGACGAGATGGGCGTCGTACATGCCGTTTTCGATCGGGGTGACTTGTTTGACGACCAGGGTGTGGCCGATCCCATTGCGCTGCCAGCGCTCGAGCAAGATGTCGCCGGTATCGAGAGCGCTCGGCTTGAGATTGAAGGTGTTGCGCGAACTGGCGAGGTGCATCGAGCCAAAGTACGACAAGATGAGGCGCAGGAAGTGACCCGCTCGTTTGTTGAGGTGGATCTCGTCGAAGTACGCACCGGCGCGCGCGCCGGGCTCGATGAAGTCCATCTCGTCGCCGCCACCGTACAGACCACGCCCGCGCAGCTTCTCATCCCGCGGCCAGGCCTGGCTCAGCTGCTCGGCCGAATAGTTGGAGTAATCTTTGTACCACTGACCATACAGCGGCGTTTTCTTGTAACGAGAGGTCTTCGTGCGAGCCCCAAAGTGACCAAAGTAGACGCGCGTACCCTTGCTGTCGCGGGCCTCCATGTAAAAGGGGAGCTTGTACCAGGCCGCAAACGTCACCCGGAGGAAGATGGCCAGCTCGGCGCACTCGAGCTTGGGGGCCGGGAGGGTCTTTCCCCACGGCGTCGTCAAGGTGAACGTCTCGTAGTAGGTATCGTTGCCCGCTTGGCGCTCCATGCTCTGGATCCACGCCGCGAACTTTTCGTCCCAGTTCAGACCGCTGTCCGCAGGCCACGCCAAGCCAGCAGCACGAGCCGCTTCGGTGTCGGTTTCTTCCCACTTGTTCCGAGCGTCCCAGACCTGCGTGGCGCGCGTGTCGTTGTTGACCCTTGGCCCCTTTATCCCGGCGCTGTCGGCCTTTCCGAGAGGCTCGCCCGGCTCGAGATCTCCCTCGATCCCGTAGTCATCTTCGCCTTCGATAGGCTCAGTGACACAACCGGCTACGTTCAGACCCATGGCCAACACGAGCAACAAACACACACTCTTGACGATCCTCATCTGTCCTCCTCGACCCGCCGAAGGGATCGACCCCGAAAGTAGCACAAAGCGTACCAACACCTACATTGTCTTAAATGTAGGTAATCATTGATTTGTAAGGACAAAATGCGGATCGCCCATGATCCAATTGGATCACGGGCGAACCGAGCGAGCCCGTGGGCTCCGATCCCGCCGAAGCGCTAGTTGTTGACCGTCGGACAGCCGAAGGTCAGCTCCACCAGAGCGGTCGCGTCAGACTGCACCATGGTGCACGTCGCGGGGCAGAGATAGATCTTCGAAGGGTTGGTGTTGTCGTCGTAGTACCAGCCGTGCACCGATCCACAATCGCCTTGGTTGTCCGCCTTGGGGATGTTGATCGCGCTGCCCATGCCGCCGGGCGTGTACTTGATGTTCAACTTCGTCGGGTCAAACTCTTCCTCGCCGTCTTGGGGCTCCGGGATGTCATACTCGCAGCCGAGAGCCTGAGCACGGATCTCCTGCATCTTCTGCGTGAAGAGCGTGACATCGTTGGTGACATCGAAAGCTTGGCCGGTGCCCCCCGATTTCGCGATCTGATCGAGCGCCGTCACGGTGGCACCCTGAATCGCGATGCAGAAGGTCATCACACCGTTGTAGTTGTAGGCCTTGCCAGCGAGCTCGGCGAGCGTGGTCGTGCTGTTCTGATTGGGAAGATACGGACCCGGAGGCATGGTAATCGGGCTGGGCAAGTTGCAGCCATTGGGCTGCCCATCGGTCGCGAGCACGACGATGACGACGTGATCCTTGTCTTGATCTTGCAGATCGACAGCCATCTTGTAGGTAGCATGAAGCGGACCGTAGGTCGGCGTACCGCCACCGGGGCTCTCACTCGTCATCGCGCTGATCAGCGTCGGGCCATGCCCGGGCAACTCGGCGAGGGCGACATGAGGAGGATCGTAGTGCGACGGGTTACAACTATCTTGACTTATTACTCCGCTTTTCGGAAAAAACGTCAGTGCAGCGCTCTCGCCTGCCTGGGCGTTTTGCCAGTAGTTGGTCAGAGCTGCGACCGTGCCGTTCCACCGCGTGCCGCCCATACTTCCAGAGCGGTCCATCACGACGAACATGTCGAGGTGCTTCTTCTTGGCTTCGGCGCTCGTCTCTTTGCAGTTCTCCATGCCGCCTTGGCCCGTGCCGCCAGCACCGATCGTCACCACATTGCCACCGGCCCCGTTGATGCCAGTCCCGGTTCCGGCGCCACCGGGTCCTGTCGCCATGCTCGCGCCAGAGCTGTCATCGTCGGTCGCCAAGGTGCTCGTCTCTGGGGAAGAGCATGCTGCGAACATCACACCGGTCACCGCAGCCATCGAAAGCAAAGTTCTTTTATGCCAAATCATCCGTCTCTCCTCGTCCAGTCATCGCAAGAAAGAAAATGGTGCGACGACTCTCGTCGTCCGAATCGTAGCACACTGTGAAGCGCTATGGAGGAGGAGGAGGAGCAGTTCGTTTGGGCGGCCCACGTGCTCAACGTAAGCGCGTGTGGTATAGAAACACAGATTGAGAGGTTCTCAGCGGCGGCCACCGTGCCGAACTTCAACGCCAAAGCTCCTCTCCGTACGCCCCTACTTATTAAGCTTGGTATCCAATAGGCCTACAACCTTGCTGGGCTATTCGATACCCGATGACACTCGGTCACTCTGGGAACCACTGACATGAATTGGAAACACTTCACCGCCCTCGGGTCCATGCTGGGCCTCGCTGCAATCATCGGCAGCGGTTGCGCCACTGCGACTAGCGCTACATTCGTCGAAGACGACAGTAGCACGTCGAGCGGCAGCGGAGGCATGACGGGTAGTGGCGGGATGGATCCCGGCAGTGGCGGCAACCCATCGACGGGCAATTGTGCCATCGACTGCTCGACCATCGAGACGGACCAATGCCACCAAGGAGTGTGCAACGAGCAAACCGGACAATGCACGATCGATGCAGTCGACGACGGTACGGTATGCGACGATGGCGCCTTCTGTACCGTGGGCGAATCGTGCCAAGGCGGCATGTGCACGTCCGGTGCACCAAACGACTGCGGCATCGAAGTGCCACCTTGCACAGCGGTCATCTGCGAGGAGCTCACGCAGAGCTGCACCACCGCACCAGCGCTCGACGGATCATCATGCGCAGCCGATAACCTTTGTCAGGTCAACACGCAGTGCAAAAATGGCCTGTGTATTGGCTCGAACAAGGATTGCTTCTTCGCCCTGAAGCCGAACGAGTGTTTTACCTCGGAATGCAACCCGGCCACCGGTCTGTGCGAACCGACGCCCGGCAACAACGGCTCGCCCTGCAAAGACCCGAATGACGCGTGCGTCGAAGGAAAAACCTGCGCAGGAGGGGCCTGCGTCGGGGGCACGTTGAAGGATTGTTCCGCGCTGACGCAAGGGTGCAAGGACGGCCTGTGCGATCCCAACAGCGGCGTCTGCATTCAGCAGCCCATTGCGCCAGGAGGATCGTGCGCCTCTGCCGCTGACGACTGCAACGTCGGGATCTGCGACATGAACGGAAACTGTGCCGCCGTGCCAAGCAACGAAAACGGCACCTGCGAAGACGGCAACCAATGCACGACGGGTGAATTTTGCACCAAGGGCGTCTGTGGTGGGGGCATGTCAGGCCTTCAGGTCATCTACTTTCAAGACGACTTCTCCGACAACAGCGCCGGCTGGACCCTCGATGGCGAGTGGGGGATCGGCATGGCTCAAGCGTCCGTCTGCAAGAGCTACGGATACGAAGATCCAGCAGCCGACAACACGCCGACTGGAGACAACGGCATCGCCGCGGTCGTGCTCGGAGGCTGCGCAGCAAAAACTCTCCACGGTTACGAATACTTGACGAGTCCGACGATCGACCTCACGAGCGCCTCGGGCGACGTTTGGCTTGGTTTTCATCGATGGCTGAACAGCGACTACACCCGATACATGCAGAACGTCATCGAAGTCTATGACGGGAGCGTTTGGGTGAAGGTTTGGGAGACCTCGATCGCCCCGGGGATTCAGGATAGCGCTTGGATGCCGACATCCTACGATGTCACGCAATACAAGAATGCGAACTTCAAGGTTCGTTTCGGCTTCCTGATCGGCTCAAGTGGCGTATTCTCTGTCGGTTCATGGAATGTCGACGACGTCATCATCGCGAACGCCATCTGTTCCTGATTGGGCGGCAAAGAGGGCAAGCCAACGAGGCTCGCAAGTGACCGCCATGGCTGAACGAGGATACCCCTTTGGTCGAGTCGGCTTGGCGCTGGCTCTCGTTTGCGGCAGCTTCGTCGGCTGCGCGACGGGCTCGGGCGCCGATCCTGCAGCAGAGGACGACGAAAGCACTGGCGCAGGGGGCGCGAGCACCGCCAGCCTAAACGGAAGCGGTGGGGTCGGCGGAGCGGGCGGCACCAAGGCCTGGCCCTGCGGCATCGACTGCAGCACGATCGCGACAGAAGCATGCAACCAAGCCGTCTGCGATCCCGCCAGCAAGACCTGTCAAGTTGCCCCCGCGTCCGATGGCGAAATTTGCGACGACGGTTTGTTCTGCACGATTGGCGAAACCTGCCAAGCCGGAGAATGCTCGGGCGGCGCCCCCAATGACTGTGGCATGAGCAGCCCACCGTGCAACGACATCGTGTGCAATGAATTGCAGTCGATGTGCAGCATCATGCCCGCGGCCAACGGATCGAGCTGCGTATCGACCAATCTTTGTCACATCAACGCGACCTGCCAGAGCGGCGTCTGCATCGGCCAAGAGAAGGACTGCTTCTTCTCACCCCTCCCGAACGAATGCCACATCGCGATCTGTAACCCCGCGACCGGCTTGTGCGACCCGACCCCTGGCAACGAGAGCAAAGCGTGCGTCGACACCAACGACCTTTGCACCGAGGGCAAGACCTGCTCGAGCGGCAACTGCATCGGCGGCACGCCGAAGAATTGCGACCAGCTCACACAAGGTTGTTTCAACGGCACATGTGATACGAGCAGCGGCAATTGTTTCCAGGACCCCATCCCGCCCGGAGGCTCGTGCCTCGAAGCCACCGACGACTGCAACGCTGGGCTATGCGACGCCATGGGCAACTGCAACGGCGCGCCGGCGAACGAGGGGGGCAATTGCGAGGACGGCGACCCCTGCACCTCGGGCGAAACCTGCACCTCGGGCGTGTGCGGAGGTGGAATGCAGGTGCCGCAGACGATCCACTACTCCGAGGATTTTTCCGACAATATCGCGGGTTGGCAGCTGGGCACGGAGTGGCAGATCAGCGCCGCGACAAGCTCGAGCGCGCACAATTACGGTGGTCCAGACCCCGATTCAGACTTCAGCACGACAATGGATGACGGCGTCGCAGGTGCCGCTATCGGAGGCAACATCTCCACGAGCGTGCACGGCTATTACTACCTGACGAGTCCCCTGTACGACACCAGTCAAATCCAAGGATCGCTCTGGGCCGGTTACCGCCGCTGGTTGAACAGCGACCACCTCCCCTACATGCAAAATAGCGTCGAGGTCTACGACGGCACGACCTGGATCACGCTCTGGGCATCAGGCAACTCGCCGGGCGTGCAAGACAGCAGCTGGTCATCGCACGCTCACGATCTCGCAGCCTACAAGAGCGCGCAGATGCGACTCCGCTTCGGATACAAGATCCTCAAGGCAGGCTCGTACACCGTGTCTGGATTCAACATCGACGACGTGGTGATTGCCAACGTCGTGTGCTCTCTCTGACACCGAGCGGCCGCCCGCCTTGCTCACGCTTCGACGATCGAGGCGAGCGCGTCAGAAATGCGCTGAGCGACCTCGTCGACCGACCGATCTCCGTCGATATGGATCACGCAATCACCCGGCACGAGATCTTCCGCTTCTGCATAGAGAGCCGCTAGCTGGCGCTGAAGCTCGTCGACTTCGTACAGCTCGATCGCTTGGCCCCTCGTCCGCCGACGCCCGGCGGCAACGTCAGGCGAAACGTCCACGACAACGGTCGCGTCGGGACGGCGTGCGTGACGGTTTAATTCACGGATCCACGCCACCGAATCGTCTTGGCTTCCGACCGCCGTAGCCGACTGATACACCAAGCTCGAGAGGTCGTAGCGGTCGCACAAGACGACAGCACCGTCACGGAAGTTTTTCTCGATCTGCACCGCGAGGTGATCGAGGCGGTCGGCAGCAAACAGCAGAGCCATGGTGTGCGCTTGGCGTTCGCGACCCAGTTCGATGCGACCCTGTAGGCCCTGCCGCAAGAGCGATCCGATCGGGCCATCGCTTGGCTGCCGCGTCACATAGACGTTGCGACGCTTGGCTCGTAGATAGGCCGCGTACCGCTCGATCTGAGTGGTCGTCCCCGCGCCGTCGATCCCTTCGAATACGATGAAGTGACCGTCGCTCACTCGTCCGCTCATTGCTCGCTCGCCATCGCTGAGTCTTGCTCCTGTTGGCTAGGCGCACCATCCTCGCCTAGGACCACGTTGTCAATCAGTCGTGTCCCGCCAATGCGTGCCGCCACCGCAAGCAGCACGCGCGAAGGGACAATGGCATCGTCGAGGATCGGTTGAACCGTATCGGTATCGCACAGGGCGACATAATCCAGCTCGTCCATTTCGCGCGCAACCATCGCCTCAGCCTCTTGCCGCAAGATCCCTGCGCGGCGTTCACCGTCGTCAAAACGCCGCACGGCCTGCGACAAGGCACGGGAGAGTGACAGAGCGCGGCTGCGGGCCTCGCTGCTCAAATAGCGGTTTCGCGACGACAGCGCCAAACCGTCTGCCTCCCGTACGGTTGGCACGCCCACCAGCTGCACGGGTAGGAACAAGTCGGCCACGAGCCGGTTGATGACGCGCCACTGTTGGTAGTCCTTGCGCCCAAACACCGCCACGCAGGACCCCGTGAGCACCAAGAGCTTGCTCACGATCGTCGCCACGCCGTCGAAGTGACCGGGGCGAGACGCACCGCAGAGCGCCGCAGCGGTCTCGCCGACGACGAGGCGCGTTTCCCCCCCCTCCGGGTACATGTCCTCACGCGTCGGCGAGAAGACGAGAGCCACCCCGGCCGCCTCGCAGCGCGCGCCATCCGCCTCCATGGCGCGCGGGTAACGGGCGAGATCCTCATGGGGCCCGAACTGGGAGGGGTTGACGAAAATCGACACGCAGACGAAATCGGCTCGCGCACGCGCCGCGGCCACGAGCGCCATGTGCCCGTCGTGCAGCGCGCCCATCGTCGGCACGAGCGCCACACCGCCGCCTTTCTCACGCGCGCTGGCACAAGCCTGCTGGTAGACGCGCGGGTCGCTCACGACTTGCATGTTCAATCGTACGCGTCTTCGCTCGGCTTCGGCACAGAGACAGGCTTCGGGGCCGGGGCGGCGGGAGCGGTTGGCGGAGTCACGGCAGGCGCCACGGGGGCGGCCGGCGGCTCGACCTTGGGCGCCGTCACCGTCGGCGCGGTAGGAGCCCTGGGAGCCTCGGTCTTGGGCGCCTTCGGCGCTTCGGGAGCGGGGCTCTTGGGGAGCGTGGGAACGGGGATGGCCGTCGGCGTGGCCACGGGTGGTGGCGGAGCCTCGAGCTTCACCCGTGACGAGGAGGTCGCGGCGCTGGCCGGAGGCGCGGCGGCGCTGGCCGCCGGAGGCGCCGACGTGGCCGGCGCAGCAGACGGCGCGGGGGGAGCTGGCTTAGCCGGTCGAGGCAGAAAGGGGCGCTTTGCAGCCGGCGTCTTTTGCGCCTTTCTTGGTTTGGTGGTGGGCTCCGGTTTGGCGGCGGGTTGGTCCTGGGGGCGTGTCTGTATCCACACCACGACAATGGCGGCCAACGCCAAGACCGCGAACAGCAACACCGCGTTGCCACCCGCTTTGCCGCGCTTCTTTCGTTTGCGCCGCCACGGCGGCACACTGCCCCCAACCTTGATCGAAGAGGGCCCGGATGGAGAGTCGGCGGCCGCGTCTTCGTAATCGTCATCGACGATTGCGCTCACTCGACCCTTGGACTTTCCGTCCTGCGAACGCTGCTTACGCAAGCGGTCCGCTCGGTTTCTCGGGCTTTCTCCGGACTCAGAAGACGGAGAGGGCTCGTCGCCAGGTGACGAATCGCCCGCACCAGATGGAGGACCGTGGCCCTGGTCGGGACGGCGCTGCGCCTTGGCGCGGGTTTGCTTTCGTTGCTTCCGTGATCGCTTCTTCGATGCCACTACCGCGACAGGATAGTACCCTTTGCGTACGCATCGCAATCCATGATCGCAAAACCCATGACGTCCGACGAGCCGAGCAAGGAAATGCCACACCGTGGACGCCGAGACCGGGTCGTCCACTTCTGCCTGATCGCCTCGATCGCCTTCTTTTGTGTTCAGATTCTGAGCTTCGGTTATGGGCGCGACCAAGGGATATACGCACTTGTCGCCCGCTCCGTGCTCGAAGGGGACATGCCCTACCGCGATGTCTTCGACTTCAAGCCACCAGGAATCTATCTGATCTACGGGATCTCGCGGGCCATCTTTGGACGGGCATGGTGGGGGATCCGCCTGCTCGAGGTCGGTGGCCTGGTCGCGACGATCATCGGCATGCGGGCCATCGCCGACCGATTGTGGCAGAAGCCGCGTGTCGGGTTGGTCGCCGGCGCGCTCACCGCCTTGGTTCACGCCCAGCTGGAGTTTTGGCACACCGCGCAGCCCGAGACCTTTGGCGGCATGCTCACGGTCGCCGGAATTTGGCTCGCCGTGCGTCACGATCAGCTGCGGCGCCGCAACCTGCTGCTCATCGGCATCGTCTTTGGTGTCGCAGGGCTGCTCAAGCCACCGCTGTCCGGCGCTGGCGCTGTGATTGCGGGCTTCATCGCTTGGCGGCGCGCACGCCCCCTCGCTGGAGCGCGGCCTCGATTCGGTGCCGCCGCGCCTCCGCTACTGTGGGTCCTCCTCGGCGGCGTTTTGCCCTTCGCCATCTGTCTGAGCTGGTTCTATGCCCGAGGCGCCCTGGCCGATCTGTACGAGATCTTCGCCATCTACACGCCCCACTACACAGCCCTCGCGTGGAAAGACAACACACTGTTGGGGCTGCTTTGTCACGCGTTTTCTCAGTGGTTGCTGAACTTTTGCAGCCTGATCACCGTCGGCCTGCTCCTCGGTCTGGCAAGCTGGCGTCACTGTTACGCCCGACCCGGGGTCTCCCTCATCTGCGCCGTCATCGCCATGCAACTGCTCGGCGTCGCACTGCAGGGAAAGTTCTTTCCCTACCATTACGCAGCCAGCTGGCCGCTCACCTCCATGCTCGCGGCTCTCGCTTGGTGTCATTACGCGGATCTCGCGGCTGAACGAGGTCGTGTGCATCTGGGGGCTCTCCTGGTCTTCGCCCTGCTTGTCACCAGTCTGCGCACGGCGACCAAGGACTTGTCTGACTCCTTTTGGGCGCGGACGGCCACACGCTGCCACATCGCCTACCTCCGTTTGCGAGGTCAACACGATGCCGCGCAGCTGGCCCAAGACGAACTGGCGAGCGTGGCTGACGTCAACGCGACACACAACCGCGCTCTGGCCACCGAAATCGCGTCTCAGGTCGCAGCGAACCGGCCCGTCTACATCTGGGGTTTCGAGCCCGTGGTGTACGACTTGTCGGACCGCCCGTTCTCGAGTCGCTACATCTACAACGCGCCCCAGCGTTCCGCATGGAGCGCCAAACCAACCGGCAAGATCTTGATGCGCGATCTACGGGCCAAGCCACCGGCCGCCATCGTCATTGCCTACCACGACGTGTTTCCCATGGTGACGGGCGACGCGATCGACTCCTTCGATTCGCTCAGCAAACAACCCGAACTGAAGGAGCTCATCGACACGCGGTACCACAAGGTCAAGCGCGTGGGTGACTTCGCGCTTTTCCTGCCGCGCTCCTCGTCGCCCTAACCCGCTTTCGGCTCCTCGAGGTGTTCGCTCAGGCGCACATCGTCGAGCTGCACGCCAAACCACTGCGTGTCACGCTGGCAGTCCGGTACCGGCGGATTCGGGCAAAACTCGCCCGCCGGTGTCGGGGTGAGAAACTCACACTTGGTCGTCACCAACTCGGAGGTCGAGCCCGTGACGGTCCGGCCATCGATCGTCATGTCGATGGTATGCATGGTGGTCGCCGTCAGGACGGCTACTTCGCCGTCATCGCCCAAGAATGTCGCGTCATCGCTGCGGCCGGTGAAGGAAAATTTTCCATCTGTTTCCTTGCCCCTCAATGAGACGAGGCCGTTGTCGAACACGCGGGAGCTGTCACCGGTGTGATAGACCACAACCGTGAGCGAGTTGAGAACCGTCGTGCTGTCACTCACGACGTTTTGGGGTGGGGACGTCTCGGGATAATAGCAACCGTCCGTCACAGCCGCGGCCGTTTCCCCCACGCGATACACCCAATAGTCTCCCGCTTCGATTCCTCCGCAAGCTCCCAAGAAGATGGCCACGGAGCCAATAGCGAGTGGATGAAACAGGCGTTTGATTGGCTCAGATCGTGTGCTCGAGCTCAACATCCTCGACCTCACTTCCAACGAAACTGCCATTTCGCTTGCAGGTGCGCTGGCTGATCTCCGGGCAGGCATCTCCGGTACAGCGATACTCGATTTGTTCCGCAATCGTGCCCTGCACGCTCGCTCCGTCCACTTCAAACTCGATCGTCGTCGTGGTCCGAACTTCTTCCTTCTTGGCGTCCATCATCATGGGTCCGCCCGTCTCGAGATTCACGTCGACGGACTCACCGGTAAAACGAAAACCCTTACCCGTCGCGGTTCCCTTGTAGGTGACAGATCCCATATCGAGATAGAAGGTCTCGTCGGGCCCGGCGTGGAGCACGACGGTCGCCGGCACGCCGACATCGCTGACGTCGCTCTTGAGATCGATCGGGATCTCCCCGTCTTCGAAACAGCCCGCAGTGTAGCTCAGAGTGCTAACCGACAGCCGGTAGACCACGTAGTCCCCGGGACTCAATCCAGAACAAGCGCTCGAGCTTAGGCCCAAAATCAAGATGAGCGTCAACGAGGAACGCAACCATCGAACATTACGGATCATGGTCCGCTCATCATAGCAGGGTCAGGGCCGAGCGTAGACTTTGCAGCTGCGCGCCGCACAGGGCGAATCCCCTTGTGCTTCGCAACGACAACCCTGCACGTTGGCAGGCGCCCCTGTCTGCGCGCAAGCGGTCGCCTCATCATCCAACGTGCCGTCCGCCGCGCACACTTCGATCCGTAGCGTAGCGATCTGGTCCATGTCGGTCAGCATTTCGCAGTCGCACTTCTGGCGGGTGAGAGCCACCGAGTGCTTCGAACATCCAGCGAGCAGCGAGGCAAACGCCAGGGCAACGGCAAGCACGACAGGACGACTCGACAAGACCATGGCGACATGCTGCACGATCGGGAAAGGCATTTCCATTGACAAGCCCCCCGTTGTCGTGGTTTTGTCCGCGCCCTTCTTTGGAGAAGCCCTGTCATGAAGCGTACTTTTCAGCCCCACAATCTCAGCCGGCTCCGCACGCACGGCTTCCGCGCGCGCATGGCGACCAAAGCTGGCCGCAAGATCATCTCGGCTCGCCGTCGCAAAGGCCGCGCACGCCTCGCGCCTGGCGTCTGGAAAAAGTAAGGATTTGACCTAGATAGCTTCTTCTTTCGAAGCTTTCCGGGTCATTGTCGCCACCAACGAGGCCGCCCGTGGCGCGTTTCTCTCGTGATCGACGCATTCGCAAGCGGTCGGAATACCTGCTTGCCCAAGGCTGTGGCGTCACGGCCCGCACGCGTCATTTCGTGGTGATCGTGTACTTTCGGGAGAGTGACGACCTACCGCGACTCGGGATCGTCGCCTCGAAACGGGTGGGCAACGCGGTCACTCGCAATCGCGGAAAACGAAAACTTCGTCAATGGTTTCATTCACATGACTCGATGACGGCGCGCGGAGCAGACGTGGTCGTCATCTTGAAGCAGGGCGCAGCCGACCTCGACGCTCCAAGCATCGCCGCCGAGATAGACG
This sequence comes from Polyangiaceae bacterium, assembly GCA_029941785.1. Classification (GTDB taxonomy): domain Bacteria; phylum Myxococcota_A; class Polyangia; order Polyangiales; family Polyangiaceae; genus JAPYTK01. The sequence goes on along the minus strand of JAPYTK010000065.1, from coordinate 9,497 downwards.
GGGTCCTTCCGCGTCTCGTGCACAAAGCCCAGGCCGTGTTTTCCAAGGCGCGCACTTGCACAGACGACGCAAAGAATGCACCGTAAACAGACGATGTTCGCGAAGCCTCTCATCTGGCTGTTGCGGCTCTACCAGCTGACCCTCTCGCGATTGATCTTCGCGGTCTTCGGTCCGGTCTGCCGCTTCGAGCCCTCATGCTCGGCCTACGCTATCGCCTGCCTTCGAATCCATGGCGCATGGCGAGGAGGCTTGCTTTCGGTCAAGCGTCTGAGTAAGTGTCACCCCCTTCACGAAGGCGGATACGATCCTCCGCCAGCCAAAAATAACTCGCGTTCATCATTCGAGCGCGATGCGGAAACCGTCCACTCCACGGACGACCGCGGTGGGCCCCCTCTCTCTTCTCTCAATGGCCCCAAATAACCTCGCTCGGTCTGACCGAGTGAGCCCCAACTACCGAAACAATATCTCATGGAACGCATGCGATGGATCCTCCTCGCCCTCGCGGCATTTCTCTTCTTCCAGTACGGTTTGCCCGTCCTTCGCGGCGACACCGGCGAGAAGAGCAGCACGCAACCACTCGGTGCCCCGGACGACTCGGCACCACCGGCTGAGAAGCGCAGCGCAGAGGAGCTTTGCAAGCTCACGGGCAATCGATTTCGTGCCGTGTTCAGCAGCAAGGGCGGCGTCCTCAAGCATGCATGGATGGAGGGGGAGAAGTACCTGATCGACAAGGAAGGCAAGCCACAGCCGATCGATCTGGTCACGACGACGAAACAATCGCGCATGCCACTGCGCACGAACTTGCGCGTACCGGGTCAGACCAAGCAGCAAGTCGGCTACGACGACCTCGATTGGAAGCTCGCAGCACGCGACAAGAAAAGCTGTACCTTCAGTTACAGCGACGACCATACCGAGCTTATCAAGACCATCCGGGCGAGCAAGCGACCCTTTGAGCTTAGCGTCGCGCTGACGGTCAAGAACAAGTCGGAGAACGAGCTCAGCCACCGGCTCGCCATCGAGCAGACGGACTGGCGCACCGAGGAAGAGGTTGCCGGCTCGATGGGACGCGTGGCGGAGTTCTTCACGCAGGCCGAAGTCCGCACGCAAACGGACACCGAACGATTCGACAGCAGCGATTTTGCTCCCAGCGAGTTCTCAGAGCCAGACTTCACCAGCGAGAAGTGGAGGCGCGTACCGCAACAAGCCGTCTGGGCCGCGGTGAACAGTTCCTATTTTTCGAAGGCGATCTTTCACGTCAAGGGCCCGAGCGCGCCGGCTGGTGAGGTGCAGATCGAGCAGTGGTGGAACGCCGCGAAGTTTCCAGACCGCACCAACGATCCCAACAACGGTCACGTCTACCGCGCGCGTCTCGCTTATCCGTCGCACTCCCTCAAGACGGGCGCACAAGCGAACTACGAGTTAAAGGTCTTCATCGGCCCCAAGGAGCGCAGCGTGCTCGCAGGCTTCGGCGAGGGAGACCCCAAGCTCGAAGCCGGAGAATTGCTCGATTTGGGCGTCTTCGGAGCCATTGGCAAACTTCTCATCCGCTACCTGTACTTCCTATTCGGCTTCACCAAGGCCTGGGGCTGGGCCATTTGCCTGCTCACGATCACGGTCAAGCTGTTGCTCTTCCCGCTCAGCATCACGCAGATCAAGAGCACCATGGGTATGCGCAAGCTCAAGCCCGAGATGGACGAGCTGAACAAGAAGTACAAGGACGACTCCCAACAGCGTGCACTCGCGATGCAAGAGTTGTGGCGCGAAAACAAGGTCACCAATCCGATGTTGGGGTGCCTCCCGGTGCTCTTGCAAATGCCTGTGTGGTTCGCCCTCTATACGGCACTGCAAACCGCCGTCGAGCTGTACCATGAGCCCTTTGGCTTCTTCATTCCCGACCTGTCCGCTCCGGGCCTCTACTTCATCATCCCGGCACTTCTCGGTGTCTCGAGCTTGCTCCAGCAGCACATCATGCCCATGCAAGGCGACGCCATGCAACAGAAGATGATGAAGTACATGATGCCCGCGATGTTCACGGTCATGATGCTCTTCTTGCCGGCGGGTCTGGGTATCTACTTCCTCACCAACACCTGGCTCGGCATCGCGCAGCAGCTGGGCGTCGAAAAATATTATCAGTCGCAAGACAGCGGCGACAGCAACAAGCAAAACGACTCCGATGGAACAACTGGCGATGGCGCCAAGGATTCATCGGGTACTTTCGGAAAGGGAAAAGCCCGTGTCTAATCATATCGAAACTACACTCGAACCGAACGCGGAGACCGGTGACACCGAGACCGGTGACGCCGTCATAGCGGCCACCGCAAACGATGGCGCATCGGAAATGGAACCCAACATGGCCGATTTCGCCGATAATCCGGCCGACGGCGCAGCTGCCGCCACCTCAGCGGAAGAAGAGGGCGGGCACAGCGAGATCCCGGAAGCCGCCACAACGAGTGCGGACAAAGAGCAGGACGAGGACTTCACCGAGGACGGTCGCGCCGACGATGCACTCGACTTCGTGGTCGACGTGCTCGGCAAGATGGGAATGGACTGCACCGTCGATTTGATGGAGAACGGCCCCAACGAGCCAGACAGTGACGTCCGCATCGAGATCAGCGGCGAAGACTCCAACCGCATCATCGGGCGCAAAGGGCAGACCCTCAGTGCGCTTCAATTCCTCACCAATCGCGTCGTCAACCGGCCTCCTTTGGACCGCCGGCACGTCTTGATCGACGCCGATGGCTACCGCCAGCGTCGTGAAGGAGCGTTGTCACAGATGGCGAAGAAGCTCGGCAAGCAAGCCGTGAGCGAACACAAAGTGATCACCTTCGAGCCAATGAGCGCTCAGGATCGGCGAATCGTCCACCTCGCGCTCGCGAAATTCCCTGGCGTCGTCACGAAGAGTGAAGGCCGCGGAGCCTCACGCCGTGTACAAATCCTTCCTGTCGACGAAGACTGAGAAAGAGAGCATCGATCATGAGTGACACCGTTCGCGCATCGCACATTCTCTTGATGTACCAAGGCTCGGATCGCAGCACAGCGAGCCGCAGCAAGGACGAAGCCGCCACCCTCATCGGACAGCTCAAGACGCAGATCGATGAAGGCGGCGACTTCGCCAAGCTCGCAGAGGAGCACTCCGATTGCCCGTCGTCCAAGAAGGGCGGAGACCTCGGCGCTTTCGGACGAGGCCAAATGGTGGGTGCCTTCGAAGACTCGGCGTTCGGCATGGATGTCGGCGCGGTCAGTGGCGTCGTGGAGACCGGCTTCGGTTACCACGTCATCACGCGGACCGGCTGAACCCTAAGCTCATTCGATGCGGCGAAACTGCCGGCCATCGAAACGCAAGCTCACCTGCTTCATGCCACCCCAAGGTAGGAGCAAGGGCTCAAATCCATCCGCCGATTCGGTGCGCTGACGCCAAGGGTAGCTCTGCGCGTCATAGCCGCGCGCACGGCCGGGCTTGAGAACAATGCCATCGCGGCTAAAGCGAATCTCGGCGCGCACCCAACGGCGACCCACCCGGCGACCGATTTCAGCCGCGAAGACGCGCTCGAAGTGCCCGCCGCGAACGGCGAACAGCATGATGACCTCGCGTTCCATCTCCCCTGGACCGAGATCGTCTGGCAACGCGCTACGGATAAGCCCTCGCACCTCGACGATTTTCTTGGACCCGCGCGGAGCCGCACGAAGTCTCATCTTCCGAACGTCGTTGGCCGCCGCAAAGCCGGGCAAGGTCATGGCCGCAAAACCACGGCCACCTCGAAACCCGGGCCCAAATACCACGAGATCGAGCCCGTGCACGACGACCCGCTCCGCTCGCCGATCTCCCGACAGGTCACCGCGCCGGTCGAAACGCGGCCGCCCTACGACGCGCGCACGCTTCTTGTAGAGCGCGTATGCGCTGATCTTGCTCGTCGGCTTGACTCCTTGATGGGTCAAGACAGTAGCTTGTCTCGACCGCTTGCCGCCCGAGCCAATGCCCCTGAGCCCATTGCCCCGGATCCCATTGGCAGGAGCTGGCGCTTTGGGAACTCGGGGGGCACGCGGAGGATGGCTAGCGCGACGCTTTTCTCCGACCCGCCCAAACTGCACACCATCAAAACGATAACGCCGAGACGCGACGCCTCGCCCCGCAACGATGAGCGCCTCGGCTTCGTCGACTTCCGGTGGCCGCTCGGAACCACGCGACGCCGCCATGACCACCATCTCGGTCGACCGTCCGCGCCGGCGCAGCACAAATTGCGAGCGGGCCTCCGCGCCAGAAGGGCCGCGCCAGCCCGTCACCTGCGCAAACACGCGCGAAGGGGTCTCGGATTTGTGATGGTAGCTGAAAATTTCCAGCAGGCGAAGACGACCGTTCGCCGCCGAAAACAGCCGCTCGAGCAGGATGTCTGCTCGACCATCGCCCGTCACGTCACGTAGCTCGAAGCGAGTTAACTCGCCGGCAGACGCGTCGCTTCCCAGGTCACGAAAAAAGTACTGCCTGCCCTTTCGATAGCGAGGACCAAGAACGACGAGATGTCGACCATAAACGAGAACACGTTCGCGTTGCCCATCACCATGAACATTCGCCAAGAGATTGCGTTGCGGAGGATCGGTGAGCCCCTTCTCCATCAACAAGCCACTACCCAAGGCCAGCTCGGGCTCCGTCGACAAAGGGGGCAAGGCAGCGTAGAGGCGCGATTTCGACATGCCCAAAATCGTGGGTCTTGCACCCCGTCGATCGACGTCATGCAGAAACACGGCTCCACGAAAGCCAATCCGCGTGGTGCGGCTCTTTGGTAAGACGCGCCACGGAATGAACGCCTCGAGGTCGTAGCCACCGGTCGTGGGTGCCTCGACGATCCGTGCAGCGGAGACCACTCGACCGCCCCGCGTCTTCACTCTGGCGGGGGTCTTGCCGGGCTGCCCTGGATACAAGAGGAGAGAGTGCAGTGTCCCACCCGGGATCCCGAGGAGCAGCTCCACGTGGTCTCGGCCCGCGACGAGGACGTCATCTTGAACACGAGCCGCGACATACAGCCCGACATCATCGTGCACCAGCAAGATCTCCGCCGTCGTTCCCCCACTCGATCCACTGAACGACTCGAGCTTGCGCCAGACTCCGCGGTGCTCGCGAACGGATCCGTCGATGCGGATGGAATAATCGGCAAACGGGACGCGCAGCCCTGCGGCTTGGGCTCGTTCGCTCGTGGCGACAAGGCCGAGCCATACGACGAGGAGCCCAAGTAGGCACCTCCTCGTCGACGGCCTACTCAACGCTTCATCCGCGCCTGTTCAGCTTGCTCCTGCTCCTCGAGTTCAGCGAGCGCAGCAGCAAGTTCGTCTTGCTCTTGGTTTGACAGTTCAACCTCGGGCTGCACCGCAACCTCGACGCGCACCGGCTCCGCTTCCGCCGGTGGCGCCATTCCCATCTCACGCTTGAGCGCGAGCAGGTCTTCGTCCGCCCCAGCCGTCGCCTCGAGTTGACCAAATTTGTGCGCCAACACGTCTCCCGAATATTCCTCGGCAAGCTCGGTCGCAGCCTCCGCCTCGGCCTCGATTTGATCGATCTTGCTCTCCATGCGATCGAAGGTCTCGAAGGCCGATGCCTCGGTGAGGCCCGACATCGTCTCCTGGATCTTCTTCTGGGCTTCGGCACGACGCTTGCGCGCGATGAGGACCTGCTTTTTCCGTTTTGCCTCTTCGATCTTGTTGTTGAGAACGCGAAGCGCCATCTTGATCTTGTCGACCGACGCCTTTTGCTTCGCCCATTGGTCTTTGTAAGACGCGCCGAGCCCATCGTGCTCGTTCTTCCGCTGCAGAGCCTCCTTGGCGAGCGCGTCGTTTCCAGCTCTCACTGCCATCATCGCGCGGCGCTGCCACTCGACTGCTTTGGCGAGTTCGCTCTCAGCCTGCTTCGCAAGGCGCTTCTCGTCGGCGATCGCAACAGCGACCGCCTTTTTTGCCTCGATGAGCTGATTGGCCATCTCGATGACGACCTGATTGAGCATCTTCTCCGGATCTTCAGCTTCGCTGATGAGATCGTTGAGATTGGCTTTGATGAGCGAGGCCAGTCGCGCGAAAATCCCCATGATCAGCTAGCTCCTTCGGTTGCGATATCTCGCAAGGTCTTGACGTGGCGAGCCAAGGCGATGTCGATGTCGCTCAACACGGCTGCCAACTCGTTCATGTCCAAATTCTCGAGCGCGATACCCGCCGACAACACGATCTCATTCTCGTCGAGGGCGTAAGCCGAATGCACCAGATCCGAGGCGTTGTAGTCTAGTAGTTGACGAAACAGTTTGAGCTGCGCCGTTTCGTTCTTCGGCACTTCTCCGATGTCAACTCGGACGACGACGACAGGCTCAGCCACGTGGATGGCGATCGGAGGTCGGTCGGTTCCGCTCGAGATAACAAAGATGTCGTCCATTATCTCGAAGTTGCGGTTGAGCCGATAGAGAAAGGTTTCAACGTCTTCTATGGTTCGCGGCATGGGACGGGGACCGTAGCCCGCATTTGCCCTTATCTCAACATCTGGTACGGTCCTGATCCAGGTATTGTGGCGATCCACCCCGGACATACTCTCGCAGGCTACAGCGTCCTCAGCCTTTTAGGCCGTGGCGGCATGGGCGAGGTGTGGGCGGCTCGCAGCGAAGACGGGGCTCGAGAGGTCGCGATTAAGGTGCTGCTCCCCAACGCGGCGCTCAAACCAGACATCGTGGCGCGGTTCGAGCGAGAAGCTCAGGTGACCGCGTCGATCCAGAGCGACTATGTCTGCAAGCTGTTGAGTTTCGAACGTGATGAGACAGATTCGCTGCTGCTGGTATTCGAGAAACTCGAAGGTGAGTCGCTGTCCGAGCGTCTCACGCGCGATTTGTACATGTCGTTCACGGAGCTCGGCCCACTGCTCGACGATGTCCTGCAAGGCCTTGTCGCTGCGCATGCGGCAGGCGTCATTCACCGCGATTTGAAACCAGGGAACATCTTCATCGAAAACACGGGAGATCCGAAGCGGCCCGAACGGGCGAAGATCCTCGACTTTGGGATCTCCAAGCTCTCGAAGAAGAGCGGCGACGAACAGAGTCTGACCGATTTTGACGCGACGCTCGGTTCGTTCCCCTACATGCCACCCGAACAAGTGCGCGGCGCCGCCCGTGTGGATGTCCGCTGCGACATCTACGCCACTGCCGCCGTGGCCTTTCGCGCCCTCGCCGCACGCCTGCCTTTCGAGGGGACGAACGCCGGTCAGATCATCGCACTCAAGCTCGACCGCGACGCCCCCTCCCTCCAAGACATCACCGGCGAAAAGTGGCCCGCTGGCCTCGAGCGATTCTTGGCCTCCGCCCTGGACCGTGATCCCGAAAAACGTCCCACATCGGCGCTCGAAGCACTAGAGAGCTGGCGCGCCATCCAGCCGGAGGCCATCACCGCCCGCGCCTCGCAAGTCCCGCCACTCGCGGCCACCAGCGAACGTGTTGGCCAGTTCGACGGGCAACCGACCATGACCGACATTTCTTCGCACTCTTCTTGGGACGAGCCGAACTCGTCGCACCCACCCTCGCAAGATGGAAGTGACTAGACACTCCGAGCGCCCTGAAACTGAGAACAGAATATGATGGCAGAGCTTGACGCAACAGTCGGATCACGAAACCGGGTGAATGTACGAGGCGGTCGAATCCGCCTCGGAGACGACAGTACGTGGTTCGAGATCGGCCAGGATCCCGTCATCGTGGGCCGCAACCCGGCGTGCCAGGTCGTCGTCGAAGACGGGAAGGTCAGCGCCGTCCACGCCGAGTTCATCGCCACGGAAGATGGCGTGCGGGTTCGAGATCTCGGAAGCCGAAACGGCACCTTCGTCGCCGATGTGCGCGTTGGCGAAATCTGTGTGAGTTCGAAATGCCAGCTACGCCTCGGCGGCACGAAAGTCGAGTTTCAGCCGCTCCGCCCCGAAAAGATCAGCGTGCCGCCCCTGCCGACCTTCGGCCCCTTGGTGGGTCAAAGCGAAACGATGCGCAAGATCTTCGACCGAATGAGCAAGATCGCTTCCACTGATTTGACCCTGCTCATCACAGGAGAAACCGGTACCGGCAAAGAGCTCGCCGCCAAGGCCGTGCACCTCGGCAGTTCGCGCAAGGACAAGGCCTTCGTGGTGGTCGATTGCGGCTCGATCCCTCCGACTCTCGCCGAGGCCACTCTGTTCGGGCACGAGCGGGGCGCCTTCACGGGCGCCGTGGATAAACAAACTTCTCCTTTTCACGAGGCCGACGGCGGAACGCTCTTCCTCGACGAGCTGGGCGAGCTCCCGATCGATGTCCAACCGAAGCTCCTGCGCGCGCTATCGGAACGGCGCGTGAAGTCGGTTGGTGGCTCGACGTATCGACCCTTCGATACGCGAGTCATCGCGGCCACTCGCCGCGATCTCGTCCGAGACGTCAACAACGGCTCCTTCCGGAGCGACCTCTATTTCCGCGTGGCCCAAGTTAAGGTCGAACTCCCCGCTCTGCGCCATCGATCCGAAGACGTTCCGATCTTGGTGCGCTCGATGCTGAGGGAGTTGGGAGACGACTCGACATACGAGCGCGTCAGCAACCAGACTCTCGAACGGCTCATGCGGTACGACTGGCCGGGCAATGTTCGAGAATTGCGAAATGTCGTGGAGGTTGGCTTCGCGCTCAGCGACCCCGACGAAGAACTCGATATCGCCAGCCACCTCGGAGCACTCGACGGAGGCTTCCCCACGAGCCAACGAGGGGGCGGGGGACCGCCGAGCGTCGACTATTCTTCACGGCCGTTTCAAGAAGCCAAGCGAGAGGTACTCGACCACTTTGCGCGCAGCTATTTTCTGCGCCTGGCCGAAGAATCGAAGGGCAACGTGTCAGAAATCGCGCGCCGAGCGGGCATGGAACGGGCCCACGTACGCACCTACTTGAAGCGACACGACATCGACGTGAAGCAATACCGGTGATCCTAAGTCACAATTACTCCCGTGATTTAAAACACTTAAGGCATCTCGTCGTTCACTCACTGCAACGTCCATGCAGCCGTGCTACGGCTCGGCTATAGGAATCCAACGCGCCCGTTCGTGAATCCGCTAGCACGCGCTCGCATTCTCGAAGCATTCATGCTGGTTGTTGTAGATTTTTAGGTGAAGGGCGCACCTAAAACGTTGAGAGGTTAGGAAGAATGTCGACTGCGAAGCTTTTTGTCGGAGGACTTGCATGGGCAACCGACACCCCATCTTTGCGTGAAGCTTTTGAATCGTTTGGAGAAATCGCGGAGGCGGTCGTCGTGACCGAGCGCGATACGGGTCGTTCGCGGGGTTTTGGCTTCGTCACGTTCAACGAGGTCAAAGACGCGGAAAGCGCGAAAACATCCATGGACGGAGCCGAACTCGACGGTCGTAACATCCGCGTGGACTTCGCTCAGGAGCGAAGTCGCGGTGGCGGTGGCGGTGGTGGCAGTCGCGGCGGCGGCGGCGGCGGCGGCTACGGCGGCGGCGGCGGCGGCGGCTACGGCGG
>JAPYTK010000064.1 GCA_029941785.1 Polyangiaceae bacterium | reverse complement strand
GTCTTCGAACTGCACGGCTATTTCCGCGTGCGCAGTCAGTTCTTTCATAATTTTTCGTTGGGCCGAAAGGACTCGATCAAGCCGCTTTGGCCGCAGCCGCCAGACAAGAGCTACGTCGACGTGCGCGGCGAGGATCATACGATCAAGTTGTGTGGCGCCGACCCCGAGGCGCTCGAGCCCTGTGACAGCAACACGCAGGCCGGGGCGGACATGCGTTTTCGCTTCAGTCCTGAGCTTCACATCAGCGACAACTTGCGCATCCGATCTCAAATCGACTTGCTCGACAACATCGTTCTGGGCTCGACGCCCGAAGGCTATGCCAACGTTCCTGACAAGGACGGGACGTATCGGGTGGTCGGTCGCGGCGGATACTCGCCTACGGGCGCCTTCGCCAAGACGCAGTGGGCCCCGACGAGCGGCATCAACAGTCTCAAGGACTCCATTACCGTCAAGAGGGTTTGGGGCGAGTATGCCACGCCTCTCGGGCAGCTGCGGTTCGGCCGCATGCCGAGTCACTGGGGTTTGGGCATGCTCGTCAATGGCGGTGACGGCTACGATGCGGATTACCAGTCCACCGCGGACCGCTTGATGTTCGTGACGGGTGTGCGTGCCTGGGATTTGTACTTTGGTGCCGCCTGGGATTTTGCCAACGAAGGCGCCACGAGCGCGCTCTTCACCGAACAGCAGGGTCAGCCCTACGATCTCGCGCAATCCGACGACGTGGATCAGTGGGTCCTCGTGGTGGTGCGCAAGCGCGACGAGAAACTCGCACGACGTGACCTCGCCGACGGCAAAATCGTCGTCAACGGCGGCGCCTACTTGGTCTACCGCCAGCAGACCGTTGCCAACGATGTCGTTGGGGTCAACGACGGGGCTTCGCTAGGCCAGAACGGGGACAACCTCGCAAGTGGCTACCAGCGTCGTGGCGCCGAGGCGGTGATCCCTGATCTGTGGTTCCAATTGCGCTTCGAGAAGTTTCGCTTCGAACTCGAAGCGGCAATGATTTACGGCTCGATCGAAAATACCCTGCGGGGGGCCGAGGGGTCGAATTACCCGAACGACGTGGCTGGCGAGGATGACGGTTACGCGCTGCGCCAGTTCGGCATCACGACCCAGGCGGAGTATCGGGCCATCGACGACCGCCTAAAGATTGGTTTTGGTTTCGGTTACGCGTCGGGCGACGACGATGTCGAATCGATCGCGCCGACGGATCAGGAACTGCAGCCGCAGCTGACCTTGGATCGGACCTACTCCACGTTCCGTTTCCACCCGAATTACCACGTGGACATGATCCTGTTCCGCAATGTTCTTTCTCGGGTGCAGGGCGCGTACTACTTCCGTCCGTCGATCGAGTACGACTTCATTCGCAATCCCAACGGGCAGCGAGCAGGCGGCGGCGCTTCGGTGATCTGGAGTCGGGCGAGTGAATTCGTTCAAGCTCCGGGCAATGCTCCAGATCTCGGCATCGAGTTGAATTTCAAACTCCACTTCCAGACCAAGGATGGCGTGCTGAACGACGATCCGAACAAGATGGGCGGGTTTTACGCTCAGTTCGAATACGGCGTCTTGTTTCCGCTCGACGGACTTGGCTACCTGCCGGGAGAAGTCCAGGACTACGAGGGACCCGAAGCTCTCGATACGGAGACAGCGCAGGCGCTTCGCTTGTATCTCGGGATCCTTTTCTAAAGGTCACGGTCCCCCATGAGCGACACACATAGTCGCGCGCTGCGACGCGCCTTCGTCGACTACTTCGTCAAGCACGGGCACGAGGCTGTGCCAAGTGGACCCTTGGTTCCTCAGCACGATCCGACCCTGATGTTCGTCAACGCCGGCATGGTCCCGTTCAAGGACGTGTTCACCGGCAAGGATGAACGGCCCTACACGCGGGCGACCTCGAGTCAGAAGTGCATTCGCATCAGCGGCAAGCACAACGATCTCGAAAACGTGGGCGTCACCGCCCGGCATCACACCTTTTTCGAGATGCTCGGGAATTTTAGTTTTGGTGACTACTTCAAGGAAGAGGCCATCGTTCGCGCCTGGGATTTGTTGACGCGGGAGCTGGGCGTCGAAGCAAAGCGAATGGTCATCACCGTCTTCAAGGGCGAGGGCGGATTTGCCGCCGACGACGAGGCCGCGGCCTTATGGCGGAAAGTGACCGGCTTTGGCGATGACCGGATCTTGCGACTCGGTATGGCTGACAACTTTTGGTCGATGGGTCCGACCGGACCCTGTGGGCCGTGTTCCGAGATCCACTACTTTCACGGCGACGTGGGACCGGGCGGACCAGACGTCAGCAGCTTCGGTGATGAACCGGCGATGGATGGCAGCGGCTGGGTCGAGATTTGGAATCTCGTCTTCATGCAGTATGACCGCGCCCACGAGGGCGCCGATCCAATCGCTTTACCCGCACCGAGCATCGACACGGGCGCCGGCCTCGAACGACTCGCTGGGGTGCTGCAAAATGTAAGCTCGAACTACGACACGGACATCATGAAGCGGTTGATCGTTCGCATCGCTGACATCGCGGGCAAACGATATACCGCCGGCGAGGGGCCGGACGACGTATCGATGCGCGTGATCGCTGACCATGCGCGTACGACAGCGTTTCTGATCTCCGAAGGGATCATGCCCGACAAGCAGCGGCGCGAGTACGTGCTTCGGCGCGTCATGCGGCGGGCCATCCGTCATGGTCACCGACTGGGGATAGGGGATCTCTTCTTGCACGAAGTGGCGCTCGAAGTGGTCGACGCCATGGGGGAGGACTACCCAGAACTCGTCGAACGCAAGCAGATGATCGCGCGAGTGACCGAGGGCGAGGAAGCTCGTTTTCGGGCGACCTTGCGACGGGGCATGAAGATCCTCGACGAGCGCTTCTCGGGTCTCGACGAAGGGGGCGTTCTGAGTGCGGAGACGACGGCCGACTTGTACACGACCTACGGGTTTCCTCTGGACCTGACGGGAGTCATCGCGGCTGAACAGGGCTTCGAGGTCGATCTCGACGGTGCGCGCCGGGTCGTCGAAGGTGAGGGCGGCGGGGATGATGGCGGCCCGATCGATCCAAACGCGGAGTTGGCGCAGGCCTACCGTGATGTCGTCACGCGCGCCGGCGCGACAGAGTTCATCGGCTATGACCACGAGGCTGGCGAAAGCGAAGTGAAGGCGATTCTCTCAATCGCTGGGGGCGTGCCGATGCTCGTCGACTCCGCTGAGTCGGGAAGCGAAATCGAGATCGTCGTGGCGTCGTCGCCGTTTTATGCTGAGAGCGGCGGTCAAGCTGGAGATCGGGGCACCATCTGTTTCGCTGCCGGGCGACTGGAGGTGAGCGGCACCTACCGCAAGCTGGGTAACGTGACCTTGCATCGCGCGCGAGTCGTCACGGGACCGATACGGGTTGGCGATGCGGTGAGGCTCGAGGTCGACCATGCGGCGCGGACATCTACCCGACGCAATCACTCCGCAACTCACCTACTGCATTGGGCCTTGAAGGAAGTTGTTGGTGAACACGCGCAGCAGAAAGGCTCGCTTGTCGGTCCGGATATTCTTCGTTTCGACTTCGCCCACAACCAACCTCTGTCTTCGCCGGAAATGGAACGCATCGAGGACTTGGTGAACACCAAGATCTTGACGAATGCTCCCGTTCAGACTGACGTTCTCGGTATTGCTGAGGCTCGGGCGAAGGGCGCCGTGGCGATCTTCGAGGAGAAGTACGGCGACGTCGTTCGGGTCCTCACCATGACGGAAGATTCGGTTGAACTCTGTGGGGGCACGCACTGCTCAGCTCTGGGGGACATTGGTATCTTCAAGATCCTCAGCGAAGGCGGAACCGCCGCCGGCGTACGGCGTATCGTCGCCGCGACAGGCCATCATGCACTCGACCATGTTCGTGCGATCGAGCGTGAGATGAGCCGGGCGCGCGAAGCGGCGAAGGCTCATGGTTCTGATCTCGCGGAGAAGATCGTGAAGATGAATGCGCACGAGCGCGCACTGGAGAAACGCGTCGCAGAACTCGAGAAGCAGCTGCTCGAAGGCGGGAGCTCGGGTGGGGGCATCGACGGCATGCTCGCTTCGGCCCAACAGATCGATGACGTCAATGTGCTCGCGGTCAGAGTGGCCGATGAGACCTCGATGGCGAACATGCGTGAGCTCGCCGAGAAACTGCGCGACAAACTTGGCGCGAAGGCCGTGGTTCTCGTCGCCGCCGCTTGTGGAGACAAGGCGCAATTGGCCCTGATGGTGAGCAAGAGCGCGACGGACAAGTTGAAGGCGGGCGCGTTGATCAAGCCGATTGCGGAGAGGGTCGGTGGGCGTGGGGGTGGACGCCCAGATATGGCGCAGGCTGGCGGCACCGATACGGCTGGCATTGATGACGCGGTCGCGGCTCTGCACGGCGAGGTCGCCGCAGCGCTTGGGGACTAGCGCAACGAAGGCGAGTGGTCGGCCGACCCGCCGAGCACGGCCGATTTGTGCGAGCGAATGGTTGGTCGCGGTCGGTAAGAGTGACGTTAGTATATAACAATACGGCGAAAATTAGCTTTTCCTCCGCCCATCCTTCGCCCGCTTGACCAAGCTCGGCACGCGTGTTAATTCCTACCCGTAAGCTCGATCTGCGTGACGCGACCGAGGAGCACCGGCACCGAAAGGGTTCCGATCTGCTCGCTCGGCCCACGTAAGGAGAGCAACAATAAATCAACGTAAGAGCCACGTCGGCCGACAAGCCACGTGGCACAGCCGCGAGAGGCGCACCGAATGACTCCGTGTTGGAGTCGGTGAGACGGTCCAAGGACCGACCCACGCGCCAAGCTCGCAAGAAAGAGCGATAGCTAGCGATGACGTTTACCGATGCAGCACACGAGGTGCTCAAGGATGCCGGAAGGCCACTTCACTACAAAGAGATCACAGAACTCGCCATTGAGCAGAACCTGCTCAGTCATGTCGGCAAGAGCCCGGAGGTGACGATGGGAGCGCGCTTGGCCGCGACCCTGAAGAAGGAAGGCGAAGCCAATCCATTGATTCGAGTCAAGCCGGGCGTGTTCGCTCTGCGTCACTGGGACGAGGACACCATCAAGACGGGACTTTCCATCAAGCGCTCGTCGCGAAAAGCCAAGGCCGTGGAAGCGCCAGCAGCTGCGGCGCCCGCCGAAGCTGAGGCGGCGGCGAGCCCGTCCAATGGCGAATCACAGTCGGACGTGGCTCGCTTCGCCCAAGATGTTCCGCAGACCGAAGAGGAGCGCATGAGGGCCGAGATCGCCGCGAGCGCGCAAGACTTGTTCGCCGCTGAAGATGACGACGATCAACCCATCCTCGCGAGCAGTGAGGACACGGAAGCGAACGAAGACAAGGACGACAAAGAGGAGAAGGAGGGCGGTCGTCGCCGTCGTCGTCGCCGTCGTCGCCGAGGCCGCGGTGGCGCGGTGGGTGACAACGAGGGGAATGAGGATGGCTTGCCCAGTTACACGGCTTCGCCGGCGATCGAGGAAGGAAGCAGCCGCGGACAAGTGGTCGACTTTACCCAGGCGGAGATCCCCAACATGGACGGTCTGTCGGGCATGGTGCTCGCCGACGCGGTCGGGGCGATTCTCAACTCTTTCGACCGCGGCGTTGGCGCCGTCTCCCTTCGTCAAATTGTCGATGCAGCGCAGAAGCAGGGCAAGCTCAGTGGTGACCTTCAAATTGCGCAGTCGCAGGTTGCGGCGGCTGTTCGCGCTGACAATGCGCGTCGTGTTGCGCACGGCGAACGACCCCGTTTCCGTGTGACTGGCGGCCGTATTGCGCTGACGCACTGGTTCATGCGCAACGATTTGGCGCGTCTCGAACGAGATGCTGTTCAGTCCTTACACAAGTACCGCGACGCGGCGTGTCGTTCGATTGCGGCCAAGATCTCCGAGCTTCCTGGACATGCCTTTGTCGAATTCGCCTTGCTCGTTCTCGAGCGGATGGGCGTCGGCGATATGACGGCCATCAAGTTTCCCGGCGCATCTGGTGCCGAGGTGCACTTCAGCGGCGTTCTGCATGTGCCTGGCACGGTGGACGGGCAACGCTTGACGGACGGCGGAGGGATTTCCCTGGCCATCGTCATCCGCAAGGATGGTCGTGATCTCGGGCGCGAGCGCGTGACGGAGTTGCGCGGGAGCGCTCATCACTACGATTCGGCGACCATGGGCTGGCTCGTGACATCCGGCCAAATGCTCAGTGGTGCCCGGGAAGAAACGAAAGGGCAGGGAACCATGCCGGTGAGCCTCCTCGATGCGGCCGCGCTCGCCCGTTTATGCGAAGAGCATGGCGTCGGCGTGGTGAAGGCTACGCACACCATCTGCGTTCCGGACGTTGATCTCTTCGAAGCGCTCCGCGCGACTTGAGAAGAGACCGATGCTCATCGACACGATGATGCGCCTCGCCGCCTGTGGGCTGGCGCTCGTCGTGCTTTGTGGGTGCCCAAGCACGGCGCCGCCTTCGAAGTTCCCTTCTGCGCAAGCAGCGCTCGACCGGATGAAAGCGAGTCATGCTTGCGCCAATGGCGTGCAGGCCGAAGGGAAGATCGACCACTTCTCTGAGCAAGGACGCATCCGCGCCGAGGTGCTGCTCTTCGCCGTCAATTCGGCGCGATTGCGTTTCGATGTCGTGAGCCCATTTGGCGCCATGCTGTTTTCCCTCACCTCCAACGGGAAGACCTTTCGCATGCTCGACCTCAAGGAGAACCGTTTTCTTTACGGTCCTGCTAACGGCTGCAACCTGGCGCGGCTCACCCAGGTGCCGCTCGAAGGCCACGTCTTGGTGTCCTTGTTGCGCGGCGAGGCGCCTCTCTTGGTACACGAGCCCTCGGCGGCTACGATCAAGTGGGTGGATGGTGGGTATAGGGTCGTCGTTCCGAGTCAACACGAAGCGAGCCAGACGCTCCAGCTCGAAGTGTACGAAGCGGACTTCGACAAGCCATGGTCGGAGCAACGATTGCGAGTGGTTTCATTGCGTACGGAACAGCGCGGTCGGCTGCTATACGACGCAGAATTACGCAATCACGCGCCAGCGAAAACCGCAGCGCCACGTGTCGATCCCGATGGTCTGGATCCCGATCTTCCACCGAGCGGACCGGCTTGCGGTTTCGAGGTGCCCCGTTCGATCCGCCTGCGGGTGGACCTGACGGGCGACGACGTGATCGTGAAGTATGACAAGGTTTGGCTCAACCCTCCTCTACCAGAGGGCGCTTTCTCGCAGGTCACACCAGGCGGAGTCGTGCCGGAGTTGGTTCTTTGCCAGTGAGCAGGAATCTCCTCATCAGGGCCGGCGTTTTGTGTGTATCGCTCTTGCCAGCGGTCGCGCAGGCCGAGCAGGCCGAACTGTCGTCCTACGAGAAGGAGACGCTTGCGCTCGTAAAGACGCAGCGGGGCGTGATGGAGGATGTCGCGCCCGAGGGTAAGCGAATTGAAGCCATCGACGTGGTCGTGCTCGATGTCATCGAAGCGCGCGATCCTGCTCCTCGTTTACTCAACATCGTGCACAGCAATTCACGGGACGCGGTCATTCGACGGGAGATCCTCGTCGAAGTCGGGCAGGCGTATCGAGACGCGCTGGTGCGGGAGAGCGAGCGCAATATGCGCGCCTTGCGTCAGCTCTCCCTCGTTCTGTTGCGGGCCACTCGAGGGCGAGACGACAAACATGTGCGACTCCTTGCTATCGTCAAGGATGTGTGGAGTCTACGGCTCAATACGAACTATCGCTTCAAGGCCGGACAACTGGAGTACCTTTTTCTGCAACCCGCCGAAGAAAACCTCTTCGGGACGCATCGGCAGGTGTTGGCTGCGTTCACGTATGAACCGGACACGCTCAGCTTCGGCGGACGGGTGGCCGATCGTCGGATTGCGGGTAGTCGGTACCAAGCGGTCATCGACGCGAATGGGATTGTGGGTCGCGAGAGCGGAAAGGCCGAGGGGAGTTTCGGGTCCTTTCAATACGGCCTGCCGTTGTTCTCCACACAGCAACGCTGGTCCTGGGGCAGTCACGTGCTCTGGCATCAGGAGACGACTCGTCGTCATGTCGGAATTTCCCTCGCGCGCTTCGACGCGCTTTCGACTCCCCAAGACGACGCGATCCCCCACGAATACGACACGGACATTTTGGCGGGCCAGTTTAGTGTCACGCGTTCTTTTGGCACTTCGATCAAGCACGATTTGCGAGTTGGTTTGTCGGTCCACCGGAGCGTTTTCCGAGCCCATGACTTGAGTGCCTACGAGGCAGAGGCGCAACGTGAATACGTCGACACAATCTTGCCGGTCAGCGACACCCGCAATGGCCCATTCGTGCAGTACCACTTGTATTCCAACCAGTGGCGCAGTCTGCTCGACTTTGAGACACTGGGTCTGCAGGAAAACTATCGGCAGGGGCCTGAACTTTACCTGCGCGTTCAGGCCGCACCACGCTTTCTTCGCTCGAGTCGTGACCTTATTCGTTACCACGCCGGCACGTCGTGGACCGTGGCGCCAGCTGGCGGCTTGTTTCGGGCTTATGCCTCTGCAGCACTGGATCTGGAACTCGACGGGGCCGTGGTTTCAGACGCACGGTTGCAGGCAGGTTTCAGGTTGGCGACGCCCCGTTTGGGACCCGCCTCGTTCAAATTGGGCCGTTTTGTTTATGACGCAACGACCATCTACCGGCCGCACAACTACCTCAATACGCGTGTCGCCATTGGTGGCTCGGGCCGTTTGCGAGGCTACCCGACGGGCTACTTCGTAGGCGAGGAGCTCATGGCGGCCAACCTCGAATTTCGGACACGTCCGATTCAATTGTGGACCGTTCAATTGGCCGCGACCGCCTTCTACGATGTGGGCGACGCTTTCGACGGGTGGAGTCAGTTGCAACCAAAACATGGCGCAGGCGCCGGATTGCGCATCCTGTTACCGCAACTCGGGCGGTCAGTGATTCGCGCGGACTGGGGATTCGCTCTTACGCCGGGTTACCGAGCGTCATCACCGCTCGAAGGCTTGCTCATCACCTTTCGTCAAGCCTTCGCTACGCCAAGCCTAAACGCTCTTGGCGTGACGACCTCGAACCAGTGATAGGACGAGCTGGTCGTCTCGCGCCTTTCGCTCAGGCGACGGCGCTCGCCTCGATGGGACTCGAGCTGCCCACCGCAGCCTCAGCAGGGGCGGTGGAGGATCCCTCGTCGGTGCCGGAACCCTCGTCGGGCCCTACGGACGTTCGGGCACTGCTTCGTGTCGCGCCATCTCCGACACGTACGCCTACCAGCTTTGACACACCCGGCTCTTGCATGGTGACGCCATAGAGCACGTCGCAAGACTGCATGGTGCGTTTGCTGTGCGTAATCAAGATGAACTGGGAGCGATCGGTCATGGCCCGGACGCCTTCCACGTATCGCTCGACGTTCGCTTCGTCTAGCGGCGCATCGACTTCGTCGAGGATGCAGAACGGCGAGGGCTTGAACCGGAAAATGGCCAGCAGAAGTGAAACCGCGGTGAACGCCTTCTCTCCGCCGCTCATCAACTCCAAGTTGCTCAGCTTCTTGCCTGGAGGCTGGGCCAGGATGTCAATTCCGGTCTCAAGCAGATTGTTTGGATCGGTGAGTCGAAGCTCCGCTGTGCCTCCACGGAACATCTTGGGGAAGATCTCGATGAAGCGTCGGTTGATTCCATCGAAGGCATACTTGAAAAGTCGCCTCGACTCGCGGTTCATTTGTGTGATCGCCGTCTCGAGGTCCGTGAGCGCCCGATCGAGATCCTCCTGCTGTTCGGTGTAGTAGGTGTAGCGCTTCGCCGCCTCCTCGTATTCGCTCATCGCGTCGAGATTCACTGAGCCCATACGATCGATGAGTCCGCCGAGTTCGCGCATGCGGTCGAGTTCCGCTGCGCTCACCGGCGGGCGGGCGTGAAAATCCCCCACGACGTGTGCTAGTTCGAGGCCACGAAATCGATCGTGGATTTGCTCGTCGAGGTGGGCTCGCTCGAGCTGCAAACGCTGAAGGTCCATTTGGTGGGTTCCGAGCTCTTCATTGAGCGCGTCGAGTTGCGCGCGCGCTTCGCGGAGTTCGGCTTCGTGCAAGCCCAGACGGTGCCGTGCGTCGTCCAAGTCGCCCCGCGCAGCTTCGAGTGAAGTTTGCGCTTCCCGAGACTGCCCCTTGGCCTCGTACAGTTCGTTGCGCCGAAGCATCAGTTGTGCCGCGGTTCGGCCGGCGTCCTCGGCAGCGGTCTCCCCTTCGGCCTCGAGGGTGCTGACACGCCGCTGCAGATCGCCGTGCACCTGATCGAGGCGCGTGAGCGCACTGGTCGATGCATGGACGCGTTCTTGGACAGTGGCCAATTGAACCTTGTGCTCCGTGAAGCTGGCTTGTTGGACCGCGTACTGCTCTCGGGCTTGTTGGGTGGCTTGGTCAGCCTGTTCCAACGCACGACGAAGGTCGGCATGCTCGTTGTGAAGCCCGGTTAGGACGTCTTCCGCTGAGGAGCAGTCCCCATTGGCGGCCGTGGCCGCTTCGCTGCTCTTGGCGATGCGCCCGGCGACGTGTGTGTGACGTTGGCCGACGAGGTCGAGTTGCTGCTCGATGCGACGAAGCTCTTGTTGGCCATGCACCATGGCGATTTCCGAGCTATGTGCTGTGCCTTTGGCCTCGTCGAGGGCGGTGTGTAGCTGGGCCAGCCGCTGCTTCATGCTGAGCACCTCGGCCGTCGATGCGTCGACGATGGCGGTATGTTCCGCTACCCGCTCCGCCAACTCGCGCATTTCACGTTTTTGCTGCAGCAAGGCGGAGGCGAGTCCGTCGCCATCGCCGCCGGTGATGCGGCCATCGGCGTGGAATACGGTGCCCCCCAAAGTGACGAGGTCGTCGCGGACTCCAGCGGCAATGAGTCGCCGTGCGTCGTCCTCGTTGCGGACGAGAACGGCGTCGCCGACCAATGCACGGACCGCGGGCGCGTCTTCTTTTTCGAAGCGCACCTGGTCGATGACGCGTCCGAGGTGTCCTGCGTCGCTCTGGTAATGCTGAGCGCTGCTGGAGGCTCGTTCGCGGGTTTGAGCGTCGACCACCCGCGTCGGGCGCTGGGGGATGATCGTTGCTCGGCCGCGGCCATCGTCGGCGAGACTTCGCAGCAGGTCCAGTGCACGGTGGGCGTCGGAGACGATCACGCACTGCAGGCGGTCTCCGACCAAGCCGGCGAATGCCGTCGTGATGTCACTTGGAACTTCGACGCGGTCCGCGACCAAGCCTGCGATGACCGGGTCGCCGGTTGCGAGGAGATTGCGGGGGCCTGTGCCGATCCCCTCCATGCGCTCCGCGATTTCTTTGAGGGCGTGAAGGCGGCTCGTGTATTGGTGAAGCTCGTTTTTTTGGGCGTCGAGCGTCGTGGACCCCGTGTCGAGTTGTGCCCGGAGGTTCGGAAGCTCTGTCTCGAGCGCATCGCGTGCGTCGCACAGCGCGATCTTGCGGTTCTCCAGTTCGATGGCCTGTTGCGACAGTTGCTCACTCTGGCCCGTCAACGCAGATTGTTGTGCTCCGAGTTCGTCGAGTTCGCCTTGTAGGGCCCCGTGTTGGTCGGTGAGTTCACTCGCGCGTCGGAGCAGAGCCGCCTTGCGTGCATCGGCGGCGGCGATTCGTGCTGTGCCATCCGCCTCGCGTTTTCGGTGCTCGCTGAGGGTGCGCTCCGCTTCGTTGCTGGCCAAACTCAATGAGGCGAGTCGTTCGGACTCGCCGCTCACGCGCGACTGTTCGGCCTGTTGGTCAAGCTGCGCGGCGCCCAGTGCGTCGGTGAGGGCGGTCTGTTCGCCACGCATCGTTTCCGATCGTGCCTTAAGCTCCCGCTGCTCCTTACTGGCCCGCTCGATTTGTTGTCCTAGGCTCGTGTAGCGATCGTTCAAGCGATCGAGATCGACCTCGCATTCGCGGACATCGTTGTCCGACATGAAGGCGTTGTTTTGCGCACGCTCGGCATGCTGCTCGGCGGAGAGAGTCTGCTGCCGCATCACCTCGAGCTGGGCGTCACGACTGGCCAAGGCCGTGCGCTTGGCCGTCGTCTCTTCCCCTAGTTCGTCGACCTGCTCGGTGGAGACCCGAGTGGAGCAGACCAGGGACAACAACTTATGCGATGCCTCCCACAGGACCAAATCGTCGAGTTCTTCGCGATACTTGACGTAGCGTTTAGCCTTGGCAGCTTGCCGCTTGAGGCTACCGATTTGCCGTTCGATCTCGCCCACGATGTCGCGGACGCGCGCCATGTTTTGGCGCGTGAGGTTCATCTTGTTTTCGGCTTGGTGTTTTCGGGCCTTGTACTTCGTGATCCCAGCCGCTTCCTCGATCAACATGCGCCGGTCTTCTGGCCGCGCCGAGACGATCAGTCCGATCTTCCCCTGCTCGACGATTGAGTACGCTTTGCGTCCGACGCCGGTTCCGAGAAACATCTCTGTGACGTCGAGTAGGCGAACGGGAATCTTGTTGATGAAGTAGTCGTTGTTCCCGTCGCCTCGGTACATGCGCCGCGTGACGGCAATCTCGGCGTAATCACGGTATTCGAGTGGCAGGGACTGCGCTCCCACCGGGTCGCTGTTGTCGAAAGTGAGCGTGACCTCGGCAAAGCCCGCGGCCTGGCGCGTCTCCGAGCCGCTGAATACGACGTCCGCCATGCCTCGGCCGCGCAGCGCTTTGGCGGATTGTTCCCCCATGGCCCAGCGAATGGCATCGACGACGTTTGATTTTCCACAACCGTTCGGGCCAACGACCCCTATCAAGTCGTGGTCGAAGTGGATGACCGTTCGGTCCGCAAAGGACTTGAATCCGCAGATCTCGAGCTTCTTGATATGCATCGTTCAGCGCCTCGCAGGCGAGTTCTCTTTCACGTGCAACATGTGCATGGTCGTATAGGGCAGTGCACTGTCACGGCGTGCACGCTATTGCTACTAGGAATGGGGTAAATTTTCAAGTGCTTCGATAGGTGGGTCCATAGCTTGTTTTAGGGTCGGCGGCCTACTTGACTTCGTGTAGGTGGGTTCTTACAGAGGTTGAGCGACATGCCCACATATGAATATCGGTGCAGCGAATGCAGCTGCGAGTTTGAGGTCTTCCAATCCATCAAGGACGACCCGATCACGACTTGCCAGGAATGCGGGAAGGAAGCGGCGAAACGCCAGATCTCCCTGGGTGGCGGATTCATTCTCAAGGGCGGAGGCTGGTACTCCGACCTGTATGGCTCTGCGAAAGGGGGAGGCTCGGGCTCCGGTGACAGCAGCGAGCAGAGTTCGTCGCCGACGACGTCTTCGCCGGCTGCGGAGGGCGGTTCAACCTCGTCGTCATCGTCCACCTCATCCGAGGGCGGATCCACTTCGTCGGCCGATACGGGGACGAGCAGCAAGACCGGCGCCGCTTCAGGCGGAGGCGGTGGCGGCGGAGGGACGTCGTCAGGTGATGGCGGCGCCTCGTCGACCTAGGAGCCTGAACATGGGGCGGACGCGTTGTCTCGGGCGGGCCTGGTGGCTCGGGCTCATCATCCTCTGCGTGATGACCGGCTGCTCTTCCCGTCAGCCGGTCGTGGTGTTGGGTGGTCAAGAGGTTTCAGCTGACAGAATCGATGCCGACCCTTTCGCGTTGTTGCCCGGCGAGGCGATTCTGATCGGCTCCTTGGATGCCAGGTCGATGTTTCGTTCCTCCGCCGGGGGACAGATGGCGAAGCTGGTCGAGTCTATCCTTCCGCTCGGTGGCGAATCGGACTTTGTGCCGTCCCGCGATGTGCATCGTATCCATGGCGCGCTCTACGCCATGCAGGGAGCGGATTTTTGTGCCGTGCTTCAAGGCGACTTTAAGACCGATGCCCTGCGGGCGGCCGCCCGGCAGCGGGCCCTGACCCCGGGTGGCGTCCCTCTCGTCCGCACTGACTACGCCGGCGTCGAGATGTACACCGTGAGCAACGTGGGCTTTGTCGTTCTCACCAAGCATACGATCTTGACCGGGAACGAGACGGGCATGCGGAGAGCGCTCGATCGGCTGCGCTACGGACGCTTCGAAAATCGCTTACCCCCGTGGGCCAGGGTGGTTCTCGAGGAGGGGGTCCTCCGTTCCGACCAGGCCGCGTTTGGCGTGGTCGGAGAGTTTGCCGGACGGCCAACCGTGGCGGCGCTGTCAGCCCAGTTGCCGTTCTTGAAGGGGCTGAACGTGCTACGCGTACTTGGCAATTTCCACTCTCCCGGCGTGAATGTGGTCGGCACGCTCGGCTACGACAATGCGGAAGGCGCGAAAGGAGGCAAGGCCGGGTTGGCTCAGGTTCAGCAGCTCGCGTTTTTTGCGTCGTTTTTTGCGACGCTCGGTTTCGGCGGTGCGATGCCCACCCTCGAAACGCAATTACGCGGTAACGAAGTGGCCTTCGCTACGAAGATCGACACGCAGACGATCAACATGTTGCTGAGCATGCTGGCGCAGGCCACTCGGCCTCGTCGCTGAGTCCTCCACGGTCGTGGTGGACGGATCCAATCAGGGACCGTAGCGCTAGTGCACGTAACGAATGGCGGCTTTGGCTGTGGTGAGCTGTTCCAACGCTCCGCCTGCAACGTAGGGATCGCCCGGTGAAGAGTTGAAGCTCGAGAAGATTCGCCGATAATCGCTGGCAATACGCAGACCGAAACCGCCGCCTAGCGTGATGTCGACTCGGGCGTCGAGGTCGATACCGTGCAACGTTGGATCGCGGAAGTTGTCGTATATCTGCCCGCCACCGAGAGGCTTGACGTAGCCCGCACCGAACCAAATGGTCATGGGCGCGAAGGCGTAGCCCGCTTGCGCCTGGACCTTGATAGAGGGGTAGTCGACGCTTGGCGTCTGGAGCGCGATCTGAGCGGCGCGGGTATCCTGCGGACTGAGCTTGAACTGTTGCTGGCCGTAGCTCACGGCGCCTCGGATTCGAAGGCGCTCGTCGCTACCCATGCGATTGCGATAAAGTAGGCTGACGTGCCAACGATGGCTGTGGGTGAGGAAGGTGCGCCCATCGGCGGTCAACGAGGGCATGTCGATCGAATGACCGTAGCGCCCACCGACGCCGAGGTCGCCCACCACAGGAAGAGCGACGCCCACTGCGGGAAAGAGTTCGATCTCAGCCTCGACCACCGCCATCGAGGGTAACTTGTAGCTGCGCAGATTGGGCGTGTTGGCGGGGGACGGGGAATAGTCGAAGCTGCGTGTCATCACGCCCGGGCCGAGGGCCATGTCGATGAGCGAGCGGGAAGGATCACCCGGCCCGGTTTCCGTCAATTCATCGGATCCGCGGGGCAGGGGGGCGGTGGCTGGAGCGCCCTGGCACTGGTCTCCCACGAGCACCGTGACCGAGGGCTCTGTTGCGGAACCTTTCTTGGGCTGCTTGAGGACTACGGTGAACGCGTCACCAGCTTGCACGCGCTGGCGAGCGAGAGCCAGGTTGGCATCGGAGTCTGTGGCGTTGTTGCTCTTCCCAGATGTCTTGCCTTCTTCCGGTGCGGCGTGGCTTGGAGCGGCGAGAACCGTCGTTCCACCGACAGCCAAGATGGCGAGGAATCGAGCTGGGTTGCGCGTGAGGGTCATGGGAAACCGAGTCTGTCACGGTAGAAACAAGACGCTAGATGGCTTCATCGTAGCCAAATTATCGCGGCGGCCCCATCAAATGGCTAAACTCGCGGATAATTCGATGTACATAGCGAAGTGCAAGACCTCCGGTTCGAGCGTTCTTTTGGCGCTGGTGTTCGGATTTTTGGTGTCGGCCTGTCAGCCAGGGCTCTTGTCCGGAGTGGGTGTCGATGCCCAAGCGACTTCGTCTGGCTCAGCGAGCGCTGGGAACTCAGGAGTCGGGGCGGGAGGCAGTGGCGGAGTGGGGCCCACGCACGCCGGAGGCACTGCTGGCGCGGGGGGGATCACAGGTGAGGGTGGCACGCTCGCTCAATCGACGTTCGTGATGGTAGGGGCAGAGGGCCAGATCGCCACGACCGTGGACGGTGAGACGATCGTGGAAGTTCAACCGAAGTCGGGCATGGCGCGCGACGATCTCCGTAGCGTGGCGTTCTTGGGCTCCCAGTTCATTGCGGTGGGCGGGACGGCCGGTGTGGGTGTCGTTCGGCGCAGCGCCGACGGCGAGCAATGGTTGACGCTCGGTGTCGATCCGGGTGCTTGGATCGGCGACGTCGCTCGGCATGTCGGTGGGGCCGATCTCCTCGTGGCGGTCGGAGAGAACGGCGGTCGTTGGTATTCGACCGATTGGGGAACGACCTTGACCGCGAGCAGCACCGCCCCGCCCGCGGGCCATTTTTTCCGGGTGGCGACAAACGATTTACTGTCTGTTGCTGTCGGAGAGAGCGCAGGGGAGGGCATGACGAGCGTAAGCAGCGACGGGCAGACGTGGTCCGACGCTGCTGTCGCCGGCGCGCCTTTGCATGCTGTCGTCTACGGGGCGGGCGTGTTCGTCGCGGTCGGCTCGTCTGGCCGCTGCTCGGTATCCACCGACGGTGTGTCGTGGACGGACTTCGCGCTCTCATCGGATGATTACCAACACTTGGCCTATGTGAATAGTGAGTTCGTCATCCCGGGCACACAGGGTGAGTTTCGTTCTACTGATGGCTACACGTGGGCTTTCGTCTCGCCAACGCCCCGTCGTGTTTTCGCTTACGGTGCGGGTATCCACATCGGCGTGGCTGAAGACGGAAGAGTGTATCGCTCCGCCGACGGCATGGTGTGGACCCAGGCTAGCGGCACGGCGCCAGCTGCCGGACTGACCTTCGGAAAGCCGGATTTGCCGTGAAGTTCGACGAGTCGGGCTGGTTGATCGGCCGTGCGACTCCTTGGCTGGTATCGGATTGTTACAGTCTGTTTTCGCCCGATGTCTCGAGTCGCGTGGATTGCGGACGTTGGACGGCGCAAGCGGCCCGGTTTTTCGATGCGAGCGTCGAGGTGACGCCACAGAAGCGATATCCGGAAAACGGCCAGCCCATCCGTGATGCCCTTCAGCTGCACGTTTCGTTTGCCGGCGCGACCGCCGATGTGTCGGTGCAGACTCTGCCTTTGGAGGATGCTCATTCGCTTCTTGCGGCAGCTGAGAGTGCCGTCGCCAGAATGGGTGGTGCGGGCTTCGATGTGCTGCTTGGTCGGGCGCGCCGACTTTGGCAGATTCGTATGGACGGAGAGCCGCGGGCCGCGTCGCTCGTGGCCGCGCTTCTCGCGAGCGTCTGGCTTGCTCCGGTACTCCCTCCGGATCAAAGCTGCATGTTTGGCGTCAAGGGTGCTCGCCAGCGTTTCGAGGCATTGACGCCACGTCGATGAGGACGGCGCCGGGCATCGGCGGGCTCACCCTTTCGCGTGCCTACCGAGACCCTTCGGTGCCGCGGCCTGTCCGATGCCGAGGGCGAGGACGACGAGAGTCGCGACGAAAGGCAATAGCTGGATCAGCGACGCGGCGTTGGAGGTGCGACTCAGATCTTGAAGGAGGATCTGAAGTGCTTCGAGAAAGCCAAAGGCGATGCAAGCCATGGCTGCACGGCCGGCACGCCATCCGCTGAGAACGACCGCCGCGAGCGCGATAAATCCACGACCACCCGACATGCCTGATTCGAAGCGGTGCTGATCGAAGGCGAGGTGGATCCCACCCAACGCGCAAATCGCACCCGAAATGCCGAGCGCAATGAAGCGCACGCGGGCGACATCGATCCCTGCGGCGAGCGCCGCGGTCGGATTCTCGCCGCAGGCGCGGATCCTCAGGCCGAGCCGCGTCTTGGTGAGCATCCAAGGTGTGACCGCGATGGCGAGGACGGCCAGTACCGTCACGGGATCGAGCAGCACCCGCGCGAGCATTTGCCACCCGCCAGTCCCCGTCGGGCCGACGCGGAAGCCCTCGATCGATGGCGAATTCGATGCGCTATCGTAAAGAGCTTGCAAGAGGAGGCGAGTCATCGAATAGGCCAGGAGGTTGAGCGCGATGCCGCTTACTACCGCGTCGATGCGTGTGCGCTCGACCAGCCACGCGTGAAGGATGCTGATCCCCATACCCGCAATCATGCCGGCCACAACACCGAGGATGGGACTGCCGGTCATACTGGCGACCGCGATGCCGCTGAAGGCACTGGTCAGAAGCACACCTTCGAGGCCGATTTGGATGATGCCGCTGCGTTCGGCCCACACGCCGCCCACCGCGGCGCACGCGTACGGCACCGCGATGCGAAAGCTCTCCGACACCATGGTGAGTCCTTGACTCATGCGCTGACCTCAGTCGTTGGTGCCGTCGGGGAATCGGCCTCGTCGGTGGTGTCGGTCTCGGTTTTGCGGGAGGGCGGCACGTCGGTCTGCTCGCTTCGGCCTTGGTGTGCCGCGGCAGCGACGAGCAAGATCACCACCGCTTCGAGTACGCCCATGGCCTCCCGCGGTACCTTCGCGTTGATGGCGAGTCCGGCTTGGGCGAGGGTACCGAACACGAGGGATGCTGCGACCAAGGCCAGCGGTCCGCTGCGCCCGACCATGGCTACCGCGATGCCGGAAAAGCCCGCACCCGCACCCAATCCGAGTTCGTAGTACCCCTTGTATCCGAGCACCAATGGCGCGATCACGCAGCCGGCGAGCGCGCCGGACAAAACCATCGCCTCGATGCGCCGTCGCGCCACGGGGATCCCTTGGGCTTCGCAGGCTTCGGGACCGAGCCCGACCCACGCCATTTCGCGTCCGCGGCGGGAGCGCTCGAGCCACGCGTAACAGCCAAAGGCGACGAGCACTGCCAGGGGGAAGGCGATGCTGGCGGCGCTGCCGTGCAATCCGTTCATCATCTCGTCCAAGCCCGGTAGCGTGGCGCTGGCTGGCAGAGCAGCGGTTTGCAATCCCGTCGCGCCGATCCCGGCCACCAGGGCCCACGGAAGGAAGACGTCGACACAGCGGTTTAACATGATCCCGCTGATGATCTCGTGCACCCCGAGGTGGGCGCGCATGTAGCCCGCAATGGCCGAGTAGGCGGCGCCCACGCCGATCGCGATACCGAGCACGGCCGTGAGTGCGATCGGCCACGGCGTCGAGGCGGGAAGCTTGGTTCCCGCGTAGGCGCCGGCCAAACTGGCGAGCGCAAGTTGACCCTCCGTTCCGATATTGAAAAGACCTGCCCTCAGTGCGACGTGGAAGGCGAGACCGGTGAGCAGCAAGGGCGTGGCTTTGAACAAGACCTGTCCTATGCCGTACGGCGTGCCCCACGTTCCCTGAAAAGCGTGCGCCAGGTTGTCGAGCGGCGCCTCGCCGAAGCCAAACGCGAGCAAGTTGAGGGTGAGCAGGGCGCCAGCGAGGGCGAAGATGATGCGCGGGCTGGGGAGCGACCACTTGTTCATGCGCCGTCCTCCTCGTCTTCGTCGTCGCTGCCGAGCATCGCGCGACCGATGGTCTCGTCGCTTGCTGTCGGATCGAGATGGGCGGCGATCTGTCCTCGATGCAGGACGATCAGGCGGTGACTGAGGCTCCGGAGCTCGTTGAGATCGGCGCTCAACAGCAGCACTGCGGCGCCGTCGCTCGCAGCCTTGGCGATCGCGTGGTGGATCGTACGAGCGGTGCCGATATCGACGCCCCGTGTCGGCTGAGCGAGAACCAAGGCCTTCAGCGGACGGTCGAGGGCTCGGGCCATGACCACCTTTTGTTGGTTGCCTCCGCTGAGCTCGTCGGCCCGTCGTTGGGGGTTAGGCGGAGAGACCTTGAAGCGTCCGAAACGTCGCTCGATAGCCGCCGGCTCGTCGACCGCGTCGAGGTCGCCGAGCACGAGGTTGTCCGCCACGCTCGCTTCGCCCAACATCTCGTCGCGGTGCCGATCCTCATGCACCGTCATGAGTCCACGGCTCCGTGCGCTCCGAACCGCGGCAGACCGATCGCTGCTGGCGGTGGCGCGTGCCGAATCGAACAGCACCTGCCCGTCGAGATCGATCCGGCCGGTCGTCAGCGGCGCGAGTCCGGCGAGTGCACGTACGATCTCCGATTGGCCGTTGCCCTCGATGCCCGCGACACCGAGGATCTCTCCGGCGCGGAGTGCCAACGATACGCCCGTCAAGGTTGGTCGTCCGTCGCTGCTCGCCGTACTGATCTCCTTAAGTTCGAGCATGACCTTTGCGGCGTCATCTCGGTCTGGGGGCGTCGCTGCTGCAGGAGGATCTCCGCCCATGATGGACCGCGTGAGTTCGGCGCGGAGTTCTTCAGTCGAAATCGTGTCGGTGTCCGCACTTGGGAGTGGCCGATCGAGCACGCCGGCGCCCCGCCTCATGACGGTCACGTGGTCGCAGTAACGCAGGACCTCGTCGAGTCGATGTGTCACCACGGCGATTGTGGCGCCCTCCGATGCGAGCCGCCGTAGCGTTCGATACAGTTCGATGGTCTCGACGGGTGACAGCACAGCGGTGGGCTCGTCGAGCAGCAGCACTTGTGCGCCCCGATACAGGACGCGCAGGATTTCGAGCCTCTGTTTCTCTCCGACGCTGAGCTCGGAGGTCGGCCGCTCCAGATCGAGATGAAGGCCGGCCCGACGGCTGACTTCGGACGCTCGCTCTCGGGCCTGAACGAAGTCGATTCCACCGAATTTACCTCGCGCGCCGGCGCGGCATGGCTCGCTTCCAAGCACGAGGTTTTCCAACGCGCTGAAGGCCTCGACCAGCATGAAATGTTGGTGCACCATTCCGATCCCACGGGCGAAGGCCTCCTGCGCCGTGGCCGGTAACAGAGGATCTTCGCCGACCAAGACCTGGCCGTCTGTCGGCTCGTGGATTCCGGCCAGCATCTTCAAGGCTGTCGACTTGCCCGCGCCGTTTTCTCCGATCAAGGCGTGCAAGCGGCCGGGCTCGAGCGTGAGACTCAAGCCATCGACGGCGATAAGTGAGTCAAAGGTCTTGGTCGCCCCCGAAAGAGCGACCCGAACGCCTCCTCCGTTGTTACCCGCCGCGCCCATGGTACAAAGCGATGTGCCTCGAACGTCTACCCCTGTCAATTTCGCTGAACCGTATTCGCCCTCCCCGCTGCCCGAGCAAGATGGTGGCTCCTTGCCGCGCCTCGTGGCGGTCATGCGCCGATTGCTCGCTCCCGATGGCTGCCCGTGGGACCAGAAGCAGAGCTACGAGTCGCTTCGCCGTTACGTGACCGAAGAGGCGGCAGAGGTCGTGGACGCGATTGATGATGGTGACCGCGAGGCGCTATGCGACGAGCTGGGCGATCTCCTCCTGCAGGTCGTGTTTTTGGCCGAAATGGGACGCCGCGACGGGCACTTCGGGCCCGATGATGTCGTCGAGGCGATCGTACAGAAGTTGGTGCGACGGCATCCCCACGTCTTCGCTGGCGTCGCCGTAGCGGATGCCGACGAGGTGATGAGCAATTGGGAGCGCATCAAGGCGGAGGAACGCCGAGAGGGAACGTCGAAAGACAAAGGGGTCGTGGGCGGCGTGCCACGAAGTCTGCCAGCGCTCACGCGGGCGCAAAGGGTTGGAGAGAAGGCGGCGAGCGTCGGCTTCGATTGGCCCGATGATGAGGGCCCTCGAAGCAAAGTGAGCGAGGAGCTGGCGGAACTTGACGAGGCGATGGCAGGAGGCAACCCGCGGCGAGTTGAGCAGGAATTCGGTGATTTGCTCTTCGCCACGGTGAATCTCGCCCGTCATCATGGCATCGACGCCGAGGCGGCGCTCCGAGGGACGAGCAACAAGTTCGTCGCCCGTTTTGAACACGTCGAGGCTCGGGTGAAGGAGGAGCATGGCGGCTTCGACCGCGGGGCGGTTTCACTCGAAGCGATGGACGCGTATTGGGACGAGGCGAAGGCTCGCGAGGGAGACGGATGACGGCGACACGTCGGCGAGTCGTCGTCACTGGCGCCGCGAGCGGGATTGGCCGCGCGACGGCTCTTCTCTTTGCGAACGCCGGCTATGACGTTGCGGTTTGCGACGTCAATGACGTGCAGCTGGCGTCCGTGGCCAAAGAAATTCGGGCAACTGGCGGGCAGGCATGGTCGGCGATCGTCGACGTCTCCGATCGCGATGCGATGCGTACCTGGGCTGGCGAACTTCACGCGGACGGCGGCGCCTTCGACGTGGTCGTCAACAACGCAGGCGTGGCGCTCTCCGGGGCCTTCTTGGATTTGTCTCTTGACGACTGGGAGTGGCTTCTCGACATCAATCTTCGTGGTGTGGTGTACGGATGCCATTTCTTCATTCCTCCCATGGTCGAACGGGGCCAAGGTGGACATGTCGTGAACCTCTCGAGCGTGGCGGGTCTGGTTCCGGTTCGCGACTTGAGCGCCTACAATGCGGCGAAGTTCGGTGTTCTCGGGTTGTCCGAGTCCCTTCGTTGGGAGCTGGCGGAGCACAACATCGGCGTCACGACCATCTGTCCGGGAGCTGTGAACACGAACATCGTCAGACACGGTCGCATGCGTGGTTTCGAGGCCGAAGAGAGCGTTTCCATCCGCGAGGAGGTACAGAAACAGTTCGTGCAGAAGGGGGCGGCGCCTGAGCGTGTCGCCAAGAAAATTCTCCAATCGGTAGGCACGCGGGGCGGGGTGCGCATCGTCGGTTTGGATGGGAAGATCATTCATTGGTTGAACCGCTTGGCGCCGACCGTCACGCGGTGGTTGGCAGACTGGCAACGTCAGGCGGCCTTGGACCGCGCTGCCGATGCGGATCGCTCCACAAAGGCGGAGGGGTGAGCGGCGATTCGGTAATGCGCGCCATCCGCATCGGCGAGCGCGTGGCGGCGCGGATCGTGTGGCACCAACTGCGGCTTCGGGTGGGTACATGGTCGGCGTTCGGGGTTTTGCTGCGGGTGGCGTGGCAGAAGTTACGCGGCGCGCCGTTTCGTGAACTGGGCCCGCCACGCGATCGGCGTGACCGCTTGTCGCGGCGCCAATGTGGTGATCTGATCTTGCTCGATCGTGTTGTGCGGCGGAGAGCCGACGACGAGACGGCGATGGCGGTAGCCCGGGCGGCGGTCCTCGCGGGCGCGGTTCCTTTTCTCGACGCCATGCTGCCCGATGCGGGATTGGATGAACTCGCTCAACTCGGCCCAACGATCGCGGCGAGCTTCTTCAATGCCGAGGGCGAGGCGAGCGTGGAGGGCGAGGATTTCTGTTTCAAGGTGCGAACATGCCGTTTCGTGGAACTGCTGGGCGCCGCGGACGCCAGACATCTCGGCCCCCTGTTTTGTGAGGCGGACAACGTTTACTTCGACGGGAAGCGAAAACTCATCACCTTGAGACGCACCCAGACCTTGGCCGAGGGCGGCAACCACTGCGATTTTCGATTCAGCCGAGCATCGCGAGAACGATGATGCCCAACCCCACGCGGTAAAGTCCGAAGGGGGATAGACCGGTTCGTGAGACGTATCGGAGAAAGACGGCCACCACGATCCAGGTGACGAAGAAGGACACGATCATACCCACGATGAGAGTGCTCGCTCCTCCCGGGTGGCTCAGTACGACCGCGTGATTCTTCGCGAAGTCGTAGACGCATGCGGCGCCGAGAGTGGGTAGAGCCAGCAAGAACGAGAACTCCGCGGCGGTTTTCGTGCTGAGGCCGCACAGCTGAGCGCCGACGATGGTGGTCATCGATCGCGAGGCTCCAGGCCAAAGGGCGAGGCACTGACAAAATCCGATCCACAGCCCCTTGCGAACGGTGACGTGTTCAAGACCCTCGTCACCGTGAATCCCCCTCCGTCGCCGCACCGTCTCAACGGCGATCATCAGCACACCACCGACGATCAACGCGCCGGCGACCGGGCGGGGGCCAAAGAGGTGGGCCTTGACGAGTTGGTGAAAAGCGAGCCCAGCTATCGCCGTCGGCACGAAGGCGGCAGTGATCGCGGCGAGCAGGCGCAGGCTGTCTTGGTCGCGACGCCAGGCCCCGCCAAGCGTCTCGATGATCCGCTGGCGAAAGAATCCACCGACGGCGACAACGGCGCCGAGTTGGATCACGACATCGATCGATTTGGCGGCTTCCCCCTCGTGACCGAGCAGATGCCCGAGCAAGATCAGATGACCGGTGGACGAGATGGGAAGCAGTTCGGTGAGACCCTCCACCACACCGAGCAGGATGGCGTCGAGAAGTGTCATGTGTCAGCGCCTCGCGTCACGGCAGTGTGGATGGGCATGGGAATGTCAGCTCGTGCGGCGGCGCACGAGCCACGCCAGCCCGATCAGACTGAGCCAGCCGTGCGAGCGACTCGGCGGAGTCTGCGCGCGCGGCGGTGTGGCGATCGAACAACTGTCATCCACCTCCGCCTCGCTGCAGGTAGAACTGAATCCGCCCTTTGGTGCCGGCGAGCAGCGGGCTTCGCTGTTAGGACTGTAGACTGCGCAAATGGCGGCCATGTCATCGGGTTCGACCGTCCGCAGGTCGGTGCTGCCCTCGCTATAGCCGGAGAACATCGTCGCGAGAAAATCCGGGGTATGATCGAGGCCGACGAAATGTCCAAACTCGTGGGTTGCGATCGACTGAAGATCGTAGATGACTTTATCGTCGCCGGTCGTGTACTCGTTAAACGCGTGATTGAACTCGAGGTCGGCGTCGAGGATTTCACCGGTGTCGCTATCGTAGGTGACCGTCGTCTTTGCGAGGGTGTTGTCTAGCCCGGTGTACGCCCATTTGTGGTCCTGAAAAATCACGATGTTGGCATTGGGCCCGTTTGGATCGTATTCGGCCTTGTTGCAGTCTGCGTCCTTCATCGCTGCGAATGCGAAGGAGGCTCGTGTTCCGCTGCCACAACCGATGTCCGACCACGCGACGACAGAGTCCTGCATGGTCTGCCGAATCGTCGCCAGTGGGATGTGATCCGAGCCTTGGCGCGAGAGGCTGAAGCCGACACATGAACTGGCCCAAAACAGGGGTTTGCCCGAGGTCTTGCAGTTGTCGAGATCACGCGGGCAGTCGCCCGAACAGGTGGTGCTGCGACAAAAGGCCGCGGCTTGTGTCGCCACGATCATGGCCGTTCCGCAGCAGGCGACAGCGAGGATGGTGGGGGCGATGCGCGAC
>JAPYTK010000063.1 GCA_029941785.1 Polyangiaceae bacterium | reverse complement strand
CTCTAGACCGAAGCGGTGGTGCCTGTCACTCGCCGGGCGCTGGCCTGCGCCTCACTGACAGGGCGTGCCGAGCTTGGCGGGTGCGAGAACGCGGGCCTCGCCAGTGTCCCGATACAACTCGAAAAAACAGCCATACTGATACTTGACGCTGTCGAGCTGGGCGAAAATCGAGTGCGGATCGTAAATCCCGTCGCCCTCGTAT
This sequence comes from Polyangiaceae bacterium, assembly GCA_029941785.1. Classification (GTDB taxonomy): domain Bacteria; phylum Myxococcota_A; class Polyangia; order Polyangiales; family Polyangiaceae; genus JAPYTK01. The sequence goes on along the minus strand of JAPYTK010000063.1, from coordinate 24,816 downwards.
TGCACGACGACACCGGTGTAATCGGCGCCCGCGGCGGACGTGCGATTGTTCACCACGGGATAGTCGATCATTCCATCGAGTCCGTCGAGCGCGAGGGCTTTCTGCATCCCCGGCCAGACCTCTTCGCCCGCTTGCTGGTGGCCGTAGGCGAGCGTCACGGCATCGAAAACCGTGATCGGAAAATACGAATCGCCTTTGCCAACCGGTTGGTACACGTGCTTCGCGACTTGGCCAGGCAACGGTCGCCGACCGAGGCGGGGCATGTAGACCATCGGCTCAACCCATTCCCACGCCGTCTGCAGAAGTTGCAAGGCGGGGTGGAGATAGTGAAGATTCTGGGTGCTTCCGAGGGCGAGCGGAACAAGACCTTTGCCCGGAACGAGGGACGTCTCGAGGAGGAAGTAGCTCCAATATCCGCCAGCGCCTGTCGGTACAGCCGCCTCGATCCGCGGCTCGACCGTGCTGATGAGGTTGGTGTACATCCCGCCCATCGACTGACCCATGGCCAAGACCGGTTCAGCCGCAAGATGGTAGGCTTCTGCTCGCTCCGGAATGCTCATGCCCTTGCACGCGCTCAGGGTCGCGATATCGATTTTCAGCGCGAGCAGCGCGTCGAGGTAAAGCCGCTGCTCGATGACGCCTTGGCGAAAGGTGTCGCGAAACGCTGGCAGGTTGTCGAAGTTGAGGTAAGCCAGATCGGTGGCGTCCTTGACACGCTCTGGATTCACCGGATGCGCACTTCCCGCCATGGCAAACCCGTGAGCCGCAAGTACGTGGCTCGGCCCCTCGCCCTTCCTCGGTGTGCCGTCGACCTCCTCGACCGTTCCACGGTCGACGACCTGCGTGCTCAGACCACCTGAGCCGTGAAAATACATGACGAGCGGGTACCCGGCGATCGGCATCGGCGACTTCGGCAAGCTGATGACGATTGGCGCCGTCTCGTAACGCTGCACCTTCGGCAAACCATCGGCATCCATCTCGAACAAACCGTCCGTCGCAAACGGCGGAGTGCCCACTTGGAACTGCGGAAAGCTCACCGTGCCGTGCAGCTCGCAAAATCTCGGGTGGTCCGCTCCGTCGTCCGGATCCAGCGCCAAGTTGTCGATGGTGATGGCGTGAACCTTGCGGATCGCCTCGCTCAACTCGGCGAGCTCGCGCGCCACATCGCCCGTCGTGAACACCGTGGCCGCCATCACGCGCGAGGGGGCCGTCTCCCCCTGTTTCAAGGTGTCGAAAAGCGGCGTCAGGTCAGCGCGGTTATCCAAATCGACAACCCGACCGATAGGTGCGCCGCTAACGTCGCGCATGGCATCGGTCAGGACAAACGCGTAGCTTCGCCCCGGCGCCAGCACGACGCCCGGACGCGCCGCCAAAGCCAAGAGGTCATTCGGCGTATAGTCGTCCGGCTCGAGGATCTGGCTGACGAGGGGCAGGCGGCGGCCTCGTTCACTCGAGTCCGCGTCGACGTCGATCAACCAATAGGGCGAGTCGTCAGCCACGCTCTCCGCCGCGCTGGTCGTGGGCGCTGAGATAGGACCGTCGAAACGAAAATAGGCCGCCGGAATGACTGGAAACCCTGGGCGCTGCTGGGCGACGACACGAATGCCCTTCACAAGAGGATTATCGGAGGGATTCGGAAAGCCGGAAAAATCAGGACCACCATCGGTGGCCAACCGCAGATCCGATGGGTAGGGCTGATGAAAATACTGCTCCGGATCGGAAAGATCCGCATCGGCTCGCATCATGGCCCGCACGGGCTCGACATCCGTCCCGGCGGCCCCGTCACCGCATGCGGCGGCCGTGAGTGACAAGAGGAGAAGCGTTAGGGTCGTGATTCGTGGGCTAAGCGAAGAGGAGAGTTTCATCATTTGATTATGCGCAGGTACGAAGGCAGCTCCTTGCCGCTCCCGCCACCAGGATCGTCGTCATTGTCATCATCCCCGTCCTCTTGTCCGTCAGCACGCTCCTCGACTTCTTCGACCGGCGCTGTGGCCAAGGCCAGCTTTGGCCGCCCTGCGGCTTGCTCTTCCTTGGGCAGCTCAGGAACGACATTGACCGGAGAACGCGCCGCCGGCGCCGCGTCGCCGGCGACAGAATCGGGTAGTTGCTCAGACGCCACGCTAGGTTTGCCGGTCTTACCAACGACCTTGAAGGAAGCCCGACGACTCTCCGCAGCGAGTTCGGGTGGCACATCATCTGGCCAGATCATTCCGCGGCCGTCGTCCCCAACCAACGCGTAGACCGCGTGCCAAGGCACGAAACACCACTGTGGGACCCGATTGAAAGAGAGCGTGCAGCCAATTCCATCGTCGTTGACATCGAGGTCTGGGATGTTGACGGCCATGTTCAGCCCAACCTGTAGAACGAGCTGCCCCTGATTTTGAAACTGCGGAGGCACGACCACGTCCTTGGCCCGAGGATCCAAATGCACGAACACGCTCGACTCCTCGAGCAGATCGAGGGCTGTCTGCTTCTTTGGGGGCAGCGGCGGCGCGTCCGACATCGGGAGCCATCTTGCCACACGTGGACCACGACTGCTCGCGTTTCAGCCTTCAAATAGGCCAAGTTGCTTTGGAGGCAGCGAAGCGCCGTCGTTGTCGTCGTCGGGCAGCAGACAAGACGGATCGTCGTTTCGTGGCGAATTGACCCGCCGGGACACCGGCCGGCATGAAACAAGAGAGTCTGGCGCCGCTCGGAGTAGGCTTTCGTGGCCCGGCCCATTCAACCACAGGTCGATATCGGGCTCGGCAATGATAACGGGCATGCGGTGATGAACCGGCCTGACGACTCCGTTGGCCTCTGTGGTGATCACCGTAAACGTGGTCCGGCTCTCGCCCGTCCCCGGATCCTCCCAGCCCTCGTACAAGCCCGCGAGCCACATCAGCCCGCCGCTCGTCGAATGAAACCACATCGGCTGCCGGGCATTCTTCGGACCGCACCATTCATAAAAGCCATCCGCGGCCACGAGGCATCGACGACGGCGAAACGCGGATCGCCAGGCGGGCCGCTGGGCCAGGGTCTCGGCACGCGCATTGATTTGCTTGTAAGCGACGCGTGAATCTTTCGACCATGAATTGATGAGGCCCCAGTCTGCGGTCACCAGCTCACGTCGTGCTTCGGGACTGCGTACGATCCAATGCGCATTGCCCGGCGCAACGTTGTACCGCGGGCGATAAGACTGAAGAAGTGTGGGTTCGACGTCGAGATCGAGTCGCTCGATCACCGGGTCGAACTTATGTAGCGTGAGGGTGAACCGCCCGCACATCGGCTACGCGGTGCCCCCGTCACAGAATCGTCGCCGAGACAACAACGGAAACTAAAATGCGCCTCGCAGCAACGGTATGTGAAGCTCCGTGTGCTGCCGCGCGCCGTAGTGAGCGATTTCCCGAAGCGAATAGGCGGGTCGCAATTCGACCGCCGGCACGCCCGGACGCAGGCCCGACCCATCGAGACCGAGCACGGCAAGCGGGATCTGTCGTCGGCGTTTCGCTTGCAGCTTCACCGTCGCACCACCCTTGACCCTTCCGTTCCCATCTTCTTCTTTGGACTCTTCGATCGCGTCAAAGGCCTCGTCGTCGTCCTCGCCGGGCTCGTACGCTGTCGCGTTGAGCACACTGACGAGCGTAGGCACAACCAAGGCCATGCCCCCTGCCATCAGGTAGACGGACGCCTCCGGAGTGGTCGCGAGTTCCGTCTCGAGGAAGTACCCGCCTGCAGCACCGCCGGCCGCTCCCGCCGCACCAAACAGGAGATACGGCCAGGTGCTGTCAACTCCTACGATGGCGCAGGTAATCATGGGCAACTCGGCTCCGAGAAGCAGGCCACCGGCGATCCCCTTGCCCGTCGCCGAGACCGGGCCCGCAGCCAATGCCGGGGCGACGCTCGCAGTCGTCGCGCAAAGCGTCGCGCCGACGAGCAGTTTCTTGGTCCACGTGAGTCGATTCGTCATGTCTTCGTCTTACTTCAAAAACTCAGCCCGCCGAGCCATCTCTGATGAACCTAGCACGGACCGGCGCCGTAGCCACGGCTCTCCCGCATCGTCGCAATACCTCTTTCGCTACGCTAGAAGCGACCAGAAGAAGCGGGCAGCCGGCCCCCACCCGAAGCCGGTCCAGGTGTCATCTGCGCCATAACAATCGGAGGCATGTGAAGAGCCAAGATGTCCGGATCCGCAGGCGCGGTGGTCTTGGCCATGCGCAGCGCTTCCTCCATCGTTCGCGCTGTCTCCCAGCCCAGCAAGCTGGGGATGTACTCGTTGTCGGCGCCCACGACGATCGTTCGACCGAGGTGCTGCCGCCCGGCCTCGCCCCAATACCACATGAAGAAGGGGTGGGTCGGGTGGTAGGCGTTGCCGGTCCGATACATCTCGATGTACGCGGGATTGTCGGCAAACTGACGCTCGAAATTCTTGTGCAGCTCCATCGCGTCACGGGTGATGGGCAGCAGCCGATGCACGAACTCGATGTACGGCGCGTGATGCTCGTTGTCGAACAAGTCCGTGCAGGGGTGGAGCACGATCATCGTCCCGCCCTTTTTCACCATGGGGCAACCCTTGTACAGATTGAACAGGTAGCCACTCGCCATGACCTGCACGAGCAAGGGGTTGAGGAAGGAATTGACGTTGTAGGGGCTGATGTACGGTATGCCGCTGACGAGAATGTCCGCTTGCCCTTCGACGGGCACGCAGTACTGCTCGTAGTTCTTCGCGATCGTGTGCTTGTGAACCGCCTCGGTCTCACCGGCAAACACACCGATCACACCGTACGGCGAAGGCACCCGTTGGAAGATCGCCTGCCGTGCGGGTTGGGGCACTTTGTCGAGCGTGAAGCGCAAGGCACGAAGCGCTGTTTTTTCGGCCCCGCTGAGATCATCTTCGTTCTTCGCGAGAAACTCGAGGGGCTTGTCGAACATGCGGTTGTTGACGCAAGTCTCAATCGTGAAGACGTTGAGCTTCTCGTTGGTGAGCTTCCCCATTCGCTCCACGCTGGTGTTCAGCGCCGAGGTCGAAGGATCCATATACGAGTAACAGTCCCGCATCGTCTGCGGATTGTGGTGTGCCTGCAAGCTGCGGTAGCCGCACAGGCCGACGGCCACCGACTTGTGCCCGCCATCCATCGGCACGAGGTTTAAGTTGACGTAGATGACCAGATCGCTCTCGACGGCACGGCGGTTGAGCTCGACTTCCTCGCCCATATCGGTCGTCCCGATATGGACCATCTTGTCCTTGTCCTCGGCGTCATGGTTGTAGAGTTTGTCAGGCCAATACGCGTTGAAGATATCGTCACCCACCATATGACGCACCTCGAACGCCTTCATGCGGCGATGAACACTCGTGGCGATGATCAGCTCGACGTCGTCAACGCCGTGATCCGTCAGCAGATCCAACACGATCCGCAGCACGCGCTCACGTACGTCCGGCCTTTTCATGGGCGGCAGGGGCAAGGAGATGTCGTCGATAGCGATGGTCACCTTCATCCCCGGGCGCAGCTTCGCGTACAGCGGTTCGCTGTTTTCCGGATGATTGATGGCGTAGCGAATGGCCGCGTCGACATCTTTGAGCTGGGCCATCGGTGGCTTGGGGTAAAGGACGCGGGTGCCGGTCGGCAGATCGACATCGACGAGTTGATCGCCGCTGAAGAGCGTGCGCGGAGCACTGCGGCTGTCGAGGGTGACGAGGCAAGGGTGGCTCATGGGATGGCTCTGCTGAGTGTCTTCTTACGGTTCGATGGTGGCGGGCCGTGCCCTAGGCTGCGTGTCCGAGGTCGAGAATGGGCCAGTGATAGGCGCGGGCAAGCATCGACAAGCGACGGTCGGGATTGACGGCCACCGGATAGCCCACGATCGAGAGCATCGGGACGTCGGAGTAGCTGTCGGAATAGGCGAAACACTCGTCGAGGTTGTGCCCATGCTCGCGGGCGTGGTCGCGGACCAAGATCGCCTTGTTGGGTCCCGCGACGACCGGCCGCTGAAGCTTGCCCGTACAGGTGAGGTCCTTGATCTCGAGCCGGTTGGCGATGTAGCTCGTGGCGCCCAGGTAGGCGGCCATGTGCTTGGTCACGATGTCGAGGGCGCCTGAGATGAGCACGACGTCATGCCCTTTGTCGAGGGTGGTCTGGATGAGTTCCTTCGCGCCCGGATAGAGCTTGGGCTTGAGCACACGCTCAAAGACGTCGTCCGCCAGCGTGAGGAGTCGATCTTCGCTCATCCCTTCGAAGACACTGAAGAGCATCTCGTTGAAAAGACGTCGATCGCGAAATTCGGCGAAAGCCATGGCCGGGGCTTTCAGCAAGGCTCGGCCAAGCGTCCGCAGGGAATGCACTGGCGTTCGCTGGTTGAGGACGTAATACATCGTCGGCGGAATGAGGTTGGTCGAAACCAACGTGCCATCGATGTCGAAATAGCTGGCTGCCATGGGGCCCGACATGTGTCCCACCGCCCCATGCGCGTCAAGTCGGGCCTTGTCCCGGTGCTCGACGGCGGCGTTTCATCGACGAAACATGAAAACACCCCTACCGTTTCACCATTGAAACGATAGGGGCGCCGCTTGCTTCACTTTTCGATTTTCTGTCTACCAACGATGACCGGAGCCACCGCCAGAGTCTGTGCGTCGAGCCGGGCGGAGCTGCTTCTTGCGCAGCGGCCAAGCTCGACCGTGCCCGTCGCTCAGAGCGTGAATTCGGTGGGGCGGTCGGTGAGGATCTTGCCGAAGGAGCTGCCCTCGCCATCCAGCGCGAACGTGTAGACGTCGCCTTGTAGCTGTCCGCTCTCCACGAGGACGTTGAGACTGATGAACCAGCTCCTGCCTGTGACCGAATCGGCATAGAAGAAGCCAGAGCCGTACATGTTCTTGTCGCCGTCGCACTTGTAGAGCGAGGTGGTCTCGTAGGCGTGCCCCGGGAAGTTTACCCGAGCGGGGTACTCGACACACCCGTTGCCCAGCGCCTGGGGAATGCTGCTGATTTGCAAACCGAGGGGCAACTGGCTGCCACCGGGAAAAGCCAACACGCCCTGCCATCGACCGCTCGCCTTGTGAACACCGTACTTGGTGGTAGAAAGCTTGAATTTTCCAACCCTGGCCTTTCCGAAGAACACCCTGCCGGCCACAGCTGCGCCATGGTTGTCTTCCGGATAGTCCTCGATGACGTAACGGAAGCCGTTTTCGTCTTCCCAGGCGTAATCGTCGCTGCCAAAGTCGGTTGTGATCGCCGTGGCGCCCGCGCTGTTAAACAAGTCGATTTCGGTGTAGCCGCGATGCTGGATATTCACCTTCTCGACCGTGCTCGCCCCTTTGATACTTAGCTTCTTGCTGGCTTGGATAACGACGCTCAGCGTGTTGTGCTCAGAGAGGTCGCTGATCGTGTTGTAAGGGTCTTTGGCCTGCGCCTGGCTCGCGATGCCAAAGCTAAAAGCAGTGGCCAGCGTCGTTGCAATCATCGTCTTGTTCATGGGGTGCTCCTCATTGAAGGGATCGGGTTGGGTCGACGTGGCGCGGATGCGTCACTCGATAGCTGGTTGGAGCAAGCACCGTGCCATTGGCGAGGAGGGCCACGGGTGAGCCGCCAAGTCCAAGAAATCCAAGCAGTTGCAAACGGGCCTACGCGCCCGCATCCTGCCATGTGGGCAAATGTGTACGAACGGTGCGCGAGCGGCTGTGCAAAGTCCGTACACCCATCCGTGCATCACGGACCGACGGGAGAAAGGCTCAACGCCGGCGCGGTAACAACTTCGCGGTGGTCCGGAGCGCCGTGAGCTGGTCCTGGCGTGCTCGGCTTTCCGGATCGCCGCCATCGGTCAAGCAGTGGTAGCGAGCCACGGGATCTCCCGAAGTCGGAATGACTTCGGCGATGACGGCCAGTTGATTCTTTAGTGGGTGGTCACAACGAGCGTAAACCTTGGTCCCCTTCTTCACGGTGCCGAAGCGCACGCGCCCTCGCCTCACCGTCACCTTGACCCGATCACTCATGCGCTCGACCGTGACCTTGCCCCCTTTCGCGGCCAGCACCGTTCCCAACTCGAGTTTGTCGCCCTTGCGCAAAGGCGCCCAGATCCGCGCTCCGACGATGGCGCGGCCCGGCGGCAGCCACTCGCTGGTGTCCGAAGAACGCAACTTGCTGGCCTTGATCCATCCAATACCGTGTTTCACCCGAGAGGCGATGCCGTCGAGTGCCGGCGGCTTGGAACGCATCACGAGCGCGTGAGTCGGAGAATCAGCGATTCGCCAAACCTTCACGGCGTGGCCGATATCGCGCTTCCCCTTGCTGACGGGGGCCAGCAAGGGCGCCACCGTCACGATGCCGTAGGTAAAGAGACGGGTCGCCTCGGAGAGCTTGCAGTTCACGCTCCCGCAGGCGGCCCAGAACGCGAGATGCCTGCGCCCGGTGCGCACCTTGTCCGGTACGGGGACCTCTCTCACGCTGGCGTCGTTGCCCCCGCCCCAACGGGCGAGCGCGATCAGTTTGTCCACAGCTTTCAGCGCATTCGCCGCACCGTGGGGCCGGTCGAGTGCTGACTCAATCTTCGCGAGCACGTCCTCGGCGATTCCCACGCGCACGAGAACGAGCAAACGGTCCATCTCCGCGCTACCAATTTCTTCGCGTGTTCGCAGCTCGTCCGCTCGTTTCATGACCTTCGCCCAGCGGCGCTTCTCGATCGGTTTTTTCAGCTTCGAGACGACCTGGCTCACGGTGGCCTGATTGATCTTCTTGCGCAGCGTCTCGTACCCCTCACTGTCGAGCGATTGCTTGACGCGCGGATCGGCGAGGGTCTCGCGCGCGATGCTCTGATCCACCTTCAAAATGCCTAGAAAACAATCCAGCAGGATCGCCTTGCTCCGATCCTTGACGAAGCGGGCCACGGTCGTTCCTTTGTGCTTCGCCACGGCCCCCAAAACCCCATCCGCTGCGTCCAAGCACTTCCCAGATTTTGCAACGATGAGAATAGCCGGTATGAGTTCATTCGCCTGGACACTATCGATCTCTTGGCTCCAGCGTCGGATCTCCTCACGGACCGTCTCGTTCGCGAAACGATCCGCGTCGCGCAACGCCGCCCGCGCCCCCTCGAAGTCCTTCGAGTCCTTCAAGAGCACGCGCGCCCGCCCAATCCGCTGCCGCGCTTTGGGGACATCGATGTTGAGGTCGTCCTCGTCCTCGAACTGACGCTCCGCTGAAACGACCGGCTTCGGTCCGGGCGCTGCCGCGCAGCCAAGCAGCAGCACTGACGCGAAGCCAAGCGGCGGCGCTGCACACGAAGCGAGCACCGCGACGACCACCAATTGGCGGGCTTTGACCGCCCAATCTATTACCATGCCCGATATCTAGCGCGACTCGCCGCGAACAACACCTTTTCCATCAGACTGACGCGAATCACCGAGAGAAACGAGGGGCCGCGCTCATTGGCGGACGGTCAGGACCTCACGGTAGCAATCGAGCCTTGCCTGAACCGCGCCGTACACCGTGCCGTGAGGAAAACGGCCGCGGTCATCGATCTCGCCAGCAGGCACGCCCGTGAGAAGCTCGATCCCCTCGGAAACCGAATCGATCGCATAGATGTGAAAGCGGTCCTCTTCGATCGCTTTGATGACGTCCCGCCGCAGCATGAGACCGTCCATGTTTCGAGACGGGACAAGGACCCCTTGATCTCCGGTTAGCTCCTTGGTTGCACAGACGTCAAAAAACGACTCGATCTTCTCGTTGATGGCACCCACCGGCTGCACCATGCCGTGCTGATCGACGCTTCCTGTCACGGCAAAACGTTGCTGAATCGGTAGTCCGGAGAGCGACGAGAGCAGGGCATACAGTTCGGTGGTCGATGCGCTGTCGCCGTCGATGGCCTCGTAGGTTTGCTCGAACACGAGCGACGCGCCGAACATCAACGGTCGGGCCTGTGCAAAGAGGCCAGCGAGGAAGCCCTTGAGGATCAACACACCCTTGCTGTGAATGGGCCCGGACATCTCGACTTCGCGGGCGATGTTCACCGGACCTTCTATTCCGGGGTAGGTCACGGCCGTGACGCGGCAGGGTTTCCCAAACATCTGCGGTCCATCGCTGAGAACGCTGATCGCGTTGACCTGGCCAACCCGGTCTCCGTGGACGTCGATACGGATAATTCCATCCGCCAACAACCGCTGTACCTCGTCTTGGTAATAGCGACCGCGCCAGTGCGCCATCTCGAGAGCCTCGCGGACGATCCGGCCATCGACCTCGGTCGCGCCACCGCGCTTGGAGCGATAGGCTGCTTCACTCGCCACTTCGGCGATGAGTCCGAGCAGGGCAGATGCTTTCGTTTGGCTCTCACTCAAGCGGCAACCGTAGGCGAGTAGCTCTGCCACGGCGTCCGCCGTCAACGGGGGCAGTTCGCGGTCTCGCAAGAACCCCGCAAGAAACTGCGGATACGTTTGAAGCGCCTGTTCGACCGCCAGGGAGTGCTCGAACCGGGCCTGCACCTTGAACAGCTGGGAAAACTCGGGATCCGCCTCGTGAAGCTCCTGATAAAGCGCCGGACTGGCGACCAAAATGACTTTCACGTCGATCGGAATCGGGGGGAAGGCGAGCTCTTCCACGGTGCCACGAAAATACGACGGATCGTGCTCAGGCGGAATGAAGCGGCCCGCGAGCAAACAGGCCTTGAGCTGCTCGTAGACGATCCCGTTCTTGAGCAAGGTGTTGGCGGGCAGGATCAAGAAGCCACCGTTGGCCTGGTGCAAGGCCCCCGCCACCGCGAAGCCCGGCTCGGGCGGAAAACTGCCATCGGGCGGCAAGTGACTGCGGCCAAACAAAGCTGTCAGCGTCGGGTACGGCACGTCGATGACCGGCGCCCCAGAATCCGGTTCGTGTTCGGTGAGCAAGGTCGGCACGACGATGCCTCGCGCCAGGGTTGCCGGCTCGTCACCCCTCGTTTCGTCGATGAGATGGCGGACCTCGCGAATCACGAGACTCTCGACCTCTTCGAGAAAGAGGTGAATCGTCGGCTTGGCCGTGTACTGTTCCTTCACAGGAGAGAAGCTCCCGTGAACCGACTCGACCATGATACGCTTGAGCACTCCGCGTAGTTCGCGGTCGAGTTCCTCCTGCAGCTCGACCAGGGCCTCTTCGAACTCTTCCACGGCAGCAGCGATGTCGCGCATGACGTCCGAGTCGGGATCGTCGCCATCGCCCGGTATCACATTGATCTCGTCGTCATTACGTACGATTTCGAGGCCGAACTGCTCGCCGACCTCGGACAAGGAGGCCTCCAGTTCGCTCTCGCGTTCACGGGCGCTGCGTTCCACGCGGGCTCTGGCGTGCTTGAAACGCTCGCCGTCCGGAACGCCCTGAAGCCCTTCCACGAGGTTCTCGTGCAGCTCTTCCATGGCTTCGACGAAAGGCCGCCCTTCGCTGGCCGGGAGCAGTAAGACGGTAGGCTCGCTCGGTTTTTTCGGGTTCGGTAGCAACAATACGTCTTCGGGCGTCGGCCGCTGCCGGGCCAATCGACGAGCAACGGAGCGAGCGCTAAAGGTACGGCCGGAGCCGGGGTCGCCTACAGCGACAACATGAAAACGAGGCTGTCTGATGTCCAGACCGAACTCGAGGGCCTTCAGCGCACGCTGTTGTGAAGCGATACCCGAGAGGGGTTGCACATCATCGGTCGTCTTCATGTTCAAGCTCTCCGGCTCGATAACCAAACGACACTTTGCGGCAGAGAGTTTGTGGATCGCCATACCAATGTGCACCCTACCACGAGTCGATGCATGCAGAAGGCCGGCCAGAGCCACAATTGCACTGTTCTGAGAGATGAGCTAGACGCCGTGAGTGTTCGAGCCGTCGTCAGAGTCAGGCGAGACGCCCGCGGCTAGTCCTCCGCCCCCGGGTGCGCACCCCTTCGCCACCGCCCCGTCGACGATGTCCCCGCGCATGACCGCGCTGTTCGGCACGCTCATCGGCCTGTCGGTCTTCAGCTCTCTCTTTGCTCTGCTGATCCAGGTCTTTCCCATCGAGGAGCCTCCTCTCGCTGCGGCCCCACCGCCGAGCGCAGGAGGCAGCTTACCGCCGTCGAGTGCTCGCGCCGAAGGACCGGTCGCTCCGGGCAAAGCCACCATCCGCCACCGCACGCGAACCCCCCTACCCGGCCCCTGGCGAGTGAGCACGCTCGCTGCCACTCATCGTATGGCCAGCGGTAAGATGAAGCGCCGCTCCTTCATCAAAGCCCTACGCGAAGCGAAAGTACCCAAGGCGCAGATCTATCGGATCTTGAAGTCCATGGATGGCCTGTACAAGCTGGACCGCACGGGTCGACACGACAAATTTACCATTGCGCTCCGACGAAATGACCAGCGCGTGATGTCCTTCGAGTACGAGATCAGCCCGATTGAGGTCTACCAAGGCCGCACCGGTGAAGACGAGCTTCTGCACGCCAAGCGCCTGGACATGAAAGTGCGGACCGAAGAGATCGCCGCCGCCTTCTATGTCGGCAAGAGCCTGTACAAGAGTCAGCGCGCCGTGGGCCTGGAAAAGGGTCTTGGGCGGGAGATCAACAATGCGCTCAACGGCCGTACGTCGACCGAAGCCTTCCAAGAAGGTGGCGTCGTACGACTTCTTGCCGTCGAACTCACCGCGCTGGGACGGTTCGTCAAATACAAGCGGCTCAACGGTCTGGAATACCGACCGCCCGATCCGAGCGAAAGCCCCGCTAGGGCCTACTATTTCGACGGGGCACGTTACCAAGGCTATGTGGACAGCAGAGGACGGCGCCCCTCGAACCGTGGCTGGCGCACGCCGATTCCGGGATCTCCGGTGACCTCTCACTTCAACCCCAAGCGCATGCACCCGATCCTCAAACGAGTCATGCCGCACAACGGCACCGACTACGGCGCGCCGTCGGGTACCCCTGTGTATGCCGCCTATCGTGGAGAAATTTCTTTCGCTGCCCGGCGTGGCGGTTTTGGCAATCTCGTCCTCATCGCGCACGCCGGAGGTATCGAAACCGGTTACGCCCATCTGTCTCGCTTCGCGTCCGGCTTGAAGAAGGGCATGCGCATCGGAACCCGTCAGCTGATCGGCTACGTCGGTTCAACCGGACGCTCAACGGGCCCGCACCTGCACTTTAGCGCCAAGCGCAACGGCAAGTTTTTCAACGCCTTGGATCTCAACATGGACGCGCTCGAAGTACTGCCTGTTTCCGAACGGTCCGCGTTTCTCGCACAAAAACAGATCATCGATCAGCAACTCGAAGCCATCGCGCTACCGGAGCCACCTGCCGAACCGACACCAGCGCCCGAAGCGACGCCCGCAACAACGCTCGACGGCCCCTCCCCCGCGAGCCCGAGCGCGGATCCCTCGGCTCAACCGATCGGTAAGGAAGAACCCGCGACGAACAAGCCCGACACGAGCGAAGCTCTGGCGGGTGATGACCTGTCGGGTGACATCGAGTGACTGCCCCGCTCAACGAGGTTGCTCACGCAGCAGCGTCATCTCGAATCGCGTGCCGGTGTTCTCCTCGTCAAGAGGGCTTTGAACACTCACGGTTCCGCCGTGACTCTCGGCGATGTGTTTGACCAGAGCGAGCCCGATCCCGCTGCCCCGCACGTGAGCATCGGTCGCATGCCGACCCCGGACAAAGCGATCGAAGATTCGGGCTTGGTCCTTTGCCGCGATGCCCGAGCCTTGATCCTCGACTCGAATCGTAACGCTTTCATCTCCGGGAATGACCGCGACAATCACCTGCGAGGTTCCCTCCGCATACTTTAGAGCATTGTCAATGAGGTTGATCACGGCAAGCTCGACGGCACGCGAATCGAACACCGCAGAAGCCGGCTGGAGATCGAGCTTGAGCTCCACGTCTTGCCGATCGGCACGGTACTGCAGTACCTCAATGGCTCGGCCCACAGGCTCGACCAAATCGCCGGGAGAGAAGGTGTAAGCAGCCTTTCCCTTCTCAACCTTGGCAAAGTCCAAGACCGTGTCGAGCAGGTTGGTCAAGCGTTCGCTTTCTCGCACGATGATCCGTAGATACTCAAGCCGCTTTTCCTCGTTTGCGACCCGGCCGGTAAGCAACATCTCGCCAAACATGCGCACCGAGGCGAGTGGCGTCTTGAGTTCGTGAGACACATTCGCAACAAACTCGCTCTTGAGGGCAGCCAAGCGACGTTCCTTCGCGGCGGCGCGAAGAACGATCACAATGCCGAAGAGGGCGATCAATACGGCAAAGCCAACGACACCGATCTGGACCATACGTTGCCGGACGGCTTGTTCAGCGAGTCCTTTTGCGCCCGTAAGAGCCACCTGCAAACGCCAACGATACAGCGTGGTCGGAAAACGCAAGCCGACACTAAAACTGCCTTGTCCAATGGGCTTGCCAAACAGGATGCGGCCCTCCTGATCCACGACGTTCATTTGGCTTCCGCTATCGCGATCCCGATAAAGCTGCGGCATCACGTGCTCAACCAGTTGCGACACGTCATGCCACGCAACGACGAGGTAGGGCGTGTTGGAGTCCTTGAGAAACTGCCAATAACTGAGCAAGTAGTCGCGCTCGTCGACCACGTGATGCAGGTGGCGGAGTTGCTGGAAGGGTGGCTCCAAATCCATGGCCCCGATCAGACGTCGCAAGACGAGTCGACGAATGCGGTCGTCACCGGGGCCGGGCCGTCGGCTCACGAATCCGCGCACCGTTCTTGCGGTCGTGCTCAGATCCACCACGAGGATTGCCCTCACGGTCGGTGTCTCGCGCGACGCGGTCGGTAGCCAGCTGTCAGCGATCGTCGACAAGTCGGCCAGCTCGACGTTCGCGATGACCGCTCGATCTTGGGCGATGATCATCTCGTCGAGCCGCTTGGTCCGTTCCTGGGCGACCGTCCAGGTCGCATCGAACACGGTCTGCTGGCGGGCTTTCTCGACTTGAAGCGCCGCACGAAGCACCGCGCCACCGAGCACCAAGACCGCGACACAAATCGCAAAGATGAACGCCACATACATGGTTCGCTCGCGCGCCTTCGTGTCGCGAGAGCGGCGGCCTAGCATGGCGAACGTACAATTCTCAGGGGGCGACGGTCAAGCCAAGCCGGCTTCGAGGCCCTCGAGCACATGCTCGGGATCGAGATCAATGGTGCGATTCGCCATGAACTCGGCGAACTGCTCGCCGATGTAGCTGAGCGCATGGCCATCAGACGCAGTGTAGGGCTTGCCATCGTGTGGGTTCACCAATTCGATGAGACCGAGATAACGGCCATGGTTCTGCACGGGAGCGCAGATGAGTGACTTTGGACTGCTGCCCAGCGTCTCCCAACGAGAATCGATCAGATCACTGTCGGCGCGCAGATCGCCGACCACAACGGCGCGACTGCTTCGCATCGCTCTCCGGATGAGGGTCGCTTTCTCGGATACGCATTTCAGCAGCACGCTGTTGTCTCCACCGGTCTGCCGGACGATCACGAATTGTCGTTTGTCGATGTCAAAAAACGACACGATCCCCGCCTCGCTCGGCAGTCGCTCCAGGGCCACCGAGAGCACGAAATCCGCCCCCTCGAGAGGATCGGTGATGAAATGAAGATCGCCGATGGCCTCGAAAAGATCCGTCAAGAGATCGTCACCGCTAAGGCGCAATCCGTCCGGAACACTCGGCCGCGGTGGAAGCGAACTCGCGCGCTCCAACAGGGACATCGATTGACGATTCTTGACCGGCTGGCTTTTCGCCGGGGCGGGTCCGGGCACCGCACCGCGGCTCGAAACCGCACCGCGGCTCGAAACCGCACCGCGGCTCGAAACCGCACCGCGGCTCGACACGGCACTGCGGCTCGACACGGGCGTACGGCTCGACACGGGCGTACGGCTCGACACGGGCGTACGGCTAGGCGCCGGCGAGGGGCTGGGCGCCGGCGAGGGGCTGGGCGCCGGCGAGGGGCTCGGTTCAGGAGCCTGCGGCGTGATCGGCTTGCGCGATTCTGATGTTGACGGCGGCGCAACGCCCATGACCGTTCTCTTGTTGGACGGGATTTTGGCTTGAGGCGCAGCACCGGCAGAGGACGACGGATCCGGCTGACGGTCCGCTTTGCCCTCGCCCCGCGCAGACTTCGATGACGGCGCGCCATCGGAGCTTGTCGCCGCGGCGCTGGAGTCTTTGTCGTCGCTCTTCTCGGTGGCTGTCGGCGACTGGCTGACAGGAGCGCGCCGGGAGCTGGGGGGCGCAGGTGCACCCAAGCTGTCGACGATATCGCCGTCAGCGAAGGTCGACGCCTCGGGCTCGCTGCCCTTGGCCGCCTTCGCGGCGTAGGGAAACAACTCGACCTCGGGATCACCTCTCCAGTCGCGCCAGGTCCAAACCGCGACCGGTGGTCGCTCGGGCTTACCGTCCGCGTCGTGGTCATACACAGCGATCGCCGCATATTTCCCGTCGGGTGCCGTGGCGAGTTCGGCGCGCAGTTCCGCGCCACGTGCGAGGATGAATTCGCTGATGGCGCCGGGATCAGTCAGGCCATCACAGACGTACACGCGCTCGTGGTACGCGATTTTTCGGCCGCCTTTAGGGGCTTCATTTCGCGAAGACACGAGGCCATGCTCGTCGACCGCAGGCGGGGCCGAACGAGCGGGCGCCGCCTCCTTGACGCTATCCGGAACCGCCATGCCAATCATGGTCTTTTTATTGCTGGTCGGCTTCGGCCTCGGCGAAGATGCGGGCCCGGCAGATGGTCTCGGAATACCGGCTTTCCGCTTCGCGCCTCGACTGGACTCGCGCGCGGCGGAGGGGACGGATGGCACCGTGGCGTCAGGCGCAACGACGACGCCCGGCTTCTTGCCTGGTCCTTCCTGCGATGGCGCCTCTTTTTTTGCCGGCGGCGCGGGCTTACTGGGGCTGCTCTCGGCCGGAGGCGGCGTCACCTTCTTCGCCGGGGGAGCGGGTCTGCCAGGGCTGCTCTTGGCCGGAGTGGGCGTAGACTTCTTCGCCGGCGGCGCTCCCAAAGCAACCGCAGGAGGATCACCCGTCGGCGGTCTCGCCGACCTGGCCAATTCGGCCAGCGCATCGCTGTCCCTATTGTTCGAGTCTTGACCCGATGGCTGGCTCTTGCGTGCACTTCGGCGCGCGGCCAAGCGGTCCGAGAAGCGTCCGCGTTTGGTGCGCGGAGCTCGTTTGGCGGCCGAAGACAGGGGCGTGCCGGCGGTCTTGGTCTTTTGCGCCGCCACCGGCTTCTCGGGGGCGCCCTCACCGTTGGCTTTGCCCTTGGGCGCAGCGAGCGGTGCGTCATCCGGCGCAGAGCTCACCTGATAATTGAGTTCCAATTGCGGATCGACCGCCCGTCCCCCTTCATCAGCGTCTTCGATGGTCAGCTCGCTGAGGTTGGTACCCTCGCCACGAGCCGCGCGCGCGCGCTCAAGCGCGACCTGCCAGTCGTCCGCATTGAGACACTGCTTTTCGAGGACCTCGTCCTGTCCAACCTGAGAAACTGCAATGAACCAACGCATAGGGCGGTGAATTGAGGTTTAGCCACGCTGGCGGAGCCGGTCAACGACCCAATTCGACGAAGGAGTGGCCTCGGCGGCCGTTCGCAGCCGGCGGAACTGCCTTTTCCGCGGTTTTTGCGTTAAAAGCAGCCCGTGCTGGGGCGCCTGTTGTTACTCCTTGAGCGGTACGAAACACTCGTATACGCCACCTTCGCGACGTGCTGCAGCACGTACGCTGCCTCCCTGTTTTACAGCTACATGCTGGTTCAAACCGGAGGAATTTGGTCGGCTCCGCTCGACGACGTATTTATCCACTTCGATTACGCGCGCTCGTTCGCCCGCGGTTACCCCTTTCAGTGGTCGGAGGGAAACGGCTACTCAAGTGGAAATACTAGCCTTCTTTACCCCATCGTACTCGCAGCGGGCTACTGGTTGGGCTTTCGCAAACTCCGCCTCATGGTCTGGGCGGCTTTCATTGCCACCGGCTCGCTGATCCTGTTCTTCGTGTGGGTCGGAAGGTGTTGGGAAAAAGAAGGTCTCGCTCCATGGGGCAAGTACCTCATCCCTCCAGTGGTGCTGTCGATGGGGGCGCTAGACTGGACGCTGTTCAGCGGGATGGAGAACGCTCTGCATCTCGCCATCTGGGGCGGCTGCTTCGCCCTCACACTGAAAACACGGCGCGGCACGAGTTACAGCCATCGCAAACGCACCGCGTTGTGGCTCGGCGTCTGCGGCGCGCTGTTGGTCGCCGTGCGGCCCGAGTCCGGCGTCTGTGTCGCCCTTTTCGGCTTCTTCGTCGCACTCCCCGAACTCACGGCCAGCCACCGGACGCGGCGACGCCTCGGCCGGACGGCCTTGCTCTTGCTCCTGGTCGGATTGCCCGGTCTCGCCGTGCTTGGCATCCAAGCCTTGGCCAACCTCAGCTACACCGGCGAACTCTCCGCAAACGGCGCCATCGCCAAACTGTTTCTCAACGATCCCTATCTCTCCGGACCCGAGCGCTGGGACCGCTTTCGCGCGCTCCTCGGTTACATCGTCCCTCGACTCATCGATCACCACTTCGCCGCCAAACCGCTCGTCGGATGGCTGGTGGTGGCGATGGCTGCCCTGCCACTGGTCCCGCGACACACGCGCGCCATCTCCGTGCTGCTGTGGCTGCAAATCGTCAGCTGGTTGCTGGTCGTCAGCCTCAACAATCAGTTGCGGTGGCACAACGAGCGCTACGCCATGCCAGCGGTCGCTTGGCTATTGCTCTTGGCCGCGATCGGCCTGGTACAACTGCTCGACCGGGGCCGCGACCGCTCGCTCATCGGCGCCATATGGCGAAGGCTCTGGCTCGCGCGCGTCCCAATCGCGGTCGGACTGTCCCTTCTGTATTGGACGCACCAGGCACCGCGTATGCGCGACCAGGTGTGGTTCTTCGGCCGCGCGTGCCGCAACATTCTCGAACAACATGTGACGGCCGGTCACGTCATCAAGAAGCTGAAGGCCCGGCGGGTCCTCGTCGGCGACGCGGGCGCGATGACCTATATCGCCGACCTTCCGGGACTCGATCTGATCGGATTGGGAGGTTTCCTCAACTACCCCTTTGCCCGATCCACGGTGCACGGCTTGGGCGCCTCCATCGAACTCATCGAACAAATCCCAGTCGATGAGCGACCCGACATCATGGCTCTTTACCCGTCGTGGTGGGGCGAACTTCCCACCCTTTTTGGCGACTTTCTCGTCGCGATACCCGTCGAAGGCAATGTGATCTGCGGTGGCGCCGAGAAAATGATCTACCGAGCCGACTGGCGCGCACTCGAACGACGCGCTGTCCCCGCGACGCTAGCCAATGGCGAGCGCATCATCGACGAACTCGACACCGCCAACCTCATCAGCGAACGGGGTCATCAGTACCGATTCCCCCGACCACACGCAGGTTATGTGCACTATCGAGTGCTGCGGCGAAGCCAAGATGACGTCCGCGAACGCTTCGACGCGGGTCGTATCATTCCACCGGGCCGCGAGGAAACCGTCACCTTGCGTAGCCCAGGACGCGGCGGTCGACTCATCGCGCGTGTGGCTCCCGATCGCCCTCTTCACATCGACATCACAGTCAACGGGCGCCCGCTCGGTAGTCTGACGACCAAGCCCGCCGCCGCCCACTGGCAAGAAGTGAGCATCGCCCTACCTGACGACCTCGGCGCGCAATTCGAGATCGTGCTGAAACCGAGAGAGCACGAGGCGGTCAGCTACCACTTGTGGGTGGTGGAAAACCCGGGTCGATGAACACACCAGCGATTAGCGATATCGACATGTCCCTTCGGTGTGCCGCTGTCGCGCTCGCCACGCTCGTGGCCTGGCGTGGACCCGATTGCTTGTCTCCCCGCCGGCCTCGGTCGCTGCTCACTGGGACGTGGGCGACGCTCGCCCTGATATTGTCTTACGGCTATCTCGCGTTTTACCTCGAGGGTGGCCCCCGAATCATCGATGCCACAGCCTACTTTCTCGAGGGACGAGCCTTCTCCGAAGGCCAGTGGGCGTGGCCGCTGAGTGACCCCCAGCCATCGGTCATGGGTCGGTTCATGGTTCGGACCGCCGCGAACGATGCCGCAGCCGTCATCTTTCCCCCGGGCTACCCGGCGCTCCTCGCCGTGGGTTTTCGGCTCGGCTTCCCGCTCCTCGTCGGCCCCATGCTTGCCGCTGCCTTGGTCCTCGCTACCGCGCACTTGATGCGCAGCGTGGTCCTGCTCGTACCCTCCTGGCAGCGAATCGAGCGGCCACTCGTGCACGGGGCCGCGGGACTCTCCGCATGCTGCGCCGTGATGCGATATCACACGGCAGACACCATGTCGCACGGACTCGCGACGCTGTGTTTCACCTTCGCGCTGAGCTGTGCCTTGAGGCAATGCGCCAGCCCTCGCGGTGGCTGGCACGCTCTGGGCTTCGGTCTCTCGATGGGTTGGCTTTTCGCCACCCGACCGGTCACCGCACTGGGCCTGGGGTTGACGCTGTGCCTCTACGGGGGGCTGCGCATGCTCCACCGCCGCGCCCCGGTTGACCGACGCGCGTGGTGGTTGGCAGTCATCGGTCTGCTTCCGGGCGTCTACCTGTGGGCCCACTATCAGCAGACCGTCACCGGCTCGATGTGGACGACCGCGCAAGCGCTTTATTACGCCGTCAGTGACGGGCCCGCCGGGTGCTTTCGCTACGGCTTTGGAAGCGGCATCGGCTGCTTGGGCGAGCACACGCGTTTTGTCAGCGATTCCATTGGCGGGCATTATGGCCTACTCGAGGCGATCGGCACGAGCGGCCGCCGGCTAAAAACGCATCTCGGCGACCCGCTCAACACCATCGCCCTCTGTCCGGTCGCCCTGTACGGCGTGTTCGTGGCTTGGAACAAGCCCGCGCTGCGCGTTGTCCCGTACGCCATCGCCATCGGCATGCTCGTCTACGCGCCGTTTTACTTCGACGGCAACATTCCCGGTG
Organism: Polyangiaceae bacterium; assembly: GCA_029941785.1. Lineage (GTDB taxonomy): Bacteria > Myxococcota_A > Polyangia > Polyangiales > Polyangiaceae > JAPYTK01. The sequence goes on along the minus strand of JAPYTK010000063.1, from coordinate 3,937 downwards.
GCGGGGCTCGAATGTTCTCCGAACTTCTGCCGCTCGAGCACATCCTCGCCGTGCTCGCCGCCGTGTCACTGTCGACACGTGCCTCGCTCTTCGGCCGAAGCCGCCCGTCGCGGTGGTCCGCGTCCCAAGCCAGCAGCACCTTGATCGCCATCGCCATCATCGGTTTCGCGGTCGACGGAGCGGCCCAACACGAACAGCTACGCCTCCACGATGGCGGGCGACCGATGTTCGAAACGGCGGACGTCGTGGTTCCCCCGGCGCCCAAATCCCTTCTCTTGTTCGACACGGACCACGGGTTCAACCTCGCGTACGCCCCCCAGCTACGGCGGGTGGGTCGCTTTCGCGGGGACGACTTCGACCGTTTGCTCTGGGAGTCGCACGGTAGACCAGACAGTTACCGCTACGTGCTCGACTGGTCCGACCGGGTCATCACCGGGGCCCGTTTGCTTCCCGTCCCGTTCGATCCTCGGCCGACCGCCGAGCTACCCTTGCGGCTCGAAGGGGAGTCGCTGTGGCCAGCTGAACGGCAGCGCGGCGCCTGGGCCTGGCCGGTTTGGCTCAACGGAAGCGATTGCGTCTCGCGCGGCCGCGGACTTCGTTTCCTTAATGATTCCAGTGACACCACGGGTGAAGTGGTCCTCGCCTTGCCATCGCAAACCGTCGCAGGGCGCCAAATCGTACCGTGGCTCGCGGGTGTGAGGACTCGGTTGCCCGCCCCTTCTCAACCCGGAGCCGCGCTGCAATTGGTCCTTCGAAACGACGACAGCACGGTTCACCGCTGGTCCGTCGCCCCGCTACCGCCGGACTCCTGCCGGGCCTTGAGGGCCGTTCAGCTGCCCAATAATGTCGGCCACGTAACCCTTCGTATCGAAGGAACGGGCCCCATTGCGCTCGACCGATTGGAATTAAGTAGAAAACGTTGACATAACAATGGCTTGGGCGCAGCCTTCCGGTGTATCATCGGACACAAAGCGTGGATCTGACATTTGGCCGTCAACGGCCAACCTCAGAGAAGCCCAACAAAACCAGGAGCCGGGGGATGACGAAAAGCGAACTCATCGAAGCCATTACCGCACGTGGAGACATTACGAAGGCCCGCGCGGAGCTCGTTGTCAATTGTGTATTCGACACGATGACCGAGTCGTTGCAACGCAACGAAGGCATCGAAATACGCGGTTTTGGGAGCTTTACGGTGCGTCCGTACAAAGGCTACACGGGGCGCAACCCGCGCACCGGTCAAGCGGTCAACGTGCCACCCAAACGCCTACCGTTTTTCAAGGTCGGAAAAGAACTGCGCGAAATCGTGAACGGCAGCGCGGAGTTTCCGATCACGCAGGGCCGCACGCGGGACTAAACGTCAACGCTCGTAGGACCGACTGAGCAGACCCGCCGGGGGTCGCGGCGCTCCTCGCCCGCGCTGGGCTGTGCTAGCCACAGCGGCGCTGTGATGAAGAGCGCCGAAGAACAACTCCAGCTACTGTGTCGCGGAATCGTCGATCTGCACGTGCGCAAGGAGCTCGAAGAGCGCCTCGCCACGGGTGAGACGCTACGCATCAAAGCCGGCTTCGATCCCACCCGCCCCGACCTGCACCTCGGCCACACGGTGCTCATGGAGAAGATGCGCCAGTTCCAAGAGCTGGGTCATCAAGTCATCTTTCTCATCGGCGACTTGACCGCGATGGTGGGCGATCCGACGGGTCGAAACGAAGCTCGTCCTGCTCTCACGCGAGAGGAGGTTCACGCCGCCGCTGAGACCTATCAAGAGCAGGCTTTCAAGATCCTCGACCGCGACAAGACGGAGGTTCGATACAACTCCGAGTGGCTCGACGAGATGGGCTGCCTGGATTTGATCCAACTCGGCGGTCGCTACACGGTTGCGCGGATGCTCGAGCGCGATGATTTCTCGAAACGCTTCGCCGAACAACGGGCCATCCATGTGCACGAGTTCATGTACCCCTTGTTGCAAGCTTACGATTCGGTCGCGTTAAAGTGCGACGTCGAACTCGGCGGAAGCGATCAGCTGTTCAACCTTCTCGTCGGCCGCGATCTCATGACAAAGTACGGACAGGCTCCGCAAATTGTCATGACGACCCCATTGCTCGAGGGCCTCGACGCACGGGTCGTCGATGGAAAGCTCAGCGGGGCGAAGATGTCGAAGAGCGCCGACAACTACGTTGGCATCGACGAAGCTCCGAAGATCATGCTCGACAAACTGATGTTGATCGATGATTTGGTGATCTGGCGATACATGGATTTATTGTCTCCGCGCTCAACCGAGGAGCTGCGCGAGACCAAGGCGGCCGCAGACGCTGGCACCACCGACATTCGCCTCGTCAAGGAGCAGTTTGCCCAAGACATCATCACCCGCTACCACGGCGCGGACGCTGCCCGGGGCGCCGTCGCCGAGCGACACAAGGTGGCTGACGGCGGGCTGCCCACCGACATCGCAGAAATCGTCGTGCCGTGCGAAGACGGCGGGCTGACCATCACCAAGGCTCTGGTCCTCGCAAAGATGACGAAATCCGGCTCTGAAGCACGCCGCCTCGTGACCCAAGGAGGCGTGTACCTCGAAGAGGCGCGGATCACCGATCCGAACCATCCGCTCGACAAAGGTACGCGACACCTCGTTCGTCTGGGCAGCAAGAAGCGACGTTTCGCCTACCTGCAGATCGGTTAAATCCCGAAGGAATGAACGCCTCCTTGCGCCTCGCTCGCGGACCACGGCTGCTGCTTTGCCTACTGGCTCTGACGCTCGCTTCGGCTTGTGCCTCACAGCCGCCCCCCGTCGTCGTGCGCAAACCGAGTGCGCCCCGCCTCGCCACGGCGGACCGGCAGACCAAGAAGCTGACCGACCTGATGACCAGCGTTGGCCTGAACTGGTTGTTGCTGATAAAACCCCAAGAGGTGCTGCAGCTGCCCTGGCTCGCCGAGCCGCTGGGCCGGATCTTGCGGGACGACCGGCTCACGCTGCTAGCCAGAGCAACCGGCATCGACTTGCGCACAGCCACCACGCTTGCGCTGGCTCGCTACGAGGGGGAGGTCACGGCCTTTGCCATCCGCCACCCGCAGGATCAACTGTCCATCGAACGGAAGTTTCGCGAACGCCTCACACGGAGCCCAACCCGTCGTGTCGAGGGGCACCAGCTCGTGCACGCGAGCGGTCTGCTCGGACGACGCAAGCTCGCCTTCGCCGCCATCGGCCGTGACGTCGCGCTGTTCCAATACGGCGGAGATCTTGCGCGCGGCCCCGCCCGCCTCGCCACGCTGTACGCTCGAGGCAAGCTCGTCTCCATCCCCCGCGCGCTCCAAGATCGGAGCGTCAAGCTTGCCGCAGCGCAGCTCTCCCCCGCTCCGCTGACATTGATCCTGCGGGGCCCCTTCGAGGACAAGATGGCCCGCGGCGCCCGCGGTCTTCTCGGCGCCGCGCTCGCCGTCGGGCTGACACTACGGCCCACCAAGGACGAAGGCTTCATCCTCGACCTCGTGCTTCTCGGAGACTACAGCTCCGAGGACAATCCCAACGCCGCGGCCGACCTTCTCCTGCACGCGTGGCAGGACCTCCAAAAGAGTGCACTCGGCAGCCTCTTGGGCCTTCGGACGGCGCGCGCCGTCACGCACCGTCAAGACCAGGCGCTACACCTGCGAGCTCGTCTCGACGCCGTGAGTTTGATCGATGGTCTGGCCGCGGCGACGGTCGACGATGTCGACCAAATCATGAAGTAGCCTAGCCCGCAGCGCCGAGGGCGGAAGACGGGCTCGACACTCGTAGAGTCTCTGGAAAACGCAACCGTACTCGAGCTCCTCCGCTGGCCGACTCTCCTACGACGATGTCGCCGCCGTGTTCGACCATGATCGCGTTCGCGATGGCCAAGCCGAGGCCCGACCCACTACGAGCCTCGTCAAGACCGCGCCGACCGCGCGTGTAACGCTTCAGGAG
>JAPYTK010000062.1:9661-25417 GCA_029941785.1 Polyangiaceae bacterium | reverse complement strand
ACGTTCATGTGCCCAGCGTAGCTCGCGAGCCGCAGTCCGTCGAGCCGACCCCGCCGGCATCGATTCCCAAGGAGACGAAAGGCCGCACTCAACGACCTCGCAGCGATTGAATCGCCACGCGAACCTCGGCCGGCGCCTCCAAGGCTACATTGTGTCCCGCGCCGGCCACGACGCGTTGCCGTACCCGCGGCGCCGTAGCGACGATCCGCGTGGCTACAGCGCGAAACTTCGTGTCGTTCTCGCCAATCAACAGCTCAATGGGCGTTTGGCACTGTCGCAGCGCAGACCACAACGGCGGCATGGCCCCAACGCCCAGGTGCCGCATCGCCCACGCCAGTCCATGCACGTCGTGCGCGAGGCGCGTCTCTCTCTGCCGGCGAAGAGCCCTAGCCGTGGCGTTGCTCGTCTGACTCGCGAAAAGAGGCAGCTTCTCCCACTCGTCGATGAATCCTTCGACACCAACCCTCTCGATCAGCGCGGCCTGCTCCTCGTCCCAGCTGGCTCGGCGCCCGCGCTCCGTGGGGTCCTCGAGTCCAGGCTGCACGCCGATGAGAGTCGCCGAGGCGACCCGATCAGGTCGCGACAAGGCCCAGGCGAGAGCGATCCTCGCGCCCATCGAGTATCCCACCAAGTGACAGCGGATCGGCACCTGAGCCGCGATCTCGGCGACCACGTCCTTAAAATGCGTCGCCGAGGCCGGAGGCACGGCACCGTGCCCGGGCAAACCCAGGCATCGAAGGCCCGGCCCCCGCCACCCGTCCGGCAGCACATCGTCCCACATCGACGGCCCGCCGGCGAAACCGTGAATGAGCACCACAGGCGGCGCATCGCCCTGCTGTCTCTCGCCCTCGCTCACCGACTTCGCACCGCCCATCCTGGCCGCTCCATACCCCACGCTCGCTCGCTCGCACAGGCTGGCTGACACCGCTCGCTACACTACGCTAAGGTCGGCCCATGAGCGACGCTCCTCACAGCATCGACAATGTCAACATCGTGTCTCAGGACTTGCTGCCCACGCCGCAAGAGATCCGCGACCGCAACCCGCTGAACGACGACCTCGTACGCTTCGTGCACGACAGCCGAGAGCAGGTGAAGCGCATTCTCTCCCGCAGCGACCACCGTCTCATGGTGGTGGTAGGCCCATGCTCGATCCACGATCTGGACGCGGCACGAGAATACGCCACGCGACTCAAAGCCCTCGCCGAGGAAGTCAAAGACACCTTGCTGCTCGTCATGCGGGTGTACTTCGAAAAACCACGCACGACCATTGGATGGAAGGGCTTCATCAACGATCCCTACCTCGACGACTCCTTCCAAATCGGTGACGGTCTGTATCAGGCTCGGGAGTTTCTCGTGCAGCTGGCCGAAATCGGTGTACCGGTGGGCACCGAAGCACTCGATCCCATCACGCCGCAGTACCTAGGCGACCTGGTCTCCTGGGTGGCGATCGGCGCGCGCACGACCGAATCTCAAACGCATCGGGACATGGCGAGCGGTCTTTCCGCCCCGGTCGGTTTCAAGAACGCCACCGACGGCAACGTCGACATTGCGGTCAACGCGCTGCAGGCGGTGACCCACCCCCAGCACTTCCTCGGCGTCACGGCCGACGGTCGCTGCGCCGTCTTTCACACCCAAGGCAACCGCTACGGACACATCATCCTTCGCGGCGGAAGAACACGGCCGAACTACGATTCCGTCAGCGTCGCGATGTGCGAGGAGGCCCTCGACAAAGCCAAGCTCGGCGCCAACATCGTCGTCGACTGCAGTCACGGAAACTCCCTCAAGAAACCCGAGCTACAGCCGCTGGTCCTCAAGAGCGTGGTGGATCAAATTCGGAACGGCAACCGCTCGATCATCGGCGTGATGCTCGAAAGCCACCTGCAGTTCGGCCGGCAGACGATTTCGGCCGACCCTTCTCAACTCGAACGGGGCGTCTCTGTCACCGACGCATGCATAGGATGGGACACGACGGCCGAGATCCTCCGCGAAACACGCGAGCGCCTCAACGATGTGCTGCCCACGCGCCCTGCGCCTGAAAACGTACCGCCCCCATCGCGGATCACCCCGCCTGAAAACGATGTCTGAGCCACAAAATCTCGATTTGAATGGGCTACGCGCCCAACTCGACGACATCGATCGCGAGCTCGTGGGCGTCTTCGCTCGCCGGCTCGAAATCGTGGCGCAGATCCGTCAAGCGAAGCGGAAATCGGGAACACACGTCTTCGACCGATCGCGCGAGCAACAAGTGCTGAAGAACGTCGATTCCCACGCCGACGACTTGGGAGTCTCGCGGCAGGCCGTGCAGCTCCTGTACCAGGCTGTGCTCGAAAGCTCGCACGCCGCACAAGGGGAGGCCCTTCCCAATAGCGTGAGCGGCACCTCCCGACACTTCCTCATCGTCGGCGGGCGAGGTCGCATGGGCCAGCTTTACCACCGCTTGCTGACAAGCCGCGGCCACCGCGTCGAAGTACTCGAAAAGGGCGAGCCCGTGGTGGCCGAAACGGTAACGCGAGCCGACATCGTATTGGTCGCCGTCCCCATGAACGAGGCGAACAGTGTATGCGCCGCGCTGGGACCACTTCTGCGAGCAGACGCGCTTTTATGCGACATCAACAGCCTCAAGACGGAGATCTGCCAAACCCTCTCGACGACCTGCACCGGAGAAGCCCTCGGCACCCACCCCATGTTCGGCCCCAGCGTCGGCAGTTTTCGCCGCCAGAAGATCATCTTCTGCCCGGTGCGGCCCGGTCCCATGACGACATGGTTTCGCGAAGAGCTCGGTCACCTCGGTGCCGACATCGTCGAAGCAGAACCCGAAACGCACGACGGCATGATGGCAATCGTTCAGGTGCTCACTCACTTCGGAATCATGGTCATGGGTCGCGCGGTGAGTCGCTGCGGGATCGACCTTCGAGAGACGATGAAGTTCATGAGCCCTATCTACCGGCTCGAGGTCGCCATGATCGGACGTCTCTTCTCGCAAGATCCTGATCTTTATCAAGAGATCATGATGGCCAACCCCAACGGCAAGAGCTTCCGCGATATTTTTGTCGATACCGCCCAGTCCCTCGCCGGCGCGATCGATCGAGAGGACCGCGCGAGCTTCCAACGGGGCTTCGCGGAGGCAGCAGCCTATTTCTCCGATTTTTCGGGAGAGGCGATGGCCCTATCCGATCACATCATCGAGACGGTCATGAGTCGTGCCTGAAGGGCACGATGACTATCGCGCCAGCAGTGTACGGGCGATCTGCGAAACCTGGATTTCGTCCGTTCCGCCGTAAATCTGAAGCACCTTGGCGTCCCGGCACAGCTGCTCGACCTGAAACTCGGCCATGTACCCATTGCCCCCAAAAAGCTGAACCGCCTCGAGGGCCACTTCCATCGCCGCTTGGGCACTGTACAGTTTGCAGGCCGAAGCTTCGGCGATGTCCATCGTGACGCCCATCTCGGTCATCTCGATCTGTCGGAAGACGAGGTTTTGCACGTTCATCCGCGCCACTTCCATCTTCGCGAGCTTGAGCTGCACCAGTTGAAACTCGCCGATGGGACGACCAAACTGAACCCGGTCCTTGGCGTAAGCCGTGCACAGCTCGAGGCAGCGCTCGATGATCCCGAAGGCCATCGCCGCCACCGCGGTTCGCTCCGCCGTAAAGGTCTGCTTCGCGCTCGATCGGGCCGGAATGTCCTCCGTCTCGCCCAGCAGGCGGTCCTTGCCCACCCGCACATCCTCGAGGAACAGTTCACCGGTCGGAGAGGCGTGCAGCCCCATCTTTCGCAGCGGCTTGGAGCGGGTCAGACCCGGCGTCTCTCCGTCTACAACGAAGCTCAGCACCTTGCGCTGCTCGGGAGGGTTGCCCTCGTCGAGCTTGCAGATGAACACGATGGTGTCAGCGTAAGGGCCGTTCGTGATGAAGGTCTTGTTCCCGTTGAGAATGTAGCCGCCCTCACCGTCGGGTTTCGCGGTCGCCTTCATCGAGCCAAACGCGTCCGATCCGCTGTCCGGCTCGGTGATGGCCCAGGCGCCAATCTTCTCGAGCGTAAGCAACTCGGGCACGTATTTTTCCTGTTGGGCGATCGTGCCATGGCGAATGATCGCGTTGGCGGTCAAGCCCATGCTCACGCCCAGGGCCGTGATCATGCCCGGGCTGTAACGAGACAACTCGATGATCGGCAACAGCCGCATGGCCGCCATCGTGTCACCACCCTTCCCCGATCCCTCTCGGGTCGAGTCGTTGCCGCTACGTTCTCGCTCGAGACGCGCAAAGAACTGAGCCTTGGCCATCTCGCCAATCCCGAAGGTGGTTATCATCTTGCGAAGCACGTCGTACGGCGGGGTATCACCGAACTCGAATTCTTCGCGGCGGGGCGCGATTTCACTCTCGACAAACTTGCGAAACATCGAGCGGATCTGCCGCTGTTCTTCCGACCATGTGATCATGGGCCCATTGTCCCACGGTCCGGGTCGCTCAAGCCAGTTGGGAAGCGCTGGCGGGCTTGGAAATCGCCTCGGGACGCACCACATCACCACTCTCACGAGGGCGATTCGCGTCCTCAGCGCCGGTCACCATCTCGGGTACCAACTCTCGCAAGGCAGAGCGCACGACCGCAGGATCCCCGTCCTCACATAGCCTGCGCAACCGGGATATCCCCTCCACGATGGTGTCCTCTAGCGGGGAAACGAGTTTGCCAACGAAGATCTTGTTGTGCCGCGTCCGGTCCATCTTCTCGCCGTCGAAACCCAGTTCTTCGAAGAGTTTCTCGCCCGGCCGAACCCCGACGAACTCGATCGCGATGTCTTCGTTCGGCACCAATCCGCTGAGGCGGATCAGATCGCGCGCGAGATCGACAATCTTCACGGGTGTCCCCATGTCGAGGACGAAAATCTCGCCACCTTCGCCCATCGCCCCAGCTTGAAGCACGAGCTGGCTCGCTTCGGGGATGGTCATGAAGTACCGGACCATGTCCGGGTGAGTCACGGTGACCGGACCTCCGCGTTCGATCTGCTCTTTGAAAATGGGAATCACCGAACCGGTCGAGCCCAGCACATTGCCGAAGCGAACCGCGACGTAGCGAGTTTTCGAGCGCCGAGATAACGCTTGCAGATAAAGTTCGGCGACCCGCTTGGTGGCCCCCATGATCGAGCTCGGGTTCACCGCCTTGTCGGTACTGATGAGCACGAAGGCGCCAACACCGTGGGCATCCGCCGCATCCGCAACCACACGGGTGCCCAACACGTTGTTCTTCACCGCCTCACCTGGGTTGCGCTCCATCATCGGCACGTGCTTGTGCGCCGCCGCATGGAAGATCACGTCGGGTTGATGGGCGGCCATGATCTTGTCGACCCGCTGCTGGTCGGTCACATCGCAAATCAGTGGCACGATCTCCAGGGTTGGGTAGGAGCGGGTCAGCTCGCGATGGACGTTGAAGAGGAGTGGCTCTGCCCGCTCGACGAGAAACAACCTCGACGGCCGAAGGTTGGCGACCTGCCTACAGAGTTCGCTACCAATCGATCCGCCAGCGCCCGTCACCATCACGCGACGGCTCGCGAGGAAAGGGCCGACGAGCTCAGCCTCCAGGTCGATCGGCTCACGACCGAGGAGATCTTCGATGGACACGTCACGAATCAGCGAGAGGTTGACTCGGCCATCCAAGATCTCGGCGATTCCAGGGATGATCCGCGCCGGAACATCGGCCTCGTCACAGAGGGACACCAAGCGGCGGATATCCTCACCGGACGCGGTCGCGATCGTGATGATCGCCTGCTCGACGCCGAGACGCGCGCACTGCCGGCCCAGAGAGTCGGTCGCCCCGACCACGGGGATCCCATGGATGACCTGACCGTGCTTGGCCTCGTCATCGTCCAGGAAACCGACCACGCTCATGCCCAGATCGGGCCGATCATTGATCTCGCTCGCGACGAGCGCCCCGGCGTCTCCAGCCCCGATGAGAATCGTCACGAGCGGTTCACCGCGCTCGGCCAGGCGCTCATTTCGGGCAAGCCGATCGCCCCAAATCCGGCGCAAGACCCGCACCCCGGCGATGCCGAGGCAGGCGACGCCGAAGTTGATCACGATGATGCTGAAGGGCACCAGGGCGTACTGGGCCGCCGCGTAGACATCGACCACCGCTCCGCTCGCTATGCGCACAGCCACGAAGAGAATCGCGGGGGCCAGCAGCGCTTTGATGATCGGCCCACACTCGCGTAAGCTCATGTAACGCCAGGCAAATCTGTGAACGCCCGCGACCATCAGGCAGCCGTATTGCAGGGCCACGACATAGGGGAGCAAGAACACCAGGCGCTTGAACATCTGGGGCGGCAACTGGCCATCGAAGCGGACGAGAAAGGCGAGACCAAACGCCGCGATCAACACCACGACATCGATCAGGACCCGCCCAAGACTCGTCACACTTCGAGGCACGGTTTTTTTGGTGCGCCGCCCCATGGATATGTTCATTAGCTCATGCTGCGCCGGGCCGCTGCTTTCGCACGATCACGAGACCGAGCAGCAGGCCGAGCAGAGCCAGCCCGCCCCGTTCGCGCTGACCCCCAGGACCGACACGGCAGCTGCAGCCACGGCCGTAGATGTCGAACTCGTCACCGAGGTCGACGCCCGAGCCACCTGCGCCGCCAGCCCCCACGGGACCTGAGCCGCCGGAGCCAGGGCCGCTTCCTACGCTCGCCTCCTCGGTCTCACAGCTCGCGGAGCAACCATCGCCATCGACGACGTTGCCGTCGTCGCACTCCTCGTCATCCTCGACGAGTTGGTCACCACAAATCGTACGGGTCACCATGAAGGTCGGCGTCGTCAGCCCGCCCGACTTCGGTTCGGCGAAGACGCCGAGACTCTCACCGGTCTCCCCATCGAAGCGATTGATGCTGTGCGTCAGGATGTTGCCAGCTAGCACGTCCCCGCTGTGGTGGAAGGCGATGCCAAACCCCCTCGAATGCGTGGCGAACACGTCGATGAAGGCTCCCGTATCACCGTTGAAGCGCAAAATCTGATCGCTCTCCGAGCTGACCACGTAGAGACGCCCGTCGGCTCCAAATGCCAAGCCCTGCGGAAAGTCGAGCGGCACACCAGAAATGAAGGTGCCCTTGTCTGCGCCGGTCTCGCCATCGAAACGCTTGACGGTATCGTTAACGCGGCTGCTGATGAACATGTCGCCGTCCGGGCCCCAGACAAACCAGTCGGCAAACTGTAGACCGCCCGTCGCGAAGACGTCGACGAACTCGCCCGTCCCCGCGCGGAAGCGGATCACGCTCTCGGTGCAGCGATTCGAAACGTAGAGGAGGTCGCCGCGAAAGCCGATCCCCACCGGGCACTCGAGGTCCCCGACGCCGGCGTCGACGAAGACTTCTTTGAAGGCTCCTGTTTCGCCGTCGTAACGCAAGATCTGGTTCGAAAAGTAGCTCGCCACGTACAGATCGCCCTCGGGCCCAAAGCTAAGCCCCTCGGGGTAGTCGAGTCCGCCGCCTTCCGCGAAGGCGTCGATGAACTGACCCGTCGAACCGTGGTAGCGAAGCACCTGATGGGTCTTCTCGCTGCTCACGTACAAAGAGGCTTGGGCCAGGCCAGCCAAGGACGATGCCATACCGATTATAAAAAGGACAATCCAAGTTCTCATGACATGCTCACTTGCGATGAATTCACGTTTCGATGACAGGCCTGAATGGCGGCCACCACGCTATCTCGGTCCGCGTCGCTCATACCCGAACCGCTTGGCAGGCAAAGCCCGCGCTCAAACAAAGACTCCGAAACTTCGCCTCCGCGGCAGCGCACGCCTTTCAGAGCCGGCTGCAAATGCATCGGTTTCCACACCGCCCGCGATTCAATGTTGAGCGTCTCGAGGTGCAGGCGAATCGTCTCCCGATCGGCGCCGAAGCGGGCCGGATCGATGGTCACGCAGGTCAACCAATGATTGGGCTCGCCCCGCGGATCCAGGGGCATGAAGTCGACTCCGGGCAAACCGCCGAGTCCGTCTCGGTAGGCCCCGTTGTGACGACGGCGCGCCTGGAGGTGCTCGTCGAGCGTCTCGAGCTGACCGCGACCCATCGCCGCGAGCACATTGCTCATCCGGTAGTTGAAACCCACTTCGAGGTGCTCGTAATGGGCGACCGGCTCTTTGGCTTGGCTGGCGAGCTTTCGCGCCCGCACGACCCATTCCTCCCGGTCGGACAGGAGCATCCCGCCGCCGCTGGTGGTGATGATCTTGTTGCCGTTGAACGACAGCACAGACATCGCTCCGAAACTGCCAGCCGCCCGACCACCATAGCTGGCGCCCAGCGATTCGGCAGCGTCCTCGATCAGTGGCACCTCGTACTTCGCGCAAAGCTCCTCTATCGCGTCGTAATCGGCGCACTGTCCGTACAGGTCCACGCTGATCACCGCCTTGGGCAAGCAGCCGGCCTCTGCGCTCTCGCGAAGCTCGTCGGCGAGCCCCTGGGGATCGATATTCCACGACTCCTTGCAGCTATCGACGAGCACGACCTCCGCCCCGAGGTGAATCACCGGGGTAACGGTCGCGATGAAAGTCAGCGTCGGCGCGATCACCCGATCGCCCGGACCAATCCCAAGCATGTGCAAAGCCAAATGCAAGCTGGCCGTTCCACTCGACAAGGCCGCAGCATCTTTCACGCCGACACGGGTGGCCATCTCCCGCTCGAAGCCGTCGACGTGAGGGCCGAGGGGCGCCAACCAACCCGAATCGAAAGCATCCAAGAGCAACTCCCGCTCCCGACCGCCCATATGAGGAGGGGAAAGATAGATCCGTGCTCGCTTCTCGCTCACGACGCGTCCTCGGACTCCGTCGGCTTCGACTGGCGAACGCGTTTGCGTCCCATCGCCGAGAGATTCGCCCAATTGCTTCGTTTGAAGGGGTTTTGAAAGCTCAGCGTCTTGAGCAAACCCATCTTCCAATCCGGCACTCCGTAGGGACGAAAGTGACTCACATCGGTGTCGTAGAACAACTGAAGATCTTCGAGGCCGGCGTCGGCGAAAAAACCCTCGAGGGTTTCAGGCTCCATACCCCCGTGCGTGCGACCGTGCTCGGCCAAATCGTTGAGCCTTTGCTGTTCGCGATTGGCGTGCAAGAAGTACTTTTCTGAACGTCGCGCGAGCAGCCGGTAGATCGGTTTGCGCGCATCGAACACGAAGCGCCCGAGTCCACGGTGATCCATGGCCGCGCGAGTCGGCTCGCCCGCCACGAGCAACACGCCGCCCTCACGCAGGATGTGCGAGGCGCTCTGCACGAAAACCTCGGGCTTGGGCAAGTGGTGCAGGGTAGCGAAACAGGTGACCATATCGATCGCGTTTTCGCGAAACGGCAAACGCTCAGCATCCGCGAGGACGGCGAGCCGGCCTTTGGCAACGACCGCCCGCAGGTTCGTCAAGGAGAGGTCGACACCGACAACGTGGGTATAGCCATTGACCCCAAAATCCAATCCCACGCCCGCGGCGCAGCCCACGTCGATGATGGTCCGGGTATGGCCCTCGGGCGGAGGCGCTTGAAAGTCATCTCCGAGCGCCTTGAGAAAGAGCAAGGTTTGGGTGTACGGGCGAATGCCGTCGTGGTGTTCGCCGTACGACTCGCTGATGGTGTCGTAGATCTTGATGTTGGCGAGCTTGACCTGCTCGGACAAGTCCGCGGCCTCCGGCTCGGCCGAGCCTTCTCCGGCCTCGGCTTGCAACAACTGCAAGCGTTTGACCGCATCGGACCACAACACCCACACGCCGCCTACGCGCGGAAACTCGCGCTCGCAATTCTCGCAACGCAAACCTTCACTGACGTCGAAGGGGGCGACGGCAGGAGAAAGATCTTCACGCCACGTCAGCTGCGCCGAGTCGCATTCGGGGCAGGCAAAGATGGGAGGGATGGTGACTTCGCTCATGTCACCCGACTTATGGCGAATCGACCCGATTGACAACCGACTCCCGCGAAAATCTGAGTCGATAGGCATTCCGCACCCGCTCGGCGAGTCGGCGCGGATTGGTAACCGCGAGCTTGAGGCCCTGCGCGACGCAGAATCCGGCGAAATAGACCTGGTGTGCCGCATCATGCCAATCGCGAGAGGGCAGCATCGCCCGCAAGGCCTCGTTGAGTTCGAGATCGATGATCGCGTGCACTCGGCTCTGCGTCGACTCGTTGACGACCCGATGCCGGTAGCTCGTGTCGAGGTACCAAAGAGTGCCCGGATCCATGCGGACACGCTCGCCGCTCACATAAAAGCCAACATCGTCGTGGGTGGTGATCGGTATGTGGAAACGAATGACCCCCATCGGCGCGCCGCCCGAGAGGTCCCGATGCTCCTTGATCCAGCCCCCGGGCTCGAGACGGGCGAGCAACAGCGCGATGACCGGGGCCGGGAAATATTCTCCAAGGGCGCGAATGAGTGGGCAGCGCTCCAGCTCGGGGTGTTCGACGGCACCGTCCGGGCCTCGTTGCAACAAACCCAGGTCGCTCCAACCTGCGCTGTAATCGCCATCGAAGGTGCGCTCGGTCCATCCTGTGAGTCCTTCCAGTTCCCTGGCCAAAGGCTCGGGGTCAAAAAAGAAGCCATTGAGGCGCACCGCGCCCCGCACAGGCCGAATGAAGGGTTCGACGAGCTGGGTATGAGCCTGCGTAGAGCGCGGCGGCACCTCAACGACTTGATGACAACCGTTGGTCGGCATGTCTTTCATCTGTTCATGATGCCTGTTCATCGCCCAACGTTCAGTCTTTTTTACCCATCGAGGACGCAAGTTCAACGGAGTAAAGCTCCCACGACTCGGTCCAAATCCTCGCGTTCGTACCGCATGTCGCAGTGAAGAGCGAGCATGCGCGAGCTGAAGGCCACGTCTGCCTCGACGTCATGGGCTGCGGGTGAGGCCCACAGAATAGCGGGGTAAATGCGCGCCTCGATGCAACGCCTGCGCAGATCCTCGCGGGCCGCCTGCGATGGGCACAAGATCACGAGGGCGAGCGGACAGCCCTGCGCGGTGGAGGACTGTGGATGGAAGACCTCGAAGGTCGTACTGCCGGTCAGGCGCTCGGCAAGATACCGGTGATTCTCACGACGCAAACGGCGAAAGTCCGCTATCGGCAAGCGATCGAGAAGTGCGCGAGACTCCTTGCTCATCGCGGAAGGTTGCCCACCGCCGAAGCTCTGCTCGCTGTTCAGCAGGCGCGCACGAAAGGCGTCTTTGCTCACATCGCCGCCAGCCAGATACGCCGTTTTCATCTCCATCCCTTCCCGCCGCTCTGCCGCGCGAGCCGCATGCGCCTCGGTGAGCTGGGGCGCCGGGGGAAGCGGCAAACCGAGCGGAGACCAGAGCACGCCGCCATCGGGGAGGGGCAAGGTCTTGCGCAAGGAGGCGACCGCGTAGCTTGCGCGACTACAGTGGGCCCCCGGTGACCAGGGATCGTGCGTGTGGTCTTGAACGATGTCGATACCCGGTGGCCACCCTTCGGTCTCAACGCCGAGACGGTCCCGCGTGCCGAAGTAATTGACCAACAAGCAGGCATCTCCGGTGACGAGTTGCTCACGCACAATGCTCGGTTCGGGTGACCACGGTCCATCAGCAAAACGCAGGATCTCTATCGGCAGAGAATCGAGCGCGGCGACGACGTCCTCGCAAAAATAACTAGGTAGCCAAAGCCGACGCCACGATCGCGTCTGTACGCCGTGCTCCACCAGGGCGCACAGAGCATCGCGGCCACAGCCATAGGTCTGCCCGGCCTCAGCCCACGGGTGATCCGCGTCGGCCGATGCCCCCAATGTCTGGCCGGCGATCGATCCGTAATCCGATCCGTGCTCCCAACGTTCAGGATGCATTCGTCTTGTGCTCGGACCGCAGAATGCTCATGAGCACGACATCGAGGAATTGTCCGTCCTTGTATTGGGCCTGCCGCTGCACGCCCTCGTGCTGAAAACCCAGCGACCCGTAAAGGGCCAGCGCGGGCTCGTTCCCGGCCAAGACCGACAGATGCACGCGGTTCAAGTTGAGCATTTCAAAACCGTAGCGCACCGCAAAATCGGTGACCTGCCGGCCTACGCCGCGACGCCAATACGACTTGTCCCCAATCATCACCGCAAACTCGGCGCTGCGGATGCGATGGTCGATTTCGTAAAGTCCAACATGGCCGATGCACGGTCCATCGACGTCTTCGGCAATGATCGCCCAGAGGGCCTCGCTTTCGTGATTTCGGTGGTGCTCGATCCACGCCTCGATGTCACGGCGGGAGTATCCACGAGAGAAGCCCCCGAGGGCCCGAGCGACCTCGGGATCGTTTTTCTGGGCGTAGAGAGCTTCCAGGTCCTTCGGCTCGGGCTTGCGCAACACGACCGCTACTTGACCGGTGCTCGCATGCTCCCATTTCAATCTGTGAATCATGCTTCCCCGCTCTCGTTGAGAGTTTCCTCTTTGCCGTCCAACCCGTCGCTGGACTTTCCTTTACCTTGATACAAGCCCAGGTCGTCCACGTCAGCAATGGCTTGACCTGATTCGACCCCCGAGCCCCCCGCCACCGCCCGCACCGTGCGCCAGAGGATCACCACATCGAGCACGACCGACCAGCTATCGACGTACTCGACGTCCAGTTCGAGGCGCTGGCTGAAGCGCAGATGCTGCCGGCCGCTCACTTGGGCGAGCCCCGTGATCCCTGGCCGCACATCGTGACGACGCTTTTGCTCCGGGGTGTACCGCTCGAGGTACTCGATCAAGAGAGGGCGGGGCCCGACCAGGCTCATGTCTCCCTTCAAGACGTTGAACAATTCCGGCAGCTCGTCGATGCTGGTCCGACGAAGAAAACGGCCGAGGGGGGTGAGTCGATCGCCGTCACTCGTGAACCGCTCCTCGCCAGGCTTGGGCTCGCGCATCGTCCGAAACTTGTAGATCGTGAAAGGCTCTCCGTTTCGCCCCGGCCTGCGCTGACGAAAAATGACCGGGCTGCCGATGCTCGAACGTATGGCAATGGCCGCGCCGGCGAGCACCGGTGAGAGAAGGCACAAGCCAACGGTGGCACCAACGAGGTCCAAGGATCGCTTGAGCGCGCGATGCACGACGGAACCTTGGGTAGCTTCGGATGACATCAGGCGGCTCGGTATGCTGGAAAAAAGCCACTCTCGATGAGCTCGACTTCGGTGGTCCCGCGCGCGCGCGCACGAGCGGCCACGAGCGTACGGTAAGCTTCGTCGTCGAGCACGCTTTGCGCAACCCGAAACGGAAGGCGCTCGCCTCCAAAGCCGAGCTTGAACTTGAACAGGCTGTCCTCGGCCGTCACCCCCCCACCGAGGTGGAGACGAGTGACATCGAGCACCTCGACAGCATGACGAATGACGCCATCGATCATCATGTTGTTCACCCCCGCGCGCGCGGCTTCGCGCTGCGATCCGGACAGGTGGTAATGCAAGAGTTGCCCCCACTGCATGAACAACGCAGCGGCCACGACAGCTCCATCGGCCGATCGCACCTCGGCAAGGTGCAAGCGTTCACCGAGACCGTCGAGTAGACAGTCGTAATAGCTCGCGTCGAAGAAATACCGTGGTGAGGCTTCGACTCTTCGCATCGTCTCCTCGTACACCTGACGAAAGGCGCCGTCCGAACCGAGATCGGCCGCGGCCGCCGCTCGTACCGTCAGTTGATAGCCAAGCTTGCGGGCCTTGCGCACAGCCGTACGTGAGCGCTTGGCCGCAGCTGTCCAATAGGCATCGTATCCCGCCTGCAAGGAAACCAGCACGGTATCGTTGTGCTGGGTCGACTGCAGGGTGGAGTCTGATCCAAGCAAGGCGTCGGCGCCAGGCACGAGCGAGCTGAGACGCATGAACTCCGCCACGCAGCCGCGGTCACGCATGGCCCCACGAAAAGCGGCGCGGAACTGAGCCCATGATTCGGTGGAAACTTCGGCGGGGCCCCAGGTTCCGGCGTAGCCGTAGGGGGATACGATGTCGAAGCAACCGGCACGCCCCGCGAGCTCGACATCGATGCTCCGCCGCAGATACGGGTAGACGATGGGACCGGGCTGCCACACCGCCACCTCCCACGTTGCATCGAGCGAGGCTTGCTCCGCCGCGCCATAAGCTGGCGCAAAGTACACATCCGGCCAGTCGATCGCCGCCCGAGATGCTTCCTTGAGTGACAGAAAGGACAGCCCCATCTCCTTCATGGTTGCGCACTTCGGCGCTCCGGTTCAACACAAAGCGCTCCCGCGCCCATAAACCGCGCCGAGGATCCCTCTCGATGACGAGTCGAGTGTAGTCAGACGGCTACACTCGACTCGTCCGCATCCCGGATGTTTTCGACAACCGACCACGCCAATGTCAGTCTTGAAGTCATGAGGTCATTGGCGCTGCTGGGCGCGCTGTTGCTCGTGGGTTGCGGAAGGCCGACAAAGCCAAACGCGTCTCCCCCCAATCGCAGTGAAATATCGGCGCACCCTGCTCCGTCGAGCCCAGGAACGCATGCTTCGTCGAGCCCATCGACCGCTGCCAGCCGAGACGCCTCGGCGAATGCCGAGACCGCCAAAGGAACCGCGCAGGCGGGTACACCGTGTGGGGCGCTCTCCTGTCGCCAATTTGGCTCACCAACCGAGGCGCTGCGCCTGGTGCTCGCGCAAAAACCTCTGGTGTTGGGGATCGGAGAGGCTCACGCCCAGCGCGGTAGCGAAGGGATCCGCTCCGCGACGCACCGCTTCACCCACGACTTGCTTCCCATCCTCGCGCCAACGTCTTCGGATTTGGTGCTGGAGTTGATGATCCCCGACGGCACGTGCAAAAAGGCGGAAAGGCAAGTGCGCGAGGTTCAGAAGGGCGTGGTCAAACGACAAGCGAGCAGCAACCAAGACGAGTTCACGAAGCTGGGCCACGAGGCCAAGGCGCTCCACGTGCGTCCGCATGTGCTGCGCCCCAGCTGCGACGAATTCAAGAAGATCAAGGCCGCCGGTCGCGACGGCATCGCGCAAATGTTGACGATGATCGCGAACTTGAGCGAAGCGCTCACACGGAAGATCCTGGCCCGTAACGCGCAGCGCAAGCTCAGCAAGGCCGTGGTCCTGTACGGAGGTGCGCTGCACAACGATATCCCTGCCGTCCAGGGTCGAGAGAAGTGGACCTTCGGCCCCGCCCTCGACAAAGCCACCGGTGGACGATACGTCGCCCTCGATCTCATCGTCCCAGAGTTCATCAAGGACAGCGACAGCTGGCGAGCGCTACCGTGGTACCCCTATTACGACCTTGCCAAGCTGGGCAAGGTGGCGGTGCTCTATAAGACCGGTCCTCGCGCCTTCACTCTGATTTTTCCCGCCTCGACCTGACGCTCTCGCTGAGCTGGCGCAGGTGCTGTTTTGTAGCCGATCGCGCTCACCACATGACATGATGAGCTGCCGCGGAGATCTTCCCATGAACGTCAAGACGCCCACTACACTCCTTCTCGCTGGCTTCCTCCTCGCGACCGCCAGTCTCGCCGCATGCACAGAAGACCCGTGCGATACCTTGGACGCCACCTGCGAGCAGTGCGCCGACACAAGCTACAAGGCCCACTGTAAGAGCGTCGTCAGCGCGAAGGTCGAGGGGGTCTGCAGCGCGCAGCTCGCGAGCTACCAAACGGTCTGCCCCAACACCTCGACCGCCAGCGCAGGCGGCGCGGGCGGAACCACCGGCTCGGGCTCGGGCAACACCTCCAGTGCGGGCGGATCATCCAGCGCTAGCAGCACGGCGAGCGCAGGCGGCGCAGGCGGCGCAGGCGGCGCAGGCGGCGCAGGCGGCGCAGGCGGCGCAGGCGG
>JAPYTK010000062.1:0-9561 GCA_029941785.1 Polyangiaceae bacterium | reverse complement strand
CACGGCGAGCGCAGGCGGCACCTGAGATCAGCACCGGGCAGAAGAACTCGACGGCCAGGCGCTCGAGCGCGCGCAGCCCTACTCTGGCGTCTTGGCGGCGTCGGCCGGCTTGGCCACATCAGGCTTGGCCGCATAAGGCTCGGCCGCATCAGGCTCGGCCGCATAAGGCTCGGCCGCATCAGGCTCGGCCGCATCAGGCTTGGCCGCATCAGGCTTGGCCGCATCAGGCTTGGCCGCATCAGGCTCGGCCGCATCAGGCTCGGCCGCATCAGGCTTGGGCGGCTCTTTCTTGGCAGCGTCTTCGGCCGCGTCAGGCTTGGCAGCGTCTTTGGCGTCGCCTTCTGCGTCGCCTTCGGCGGCTTCCTCGGGACAGCCGCTCTTGGCAGGATCATCACTGGCCGTGCCTGCCTTGTCCGGGCAGGCATCGCTCGCGTCGACAATGCCGTCGCCGTCCTTGTCAGGCGGGCAACCGTTGGCTTTGGCGTCGTCGCTCTTGACCCCGGCAACATCTGCGCAGGCGTCACTCGCGTCAGCCACGCCGTCGCCATCCTTGTCAGGAGGGCAGCCGTTGGTCTTAGCATCGTCGCTCTTCACGCCCGCGACCTCGAGGCACGCGTCGTCGGGATCGGCCACGCCGTCACCGTCCGTGTCGGGCGGTGGAGGACAACCGTTCGTCGTGGGATCGGCGGTCGCCACGCCGGCCTTGGATGGACAAGCATCGACACCATCGTTGACGCCGTCGCCGTCGCCGTCGACGGGTGGCTTCTCGGGTTGCTCAGCCGAAGGGCCGACGTAGGAGTAGCCATTGAAGGGATGGAAGTGCCAATCCTCGTGCGTCCCGCAAACGTCGAGCACCGCATTGCGCCCCTCTTGGTTCACGACCTTGATCTTGTCGGCCTCACAACCACTGCGATGCGCCGCCATCGGTACCGCGCGCTTCGCGGTCACGCAGCCTGTGGTCATCCCCGCTACGCCCAACACGAGCGCTGCGGTCATTGCGTACTTCATCATTCGATTCTCTCCTGCGCGCACCATCGAGCTGCGACTCGCGTTCAAACTGGCAATCTAGAATGTGCGCCCCTGGTCTTCGGTTTGGGCGAGCTTTCGCTTCGGTCCGGTGAAGCGCTCGTACAGCGCGTCAGGGTGGAGGGTCAACGTGAGCGCGAACTCCGCGCTCGGCGAGTAGAAGAAGCTGCGGCGCGTGCCGTCGGGCGCGAGCGTGTTCTGGCCCGAGGAACCACCCGAGCTGGCGTAGCCGAGACCGACCGAGAACTCGGGAGCAGGCTGCACGCCAACGTTGAACTGAAATCCGTAGGTATAGAACTTGTCCACCGGTTCACCCTCGCCGCCCACGACGGTGCAATCCTCGTTGACCACGTTGGCAATAGGGATGCACTGATCCGCCGTCCCATTCTCGAACGGCGCCTTGTATCCCTGTCCGAACACGAAGCCGACGCCCGCGTTCACGGGGATCCCGCCGAAGGCCTTGCCCCAGTTCAGGCCGAGAGTCTCAACCGTAGAGTTTAGCGCGAAACGCCCGCCCGTGAGCTGATCGTCTAGCTGGCTACCGCCCGTGAGCGTTTGGCGCTCGCGGTCGAGATCGTCGTTGACCGCCGTGGTGGCCGAAGCGAAGTGGTGCCCCCACTTGAAGTTGAAGGCCGCCGACATGTCCTCGACAACAGGCGTTCCCTTGAACCACGGAAAACTCTGGCTGAACCCCACGCTCATCGACGTCTTGAGCTGGGTGCCGTTCGAGCGGCTGACCTTCGATGTCGGAAGCGACATGGACAGGCTCGCGTTCGGGGAGGTCCCCCACTTCTTCGCCGCGCGCTTATAGGAAACCATTGAGCCGAAGCCGATATCGGTCATCTGCGGCTCACGCTCGGTCACGCTGGAGTTGCTGTTCGTCAGCTCGACGTACGCCCCGGTCGCCATGAAGGCGCCAAGTGACCAGACATCCTGGTCGATGAGTTTATACTTGAGCGACAGCAGCCCAATCATGGCGACCGACTCGTGACTGTCGCCGATATTGTCACGGCCGATCCCCACCGCCGTCGTTGTCGCGCCGGTGATCAGCGAGAAACTCGTGCCACTCCATGGCACTCGCGGGGGCAGGCTCGCCTCGTCGTCCTCAGCCTTGTCCGCACCCGAGTCTCCGCCCAAACTGACCTTCACCATCGCGCCCGATCCGCTGGCCTCGTCCACGCAAGGCTGTCGGGTGCCGAAGGCCGCGCCCTTGGATCGAGCCGTACCAACTACGCAGATGCAGCGCCCCTCGTCGACGCTCCATTGTTCATTGTCGAAGCAGCTTTGGGGACCACCACCACCCTGGGCCAACGCCTGGGGGCCTGCGAATAACACCGCCGCAAAAACCGACGCCGTAAGAGAAGCTTTACCTGTCATTGCCAATTCCAATTCTTGTGCCTCAGAGATCGTACGCTGACGCGTCGGTAGGGCCCGAGCCGTCTACACCGACCACCACGTGCCGCCAAGCACGGCTATCCGGATTGGATGACAGCAAGAACAGTGCCGAGCTACGATTCCATGATCTCGAACACTTAGGTCACCACCTGTCGCCCATGGTTAGGACGATAACGCGCCCTGTCGCGTTGTTGACACGCAGCGGCCTGGCTCGACCAGTGACTACATCGCCGCGGCGACAGGCAGTTTCTTGCTTGGGGTACGATCCAAGCCGGCAGGTTCATCCTCGTCGGAGTCGTCTTTGTTCTCCCGCGCCTTACGCATCGCTTCCATCTTCGCCTTGGCAGCGGCGACGGGATCGGCCAGCGAGGTTGAAGCGGAGAACTTCCGTGGATCGAGCACGACCTGAGCGCCCGTGCGTGACTTGACGTCGATGACGAGTGGGGCGAGCAGGTTCGCCTCGAGCGACTTGTCCTTGGGTTGCACCGCAACGATGACGAGCAGCGCAAGATCATCGACGCCAATCCCTGCGCTCTGCGCCAGCTTCTCAGCTGGGGGCTGAGGATAATCCGCAAAATAGGCGCCATCGACCACTGGGAATGCAAGACCCGCCGAATTCACGCTCTGGAGATAAGCCACCATTCGCTCGGCACCCCGTTCGAGCAGGACGAAACCTGACTCTTCGGGAAAGCCAATCACGCCATTGGGGAACCGAATGACCGCGTCATCCTCGACCTCAACGATCCCGAACCTCGTTCCTTCAATCCGAATCATCTTGTTTCTCCTGCCGCTCTTCTGGCTCGACGTCGGTCGATGCCGCCTCGATCTCTTCGTCCACGATCATTTGCACCCCAAGCTCCACTTCCAAGGCCCCATCGCCATCCGCGTCTTCGACGTCCGTCGGAATTTCGACAATGGCCTGAGTCGCGGCGACATTCGCTGCGACGACCGCGTCGTGAACTTCACCTCGAAGGACCGGGATCCCCTTTGGTGCTTGTATCGCCAAGCGAACGACACGGCGGGTTGCCGAGGCCACGGTGACCTCGATGTTTGAACCGACAACGATGCGCTCTCCGACGCGTCTACGAATAATGAGCATCGCCGAGACTCCTTCTCGATCGTATTGAAATCGACATGAGACAATTCCTGCTGTTCCATATTAGAACCGCTCCATGGCACTAGTCATGCCCAAAACCTGACGGGTGACCGCCAAGCTCCGTTCATAGGCTACCTGCGCAGTGGCCAAATCCGAAAATACTTCCGTCGCGTCGCCCTCGCGATCGGAAGCCTGAGCGCTCGTCACGACAACCAACGCGTTCTCGGTGACGTCGCGTGCCGACGAAAACCGGGTCATCTTCACTCCCGCCTCGGCCCGGACCGAGGTGATCTGTTTGTGCCCCTGATCGATCGTCGAAATCAGAAGGTGCACGCCCTGCTGGTTGTCCGCGAGCAGTTCCGTCTCTAAATCGGTGAGATCTTGGAAGATGTCGCGACCGCCCGAAAGTGCCGTGAACGCGTCCTGTCCGCTGACGTTGACGGCGGACGTCTGCCCATCGGCATACTCGACGTTGATCGCCGCGTTGTTCCCTTGAAACACGCCATTGACGTCAATGGGTGGCGTCTTCGTCGCGGTGCCGCCGAACAAGTACCCACGGGTCCCACGCGTATTGGCGAGTCCGACAAGGTGATCGCGCAAATTCGCGACCTCGGTGGCCATCGCCTGACGCTCGTTAGGTCCAGGCTCCGCATCCGCCATGGCGACCGCGATCTCACGCACCCGGGCCATGATATCACCTGCGGTCGCGAGGGTGGTCTCGGCGAGCGCCACGTCGTGCTCCGCTCGCTCCAGGGTGCTCTTCCGTGAGCCGAGCAATTCCATGCGCTCGTTGCGACTTACGATCGACGCGTACGCCGCAGGGCCATCGGAAGGCTTGTTGATTTTGCGCCCGGTGGTCGCCATGGCGGTAAGGTCGTAGACTTCACGCGCACTTCGACTCAGCGAATGGGCGGTCTGCGCGATGCGCATGTTCTCCGTGATCCGCATCAGAGCCTCTGCACCAATGTCCTGAGCATCTCGTCGGCCGCCTGCAAAACCCGCATCGACGCGTCGAAGGCCCGTTGAAACTTCGTTAAGTTGATCATCTCCTCGTCGAGCGAGACACCACTGATGCTCTGGCGGAGGTTGTCGGCGTGCGCGACCGTGCTCTCGCGCATGTCACGACTACTGTAGGCGGCCACGAGTTTGTTACCGATCGAGCCTGCCAAGGCGCCGAAGGTCTCCGACGGCGTACCGTCGGCACCGATGACCGTTTGGGACACCTGCGACAGAGCAATGGCGCCATCATTGCCCCCCGGCGGAGGCGCACCAGCGGTCGCCGCCGCGATGAGATCGGAGTCGCCGGCAATATTCGGGTTCAGCGAGAAGGCAAAGGCCGTTCCGGGCGGTGCGGGCAGAGCCGCTCCCACCGGATCGGTGAACAGGTCGAGTCCAGCGTTGCCGTTGAGATCGATGCCCGTGTTGTGCACAGCATTGACGGCAGCGGCGAAGTCGACCGCGAATTGGTCGAGATCGGTTTGCAGACTCACCACGTCCGTATCACGCGCTTCGCGGATCCCCCCGAGCCGACCGCCCGTGACCTTACTCGAAACGTCGAGGGCGTTGCCGTCACGCACAAACTCGAACTTGAGATCATTGTTCGCGTCCACGCTCACTTGCACACTCGATGCTTTGCCGTCGTCGACGAGCGCCGAGCCACTCGAAAGCAGAGTGACCGCGCCAGCGTCCCCCTCGACCACTTCGAGATCGATACGTTCGGACACCTCGCGGACGAACTCGTCCCGTTGATCGATCAACTCGGCGCGACCGCTCGAGTCCTGCGACTGCATCCTTTGGATCCTGTCGTTGTATTCGGCGATGCGTTCGAGTCGCACGTTGACCTCTTCGGCGACGCCTTGCGCCCGAACGAGAAGCTCGTCCCGTGATTGGCTCAGCCGAGACGAAGTCTCCCGAAAGCCAGAAGAGACGTCTTCGGCCGCTTGGATCACCAACTTGCGAGCCGTCACGTCGTCGGGCTTCTTTCCAAGCTCGTCGAACGCGGTGAACATACCTGCGATGCGATCGCCCAAGGTGTGACCGTCCGTCGGTGTGATGACTTGTTCGATTTGCTGGAGACTGGAACTGCGAGCGTCGGCGTGGCCGAGATGCCCCGTCTCGCGAAGCACGTTGCGATACGAAAAACGGTCGAAGGCTCGGCCCACGCCCATGAACTGGGCGCCACCTGCGACGTTGTGCCCGAAGACGCGTGTCTCGATGAGCGCGCTGCGCCGCACGAAACCCTTTTGATTGGCTCCCGTGATGTTCTCGCCGGTCACCGCCACGCCAGCGGAATTGGCACTCATGCCTCCGCGCGCAACGTTTAGTACCGACAGAAGGCTCGACATGGTCAGCCCGTCACGCTCAATCCACCCACGGTCTTCGGCTGGGCTGTCGATTTGCCTGTGGTGTCGTAAAGAGAGGCGGGCGCAGCCACGACTTGGATGACGTCCCGAACACAATTGCGTGCGTGCGCGAGCAGCACACCGTTGTCGCGCAGCTGGGTCACCATCGCCCCGAAACGTTCGGTGAGGTCGCTACGACCGTCCAAGCCACCTTCGGTCAAGATCTGCATCAAGGCGAGCTTCCGGTCCGCGGTTTGTTCGAGCCGGTCGACATCGATTTTCCGAATGGCCGTCCGCTCATCGTCGAGCAGCTGCTCCATTTCCGCCAGTGTGCTCTCGACGTCCATCTCAACCTCCGCTGTCTACGATCCGATTGGCGATGCGCTCCGCGTTGATCTGTAAGCCTCCGGCGTCGATCAACGATCGGAGTCGCTGCACCTTCTCCATGTCCATGGCGTTGGTGCTAGCGACGTTCCGCGCGCGGGACGATATCTCGACGCGCACGTCGTCTTCCTCCGCACGCGGTGACTGACTGACTTCGTCCGTACGCGCATCCTTCGCCTCTTCGCTCTTGGCCGCCTGATCCGTACGATTCTGGACTTCGGGGCGTTGATAGAGACGACTTGGGATGCGCATGATGACCTCTGGCGAAATTCACTTATTTAAGAAGCCCGCCTGAACGGCTTTACGGCCATTCTCTGGAAAACTTGAAAACGTTTTCCCTAGCTGGGTGTAACCCAGCGAGGCCAACCGGAAAAAAAAGCCGAACCTCACATATTGAATAAGCAAGATGGGTGCCACTGTCGTGGCCTACTTCTCGCTGGCCGCCTTCGCGAGATGCGCCTTGAGCAGGACGTCGCGAATGTGGGTCGACAGGCCTAGGCCACCACTCTCAGATATCGAATTGGCCATGGCATCCACAGCCATCTGACCGTGCCCGCTCTTTGCCGATTTGCCGCCAAACTTAGCGGTTTTGAGTAGTTGGCGTACAAAGATGGCTTCGAACTGGCGCGCAGCCTCTTCGAGCTTGACGATCTGCGGATCGAGCTTGGGTGCGCCCTCTGTCTTGGCCACGGCGTCAGACGTCCCAGACTGCTGGGTTTCTTTCGCTCGAGCTGCAGCGTCGACCGCAGAAGGTGTCGCATCATTGACGGCACGGGGCGCCATCCTGTTGACGACTCCGGCTATCGAAGTGCTCATTGAACGACGAGCTCCGCTTCCAAGGCGCCAGCTTCTTTCATCGCCTGAAGCACGCTGATCAACTCACGTGCGGTGAGGCCGAGGGTGCCGAGGGCCGAGGCGAGATCCGACAAGGTCGCTGCGCCGTTGATGTACTGCACAGCGCTGCGCTCTTCCTGCACCTCAACCTGCGATTCCTGCGTCTGCACGGTCTGTCCCTGGGCGAGCAGGCCAGGCTGGGACACGACGGGCGTCTCCTTGATCACGATGGTCAAGTTGCCGTGCACCACCGCCACAGCGGCCAACCTTACATCTCCACCGGCAACGATGGTCTGCGTGCGCTCGCTGATGACGACGCGTGCCCGCCGAGATGGAGTCAGCTCGAGTTTATGAAGTTGCGCCACCAGATCGACCGGCCGCTTGACGAATTCCTTGGGAATGGTCACCGCTACGGTGCCACCATCTTGGGGGAAGGCCGATCCTTCTCCGAGGTTCTCCTCGATGAGTTTCGCCATGTCCGAGGCCAGTGAAAAGGATGGACGACGAAGCGTGAGGTACAGCTTGCCGTCAAAAACGAACTTGGTGGCGATTTCGCGCTCGACCAAGGCTCCGGCGGGGACGCGACCAACCGTGGTACTGCCGGTCTTGATCTTGCTGCCGCTGCGCCCCTTCTCGATGTAGCCGCCGATCACGATGCCCCCTTGGGCAACGGCGTAGCTCTTTCGGTTCGCCCCCTTGAGCACCGTCTGTACGAGCACACCACCAGCGAGAGATTTGGCGTTGCCAATCGACGCCACGGTGACATCGAGTCGACTGCCCGTGCGAGAGAAAGGCGGGATCGTCGCCGTCACGACGACCGCGGCAATGTTACGCAAACGAAGTTGGCGAGCTTCGACCTGCACGCCGAGGCGACGCAACATCGAGAGGGTCGACTGCACGGCGAGCGGAGCGGAGATGTCGTCCCCCGTGCCACTCAAACCGGTCACCACGCCATAGCCGAGAAGTTGGTTGTCTCGGGCTCCGTTGATGTCCACCAGATCGCGGAGTTTCTCGCCACGTACAGGGTTCGCGAAGCAAACCACAATGGCGAAGAGAACCCCAGAGAGGAAAACGACGCGGCTCGGACGGCGAGGTAGCATGATGGAATCTCGTAACGAATGGAGCATGGCGCTCACAGTGGATTGACAGCTTCGATGAGGCGAGAGAGCCAGCCCTTACGTTGCTGGTCGGCGATATCCCCCCGACCCGTGAACTCGATTTGGGCGTCCGCGATCCGTGTCGACCCGACCTTGTTGTCTGGTCCGATATCGCTCGGGCGGACGAGCCCCGACACGTACAAGTGATATTCCTCGTTGTTGATGAGCAACACCTTGTTGCCCTCGATGAAGAGGTCTCCATTCGGCATCATTCTCACCACGCGTACGGAGATGTAGCCGCGCAGCTTGCCGCGACGTTTGGTATCACCCTGGCCGCTGAAGTCGTTTTCGGTGAGGAACGACAAGAGCTGCCCGGGGTCGATGTTCGGGTGAGCCTTTTTGATGGCAGGCACGAGTCCAAGAAGAGCCTCGAAGCCAATCTTGGATTTGTTCTTTCGCTTGAGGTTGGTGCTGCTATTGCCCGAGGCGTCAGCGTCTTCGTCGAGCTTGATGACCACGACATCACCCACGCGAACCGCACGAGTGTCCTCGAGAAATCCCCCCATCCCATCGCTGTAGAGCGAGCCGATAGCCGGCTTATTTTCAGGCTCAGCTTGGGCGTATTTTCCCGGTTCGTAAAGGCGCTTGCGTGGTTCGAAGGGCGCCACATGGCGCGGTCCACAGCCCACGACGAACGCAACGAGCCATAGCGCTCCAGCGATTCGCAACGACGAAGCGTTCAACGTCCAACTCCTAGAGCCAGGGCGTGACCGCCTGCGAGAAGTTTCGCTCGCACCTGGCGGCCCGAAGGTCGCAGCGTCACCGAGAAGACGTCGCCGATGTCAGCTGCCGACCTTGCCGTGGCTTGGACTTTGATCTCCACCAAGCCTCGGCGAACGAGAAGGACAACCGGAGCTCCCTTGTCGACGTCCGGACGGGCTCCCGCAGCGGAAATCGCAAAGCTCGCCGGAATCGCGAGACGGGCCAAGCGCTTGCCGTGCGCGGTAAAAGTCAGCAGGGCCGTCGTCGACCAATTCCCCTGGCGTCGCGGCGGCTTCGGTAGGCGGAGGCTCACCGTGTCCCACCCGGCGGCGACCCTCACACCCCGTGGTGGACGCCATTGAATCAACGTGATCCCCCGGCGAAGCTTGGTACTTGCCATGGCGCGCTTGGCGATCCGACTCAGGCGCTCACGCGTGAGCTTCTCCATTTTGCGCACGACGCGGACCGCTTTGGGCAGTT
Organism: Polyangiaceae bacterium; assembly: GCA_029941785.1. Taxonomy (GTDB): domain Bacteria; phylum Myxococcota_A; class Polyangia; order Polyangiales; family Polyangiaceae; genus JAPYTK01. Next base: position 145 of record JAPYTK010000062.1, on the reverse strand, counting down.
TGTCGATGCCTGTGATCTGTTCCCGTTCGAGCGCTTCGCGGATGAGGCGCCGGTCGATGATGCGGCTACCGCCCGGGGCAGGCGCCGCCCCGAGGTCCACGTCGATCGCGCTCGACGCGTCGCCCACGAGAACATCGCTGAGCAT
>JAPYTK010000061.1 GCA_029941785.1 Polyangiaceae bacterium | reverse complement strand
TCTTCGTCTTCGTCTTCGTCTTCGTCTTCGTCTTCGTCTTCGTCTTCGTCTTCGCCTTCGTCTTCGTCTTCGCCTTGGTCTTCGCCTTCGCCTTCGCCTTGGTCTTCGTCTTGGCTTCCGACTTCGGCTGCGCGGAAGCAGATGCCGTCGCGGATGCGAAAGCGAGCGGGCAGACCAGCGCAACGACGAGGGGAACGACGCCGAGCAGCAAGCTTGTTGAGAGGCGCTGCATGGACACCTAAGCGTGTGACATAAAGTGGGGAGACGGTCAAATTCGCGCAACATTTCAACGGTGCGTTCAGGCGAGGCGGCAAGTCGATGGCTCGTGACTTGCGCAAACGGCTCCGACCGAGCGCGGAAGCGTCACATTCCTGCTCGGCTGCGTGTTTCTCCTACACACTCATCGGCGGTTTAGGGCTAAAAGGCGACCACATGACAGCCCATGGCCACAGCACCACTGCCGCGCGCCCCTTTGTGGTGGGCATCGCCGGTGGCAGCGGCTCGGGCAAGACCACCATCGCGAGCCGACTGGTGGAGAACCTGGGCAGTGAGATCGCGGTGCTCATCGAGCAGGACAGCTATTATCGGGATCTTTCAACCCTGAGTTTTGACGAGCGGTCGGCTGTCAATTTCGACCATCCCGACGCCATCGAGATCCCGCTCATCCTCGCTCAGCTCGACGGACTGTGCCGCGGCGAGACCATCGCCAAGCCTCGCTACGACTTCGCCCAGCACGCACGTTCACGAGAGACCGATCGGGTCGTTCCGCGTCCGATCCTCGTGCTCGAAGGGATTCTCGTTCTGGCCGATCCGGAACTTCGTAAACGTCTGGATCTGAAGGTGTTTGTTGATACTGCGGCGGACATTCGACTGATCCGGCGAATTCGTCGGGATCTGGAGCAGCGGGGCCGCAGTTTCGAGCAAATTCGCCGGCAGTACTACGACACGGTGCGGCCGATGCATCTGGCTTTCGTCGAGCCCAGCAAGCGGCACGCTGACGTCATCATCCCGGAGGGGGGCCAGAATCGCGTTGCCTTGGACCTGTTGCTCGGTCGTATCCGGGAGTTTTTGCGCACTTATACCGGTCCCGGAGCATCGACGATCTGAGGTGGAGGCGAATCGTTTCGCCGGCTAGCGGTGCGTGCGACAGTCCGCTAGGCTAAGCGCCACGGCAAGGCCGCATAACGATATGTCGGAATCAAGACCAGCCTGGGGAACGACGCACTACGTCCGCGGACCGTTGTTGGGTAGAGATGAAGATCTCGACGCGATAAGCGATGCGTACGCGTCGGTGCGCGAGCAGGGCACGCCACAGGTGCTGACGCTGATCGGGCCTGCGGGCACCGGGAAAACGCGGCTCATCCAAGAATTCATTTTGCGGTCGCGAGAGGTCGATGGTCGGCCCGCAAAAGTGTTTCGAGGCAGCGCACGGGATCTGGCCACGTCGTACGGGATGTTCGCCCGCTTGCTCCGCGCGCGATTCGGCCTCGTCGAGGGCATGGACGCAGACGCGGCGAAAGTGCAGGTGCGAGATCAGGTCGCTCGCGTGCTCGAGGATCGAAAGGTAGGGGATGTCGTCTACTTTTTGGGTCAGCTGCTCGACCTGCCATTTCCAGAGAGCCCGTTGACCAAGGCGGTGCGCGAGGATCCCCAACAGGCGGCATCGGTGCGAAGAGCCGTGTTCCGTTCATTCATCGAGGCGGACGCGGCATCGGCACCGCTCATCCTCGTCTTCGACGATCTGCACCGTGCGCACGACGACTCTTTGGTGTTGCTCCGTTATTTGCTCGAGCATCTCGGCGGCTCGGTGCTGTTGCTGTGCGCGGGCCGTGAAGAGTTGACCAGTCGCTATGACGACTGGGCGAGAATTGCAGAAGAGCGACACCAGGTGCTCGAACTCGGCGCACTCGACGACGTGTCCGCGGCAGAGTTGATGCGCGCCTTGCTCGCACCGTGCCGTGACTCGGCCGAGCCACTCGTCGATAGTGCGTGCGCGTTCGCAGGCGGCAACCCGTTGATGCTCGAGCAAATGGTCCGCATTTACCATGATGTTGGGGTGCTCACCGAGACGGACGCCTTGTCGAGCGAGCCGCAGTGGAGCGTCGATCTCGAGAAATTGTCGAGCGCAAAGCTGCCGCTCACGATCGAGGATGCCGTCAACGCTCGCATCTCCGCCCTCGACCCCGAAGAAAAACAACTCCTCGAGCGCGCCTCGGTGATGGGAAGTGTGTTTTGGCGCGGCGGTGTCGTCGCCCTGTTGCGCGTCGACGAAGAAGCACCCGATTTGTGGAGCATCGAGGACGACGAAGACAGCGAGCGCGTCGATGAGTTGCTCGAGGACTTGGTCGAGCGAGACTATGTTCTCAAGTTGCCTGACAGCACCTTCCCGGGGACGCACGAGTACATCTTCAAGCACAACAAGGAGCGAGTCGCGATCGAAACGCGGCTGAGCGCGAGTCTCCGACGGAGCCTCCATCGCGCGGCTGCCGATTGGATGGAGCATCAGCAGAGTGTTCACTCCAATGAAGAGTATTGCGCGATGCTAGCCAGGCACCGGGAGGCGGCGGGCGACGAATACGCTGCGGGCCTCGCCTACCTGCGTGCCGCCAACCTTGCCCGAAGTCGTTATGCGACGACCAAGGCGTCTGAATATTATCAGCATGGACTCGAATTTGTGGGCGATCGTGCCGTCGTGTGGCGCATTGAGGCTCTCCACAATCATGGGGACGTCTTGCAGTTGAACGGTCGGATCGAGGATGCCTTGTTCGCCTTCGAGGAGATGCTCACGCTGGCTTATCGTCTCGACCTCAAGGCCAAGGGCGGAGCCGCCCACAATCGCATTGGACGCCTCTATCGTGAGATCGGTTCACTCGACGAAGGTGGTCAACACCTTCAGACGGCGCTGGAGTTGTTTGAAGCGGCGGGGGATGAGCGCGGCGTTGCCTCGACCATCGACGACATTGGCAAGCTTCACTGGATGAAGGGTGAGTACGAAGTCGCGCTCGAGAAACTCACCGTGGGCTTGACCCGACGTCAAGAACTCGGTGACCGCCGTAGCATCGCTTTGTCTCTCAACAACTTGGGTCTGGTGCATCATGACGCGGGCGATTTCAAGTCAGCGCTGACCGACTTTCAACAGTCGTTGGCGATCCGACGCGAAATTGGCGATCTCGTGGGCGTCGTCTTGTCCCTCAACAATCTCGGCACGGTGGCGCGCGATCTCGGTGACTACGATCAGGCGCTCAAGCTGTTTGGCGAAGCTCAGGAAGTGGCGAAGGAAGTGAGCGATCGTAATCGGCTCGCGCTGATTTTGACGAACATCGGCGAGACCTACTACAGCGCAGGCCAGGCGAGCAAGGCGATCGATGTTCTCAGTCAGGCTCAAGAACTCTGCGATGAGTTGGGCGACAAACTCGGCTTGGCGGAGGCGCTTCGCGGCCTCGGCAAGGCTTTCATGCTGCAAGGAGACCTCACGCGCGCGCGCGATTGCATCGGCCGGGCTGTCGATCTCTTCGCGTCGGTACGTAGCAAGGTTCATCTCGGCAGCGCGTTGCGGACCTTGGGCGAAATTACCGCCGCGGGAGGTTGGGGCGCCGCTCACACCAAGAGTGCACGCGAGTATTATGCGCGTAGCGTGGCGATTTTCGAGCAGACTGGCAACGAGATCGAGCTGGCTCGAACCTACCGTGCCTACGCCCGGTTCTTGCGCACCGAGCCCGAATTCAGCGACGACGACGACGCGGAAATCGAGGCACAGCAGATGCAGCAGCGTGCCGACGAGATCTTGCAGCGTTTGCGTGTGTCGGTGACCACGCCGTCGGCTACGCCGGGTGCCGTTTGAGTTAAATCGGGAGCGCCGCTTGCCGAACAGGCGTCCGCACCCCACGATGTCATGAAAGGTGTTCCAGACGACATTTGCCGATTTGTTGTCGCGATGACGTAGGTCGAAGTGGTAAACTGGACGACAATGGGCAACGCTGAGCGAACCCCTCGTTCCATGAGCACGTCGAGCGGCGGCGTCATGGTGTGCAAGGTACGTCAACCATACGGCCTGTCCCCCAACTGTCCGAGAGGTGGCGCCGTCGCGCAATCTCCTCGAATCGGGCGAAGCGGGACGGCCTACTCAAGAAAGGGTGGCTGAGATGAACATCTCCACCACGTTCCGGCAAATGCATGGCACCGACGCCGTGCGAGATTACGCAGAGGGAAAAATTGGCAAGCTGCAGAAGTTCTTGAGGCAGAACATGCGCGCCGAGATCACCTTGTCGGTCGAGGGAAATGACCACATCGCCGATGTGCAGGTCTCGTCCGGCCCCACTCGTTTGCGCGGCTCCGAACGCAGCGAGGACATGTATGCGTCGATCGATCTCGTGGTCGACAAACTCGAACGGCAATTGCGGAGCGTGAAGGGTGTGAGTTTGCAGCGCAAACGCCACGGCATGAAGGCTGGCGAGTTTGCTACCCAGTCGACACGCAATCCCGACTAGCACCCCCTAGCGGGCCAAATCGGTTATAACCGGAACCGTGTCGGTTTCCGAAGTGCTCAGTGTGGATCGCGTGGAGCGTGCGACTGATGCGATCCGGGACAAATCGGCTGCGCTGCAGCGGCTGGCTGCCCTGTTGTCTGAGGGGCATGTTGGAACGTCGACCACACAGGTTCTCGACGTGCTGAGTGCTCGCGAACGGCTACAGTCGACCGGCGTAGGGGGCGGAGTCGCGGTGCCCCACGGCGCACTCGATTCGGTACAGACGCACATTGCTGCGCTGCTCATTTGTCCGGAGGCCATCGAATTTGATGCGATCGACGGCGAACCGGTGAAGATCCTCTTTGCCTTGATCGGCCCAAAGGGGGCTCCGGCTCAGCACTTGAAGATCCTCGCTCGCGTGAGTCGTTTGCTCAAGCACGCGGACTTCCGCGCACGTCTCTTGGCCGCGCCGGGGCGAGGGGACATCTTCAGCATGATTTGCGAAAACGAGCAGCGCGGATGACAAAGGCCCAAACGGAACTGACCGTACGTGCGCTCGTAGAGGACGAAGCGCTGGGCATCGCATTTCGGGTGAGCGCGGGGGCGAGCGGGCTCGACCGCTTGATTCGTCACTCTCGTATTCAGAAGTCGGGTCTAGCACTCGCGAGTCATTTTCACGGAATCGAGTCTTCGCGCATCCAAGTATTGGGTCTCACGGAGGTCTCGTACTTGTTGAGCCTACCTATCGGGAAGTGTCAGCAGGCCGTTCGACACTTCTTCGATCGCGACCTGTGTTGTGTGATCTTGACCGAGGGGGGGGGCAAGCTCGGGGAGGCCAGTGCGGCGGTTGTAGCTCTCCGAGAAGCCGCCGACGAAATGGAGACGCCCTTGCTCGTGTCGCCCGAGCGGTCGAGTCGTACGATCAGCGCGCTCCATACACTGCTCGACGAAAGGCTCGCGCCTCGGCAGCGGATTCACGGGGTGTTGGTTGACGTCTTCGAGGTGGGGTTGCTGCTTCTTGGCAGCAGTGGTGTCGGCAAGAGCGAGGTTGCGCTCGAGCTCATCATGCGCGGTCATCGGCTCGTGGCTGACGACGTCGTCGACTGCGTATATCGGCCGCCGGGCATGGTGTTCGGCGCGCCTGCGGATCTCTTGCGGTATTATTTGGAAGTCCGCGGCTTGGGGATCTTGAACGTAAAGGACCTGTTTGGCGTGACCGCGGTGCGCGAACGAAAGCGGATCGACGTTGTGGTGCAGCTCGTCGAGGCAAGTGACCACGACCCGGGTGATCGTCTCGGCCTCGATGAGCGAACTCATTCGATACTCGATGTCGACGTGCCGAAGTTGCTGATCGGCGTCCGCCCCGGACGGGACATGGCATCGATCATGGAAATCGCTGCGCGCAACGAGCTGCTGAAGCAGGCGGGGCATCACCCGGTGCGTGACTTTTTCAGTCGTTTCGATTCGTCGAGTGACAGCGAAGCGCCCCCTGCCTCAGGCGGTCCGAGCACGACGCCGTCATCGAATCTTCCGCCGGTCGGGCCGCGTCGGGACTTCTCGTCTCGATCCATAGCAACACCGCCACCCGAGTCGGCCATCAGCTTGCCAATTAAGCATCGAAAATGAGCGACGGGGGTCAGGTTGTCATCGTGACCGGCCTTTCAGGGGCGGGAAAATCGACCGCGCTGCGTGCGCTGGACGATGTCGGTTACTATTGCATCGACAACCTTCCCCCGCCCTTGGTGCCGCAGACCGTGAGCGTATGCCAACAGAGCGGACTGACGCGGATTGCGCTCGGTATGGACGTTCGGGTGGGCGCCTTTCTCGACTCGGCCGCTCCGGTCGTTGCGGAGCTCGCAAAGGAGCCGGGCCGGCTCGAGGTGCTCTTCCTGGAGGCCTCCGACGCGTTGCTCGTGCGACGTTACAGCGAGACACGAAGGCCTCATCCGGTGTTCGCGGTTCCTGGTGCGGGTGAGCAAATGGAGGATGCGCCGAACAGCGAGCGTTCCGTCATGGAAGGTGTAGCGCTCGAGCGAGAGCGGCTCATGGCGCTGAGTCATCTGGCGACCCTGAAAATCGACACGACGCACGATTCCGTTCATGAACTCCGCCGTCAGATCATCGACATCTTTGGTGGGGTCGCGATCGAGAGCGGCTCGATGACGACGCGATTCATGTCCTTCGGATTCAAGTATGGCATCCCGCTCGATGCGGATCTCGTCTTCGATGTGAGGTTCTTGGACAATCCTCACTTCGTGCCAGAGTTGCGAGACCGAACCGGTCGGGACCAGGCGGTGAGTGGATTTGTGCTCGCCTCCGACGGTTGTGCTGAGTTTTCCGACCAACTGGAGAAGCTATTGCGCTTTTCGTTGCCCCGCTACGAAAGTGAGCCGAAGAGCTATCTTACCGTAGCGATCGGTTGCACTGGCGGACGTCATCGGTCGGTGGCTCTTGTCGAGGAATTGGCGAAGCGTCTACGACATCCGGAGGGGCGAGACATTGCGGTGACACACCGTGATTCCAGTCGGACGATGGGCGAGACGGTCCCGCCAGGGGGGAAGCTACGGTGAGCGAGAACGCAAACGGCAGCCGCGCCGAGGGTCAGTTTTCTGTCGTCAACGCGAAAGGTATGCATGCACGTGCAGCGACGCAACTCGTGAAGCTCGCATCGACTTTCGAATGTAAGATCATGCTCTCCGGCCCAGAAGAGGAGGCCGTCAGTGCGAAGAGCGTGATGGGCGTCCTCTTGTTGTGCGGCGCGAAAGGGGCGATAATTCAGGTCGTGGCGGATGGGGAACGGGCGCGGGAAGCGGTTGACGCCATAGGCCGTCTCATAGCGGATGGGTTTGGGGAGGGAAGGTGACGTTGAAGAGGGGGAGCGAGGTCCTATTGGGCGTCGGCAGTTCGCACGGTGTGGCCATTGCGCCGGCCGTGGTGCTCAGCGGAAGCCGGCGTGCGGTGCGACGTCAGCACGTGGCGGAGACTGCCGTCGAAGAAGAAAGGGAGCGTTTTGATGTGGCCGTTCGGGATGTGCAGCAAGACCTGCAGGCGACGCTGAGCAGTGTTGTGCCCGGGCGACCGGAGGCTGCGATTCTCGAGGCCTACCTATTGATGGCGGGAGATGAACTCTTTGCTCAGGAGGTGAGTCTCCAAATCGAAAACGAGCGGCGCTGTGCAGATTGGGCGGTGGCAGAGGTCACGGCGAAGTTTGTGGCCAAACTGGAGCGCGTTGATGATGCCTACATGCGTGAGCGAAGCCACGACATCGACTTCGTTGGCCAGCGACTGCTGCGTGCCTTGCGGGGCGGCAGCTCGATGAGTGATGAACTCAACGTGACGGAGCCTTCGATCGTCATCGCCCACGATCTGTCGCCGGCAGACACCGCTGCGATGACGCGAGCGCCGATCGTCGCCTTCGTGACCGAGGTGGGCTCACGAACCAGCCACACCTCGATCATGGCCCGTGCGCTGGAAATTCCAGCCGTGGTGGGGGTCAAGAACGCCCTCGACCGGATCGGGACGGGAGACATGGTGATCGTAGACGGCCTACGCGGTCAGGTTATCGTCGACCCCAGCCCGCTCGAGATCGCTGAAGCCGAGCAGCGTGGTGGCCGCTATGCAGCCATGATGAACAAGCTCGGTCAGGGCCGAGACCGGCCAGCACGCACTCAAGATGGTACGCTCGTCCGCTTGCAGGCGAATATTGAGCTCGCCCTCGAGGCCGAGCTTGCCGTCGAGCACGGGGCAGAAGGGATTGGCCTGTATCGGACCGAGTATTTGTACGTCGACCGCGCTGCCCCGCCGAGCGAAGAGGAGCAATACCAGTCGTTCCGCAAAGTTCTCGGCGAGATAGGCGACCGGCCGGTGACCCTGCGGACCTTCGATATCGGCGGCGACAAGTTCGTGTCGACGTTTCCGATGCCCAAGGAACTCAACCCGATGCTTGGTCTACGGGCGGTGCGTTTGGCCTTGTCGGAACGGGCGCTGTTTTTCGAGCACTTGCGGGCGATGGCGAGAGCGAGTGGGCAGGGCGACGTGCAGGTGATGATCCCCATGGTCGCGAGCTTGGACGAGCTTCACGCTGTCCGGGAGTTGCTCGAAGAGGCCCGCCTGAGCGTGAAAGCAGAGGGTCAAGTTGTCGCAGATGTGATCCCACTGGGGGTGATGATCGAGGTGCCGGCCGCGGCCGTCATGGCGGACATGTACGCACGAGAGGCCGACTTTCTGAGTATCGGAACGAACGACCTCGTGCAGTATGCCTTGGCGATCGACCGGACCAATCAAGCCCTCGCGCACTTGGCCTCGCCGTTTGACCCGGGGGTATTGCGACTTGTGCACGGAGTTATCCGGGCCGGTTTGGAGCACGACTGTCCGGTGTCTCTGTGTGGCGAAATGGCTAGCGATCCCATGGGGGCTTTGCTCTTGCTCGGTTTCGGCCTGCGTTCGATGAGCATGGAGTCGGTGGCGATTCCTGAGATCAAAGAGGCGATCAGTCGGGTCAACATGACAGAACTCAAGACGCTCGCAGGGGAGGCTTTGGCCTGCCGTACGGCGTCCGAGGTCAACGACTTGTTGTTCGAGGCCCTCGGTGACAGGCTCCGCGATCTCCTGACCGGCGAGCCGCTATCGACACCCGGTGGGCCGCCGCCCTCGAGCGACGCCCCTCCGGGCCTGTCGTCGGATTGACCGAGTTGGAGGCGGCACGATGGGGACTTGGGGGGATCAGTCGGTGACGTCGGTCCCGAGTCCCCGGCTCTGCACGGCATCGCCGACAGGAATGAGCACGTCCAGTCCATGCGCGCAGAACCGACAAGCCGCCCATGCGGGACGGCGATCGTTCAAGTGGTCGAGGCACCACTGACCGTGGCGAACGAGAAGGCCGGCGGCGATACTTCGTCCCAAGGTGAGCGCGATACGGCGTGCGTGGCGTTGCTCGTCGGCGCTGCCTGGCTTGAGCGTGTCGAGCATCGCCTGGACGTGCGTAAAGGCTCGAAGGGCGGCCTGCGCAACCTCCTGTAGTGGTCCATCGCGAACGTCTTCGCGAAGCATGGAAAGTGTTTCGCTCAGCGCCGGGAGCGTGCGCTGCGTGCCGATGGCCCGTAAGACATCGAGGCTGAGGACGTTGGTCGTGCCCTCCCAGATCGGCAGAACTTGAGCATCACGAAGCAGTCGCGGGATCCCGGTGTCTTCGACGTAACCGGCTCCGCCGAAGCACTCGATCACCTCGCTCATCGTCGCCACGCACTGTTTGGCCGTGGTCAGTTTGGCGAGCGGAGTGAGGAGCCGAAGGAGACGCAAGTCGTGCTCGCTCGCCTCGCCGACCTCGTGACGCCCGAGCAGCTCGACGGTCCAAAATGCCAGGTGAAAGGCGGCTTCGTATTCGGCCTGCAACGCCGCCAAGGTGTCAACGTGGAGGGGTTGATCTGAGAGGCTTGCCCCGAACTGAGCGCGGCGTCCGGCAAAATCGCGCGCCAGGGCGAGACCGCGTCGCATCGCTCCGACGGAGCAGACCGCATTCCAGGTGCGCGTGATGTTCAGCATCGGCGCGATCTGCCGTGTGCCATGGCCGAGGCCGACCACCGGGACGGCCAGCGTGTCCGTGAGGCTCAGCTCGCCTGTCGGCAGCTTTCGCGTGCCGAGCTTGTCCTTTAGTCGATTGACCCGAATGCCGTTGCTGCTGCCATCTTCGTGGTGGGTCTCCAAGTAAAAGAGCGTCAGTCCGCGCCCGCCCGCTGGGCTGCCGGCGGTACGCGCGAGCGTGAGCGCCATGTCGCTCGTCACGGCAGAGGTGAACCACTTGGTCCCTTCGAGGCGATAGGGTTTATCGCAGCCAAACGCCTGCGCGGTATCTTCACACGGCGAGGCGACGGTTTCGCTCAATCCGACATCGGAGCCGCCGGCACGCTCGGTCATCCATTGGCCAGATGTCCACGCGCTTGCGGGGTCCCGACTCGTGAGTCGAGGGACGGCGCGTTCCGAGAGGGTGGGGTGGCGGTGCGCGAGAAGGGTGCGCGCGGCCCCGTCGGTCATGGCCAGCGGACAGGTGTACACGTCGCTCGAACCCTCGAAGAGATAGACCAGAGAAAACTGGTGCACGCGCGAGAGCGCACCATGAGCCTGGTCGTAGGCGGTGGCGACCAATCCCTGCTGGCAGGCGACCTCTCGGGCCCGCTTCCAGAGGGCGGTCAGCTCGATGTGATCGATGCGGCGGCCCCACGGGTCGTACTGGGTGAGCGTGGGCTCGTTCAGGCGGTCCTCTTGCTGCAATGCAAACAGTTCACCGCTGGCGAGCTCGCCCATGTGTTCGAGTTCGCCCGCGATCTCGGCGAGAGGTCCCTCTCCCATGACGCGCTGCAGGTAGCTCTTCAGCACGCGATCACTGAGGTACCCGTGAGCCAGCACCGGCGGGTCTTGGTAAAAGGCCATGGCCGAGAGTAAACCGCGGCCGTGAGCCGTTCGCAAGCAGGCACCGCTGTCGGTCACGCCTGCCCATCCGGGGCTTGACGCCCGGCTCCGGGCACAGGACAGCTCCCGTCGTGCCACCCAAGTCGATCGCTCTCATCGGTGCAGGCGGGATCGGGAGCCCTGCGGCGCTCGCCTTATGTGAGGCCGGCGTTCGTGACTTGCTGGTCGTGGACGAGGACCGCGTCGAACTTTCGAACCTCCATCGACAGCTGTGGTTTGAGCAAGAGGATGTCGGTTCCCACAAAACCGAAGCTTTTGCTCGTCGTCTCGGCGATCGCTACCCGGGCACGCGGGTCGTGGCCGTCGACGATCGGGCCTTGCCGCACAACGTGTTAGGCATCATGGCGCGCGCGAGCGTCGTGCTCGACGCCACGGACAACTATGCATCCCGTTTTCTTCTCGCCGATGCGGCTCACCTCGCGGCTGTGCCGATCGTGCACGCGGCAGCGGTGCGATGGCAGGCGACGGTCATGGCCACAGCGGCGCGGGGAAAGCCTTGTTATCGTTGCTTGTTCGAGGATTTGCCTGCAGGTCCTGTCGTCGACTGCGCGACGGCTGGCGTCGCTCCTCCGGTGTGTGGCGTGGCTGGTGCGATCGCCGCCGATCGCGTGCTCCGTATCCTCGCCGGCGACCTGACGGCCTTCGCGCACATCGTGACCTATGACGGGATCGCGGACCGCTTGCGCTCCGTCCCCGTGGCGCCGCGAAAGGACTGCCCGTTATGCGGCAGCAAGCCCAAGATTGGCAACATCTCACGATCCAGATATACGGGCGGTGTCTGCGGAGTCTGACCCGAGGAAAGAAATTATGAGTGTGATCGTACGCATCCCAACGCCACTACGTGGCCATACTGGCGGCCAGGACGAAGTGACCGTCGATGCGGGCACGCTCGCCGAGGTGCTCGACGCCTTGGACGGCGCGCATCCTGGCATCAAGTCCAAGTTGGTCGACGAAAAAGGAGTGCGCCGCTTCGTGAACATCTTCGTCGGCGACGAGGACATTCGTTTCATGGACGGCTTGGGCACCGCGGTGGCCGACGGAGACGAGATTTCGATCATTCCTGCGATCGCGGGTGGTTGACAACACTCGTCCTGTGCCGGTAGGAGGCTCAACTTTGGACCGACCGGATTTCGCGGCGCTTTATCTCCGTCAGATCATCTTGGCTGAGGTGGGGCCCGGCGGGCAGCGTCGCTTGGCCAACGCTGTCGCTGCGGTCGGCGCGGCGGAGCGAGGTCTCGAGTACGAAACAGCCGTACGCTACGCACAGCGAGTGGGTTTTGCGCGCATCGACGAGGGGCAGATCTCCGTGGACGATCTCGCCCCCGCGGCGGTGGTGCATAACGAGGCGTGCCGAGCGGTTCTCGCCGGGTCACGCGCCGCCCTTAACGCCATGCGAGAGGTCGTTCTCGGGCCAGAGCAGGACAAGCAGGAAAGTAGGTCTTGACGATGTCGCAGGGTTTCTCCGTTGACAGCTACCCTTGGCTCGGGGGCTCGTTGCAGTTCACCCAGTCAGTTATCGACGCTGTCGCGGAGGAGGCGGTGCGCGGCTACGGCTCGAACGAAGAGGTATGCGGCTACTTATGCGGTCCGGCTGACCACGGAGCTCTTTGCGACGAACACGTGGCCATGCAAAACGTCGCAAACAAACTCCACGCCATCGATGCGGAGACATACTTCCGCACCGCGAGCAGCTTCTTTGCCTTCAACGAAAAGAGGTTTGACGACGCCGTGCGGGCAGGCGATGCGGCTCGCCGCCCTGTCAAGGTCCTGTACCATTCGCATCTGGATGTGGGGGCGTACTTTAGCCCGACGGATCGGGCGGTGCTCAGCATGGGCGAGCCGCCGGCGACCGAGGACGGCGCGGTGAAGATCGGACTCGGGCCTGCGTGGCCACTCGCGTTCTTGGTCGCGAGCGTGCGGGCAGGCGGGGTGGACGGGTACAAACTCTACGTGTGGGGCGAAACCGATTTCGTCGAGAGCGATTGGACGGTCATCGGGGGCTGAGCGGGGCCTCGTCGTCCGGACGAGCCGCCGTAGCAGTGGGCGGTGGGGCGACTCCTTGATATGCTCGCAGCGCCATGACACCGCTCATTCACATGCAGGACAAGGTTGCGCTCGTCACCGGCGCGAGCCGGGGGATCGGAGAGGCGATCGCGTTGGCTTACGGGCGTCACGGGGCGCGGGTCGCGATCTCCTCACGCAAACGGGAAGGTATCGACGAGGCTGCGGCGCGTCTGCGAGAGCAGGGCGTGCAGGTCGAGCCCTTCGTCTGTCACGCTGGCAAGAGCGAGCAGATCGAGGCCTTGCTCGATGACGTCGTCGCGCGGTTTGGTGGGCTGGACGTCTTGGTCAACAACGCCGCGACCAACCCGCATTTTGGTCCGATGGTCACCGCTGACGACGCGGTGTTCGCGAAGACCTTCGAGGTGAACGCGCGCGGCTACTGGGACATGGCCCGTCGCTGCGCGGACTACTGGACGGGAGCCGAGCGGCCCGGCGCGATCATCAACGTCGCGAGCATCGCCGGCCTCATGGGAAGTCCTCTGCAGGGGGTGTACGCTATGACGAAGGCCGCGGTGATCTCGATGACCAAGACGCTGGCCATCGAGCTGGGCCCGAGCCACATTCGCGTCAACGCCATCGCGCCCGGACTCGTCGACACCCGGTTCGCGTCGGCGATCGTTCACAACCAAGATCTCGTCGATCGCGTCGTCGCGCGCACGCCGCTCGGTCGCTACGCCCAGCCCGATGAGATCGCCGGCGCGGCGCTCTTTCTCGCTTCGGACGCCGCGAGCTACGTCACCGGTCACACGCTCGTCGTCGACGGGGGCATGACGATCGCGTGAGGGAGATGCCCCGCGTGCGCTTCGGGACAGGAGTTTGCGGTGCTGGACCCTACGTGTTGCCGCACCGCAGCGGGCGGCGATCTGCTATTCCGCCGTGCTGCCGGCGTCCCAGGTGTCGCCCATGTGCCACAGTGACTCGATGTCCGTGGCTTTGGCTTGGCTCTTGGCGAGTTGAATCTGGTCGGCGACCATCTCGTCGTAAGTAGGCGCCTCGACCGCGCGCAACACGCCGATTGGAACGGGAAAGTTGGGGTGCTGGAGTTGACCGAGCATGAACGCGTACCCCGGATCCGCGACCGTTTCGTCGTGCAGGGGCACCTCACTGAGTGGTACCTGACCGTCGCCGTCTCCCACGGAAACGATCTCGGGAATGCCGTTGGGCGTCATCCGAATGCCCTTGTCTTTGTCCTTGCCGAAGACCAAAGGTTGGCCGTGTGTGAGCGGCATTTGCCGATCCGCTTTGACGTCTTTTCCGGTGACGTTGATGAAGGTCAGGTCGTTGAAGACGTTGCAGTTCTGGTAGACCTCGATGAAGGCCGTGCCCTTGTGTGCGGCGGCCCGCTTGAGCGTTGCCTGTAGGTGTTTGACGTCGGTGTCGATGCTGCGCGCCACAAAGGATGCGCCCGCGCCAAGTGCAATGGACAGCGGATTGAAGGGGTTGTCCGTCGAGCCGAGCGGGGTGCTCGGGCTGCGCTTGCCCAGCTCTGAGGTCGGGGAGTACTGCCCCTTCGTCAAGCCGTAGATGCGGTTGTTGAACAGGATGATCTTCAGATCCACGTTGCGCCGCAGGCAGTGGATCAGGTGGTTGCCTCCGATCGACAAGCCATCACCATCGCCAGTGATCACCCACACGTTGAGATCAGGCCGCGACACCTTGAGGCCGGTCGCGAATGCGGGCGCGCGGCCGTGGATGCTGTGCATTCCATAGGTGTTCATGTAGTACGGAAAGCGGCTCGAACAGCCGATCCCGGACACGAAGACCGTCTCGTCACGGTTGATGTTCAACTCGGCGAAGACCTTCTGGACTTGGGCCAGAATGGCGTAGTCACCGCAGCCCGGACACCACCGGACGTCTTGATCGCTCTGATAGTCCTTCCTGGTCAGTTTGACCGGAAGGCCGCCCTTATTGCCGTTTGTCGTGGTTGTTCCCATGATCGTCAGACTCCTACGAAACTTTGCCGGCTCGTTCAGCGATCTTGTTGCAGATTTCGATGACCTTGAAGGGCTTGCCCTGAACCTTGCAGAGCGGTTCGCAATCAATCAAATACTCGGCTCGTAAGACCTTTACGAGTTGTCCGAGGTTCATCTCCGCGACGACCACCTTCTTGAAGCGTTTCAAGAGAGCGCCCAGTTTGGGATGGAAGGGGTGGATCCAACGTAGGTGACAGCTCGATACGCTGTAACCTTCATCCTGCATGAGATTCGTTGCCTTGGTGATGGCGCCGTAGGTCGAACCCCAGCCCACCATCAAGAGATCCCCTTGGTCGGGACCGTTCATCAAGAGTTCGCCCATCGAATTCTGCACCGCCATGACCTTGGCCGCGCGCGTATGACACATCGCCTCGTGGTTGTGCGGATCGTAGGAGACGTTCCCGGTGAGGGCGTCTTTCTCCAAGCCGCCCACCCGGTGGGCGAGGCCTGGTGTGCCGGGCTTCACCCAAGCTCGTGCGAGCGTTTCCTCGTCGCGAGCATAGACTTGGTATCCCTCAGGATCGGTCCGGAAGGTGGTCGGGAAGGGTTTGATGTCCTCCTTCTTTGGCAACTTCCACGGCTCCGAGCCGTTGGCGAGATAGCCGTCGGTCATCAACATGACCGGCGTCATGTATTTGATCGCGATACGAACGGCTTCGATCGCCGTGTAAAAGCAATCGGATGGGGTCATGGCGGCGATGACCGGCATGGGAGATTCGCCGTTGCGACCGTAGAGGCATTGAAGCAGATCCGACTGTTCGGTTTTCGTGGGCAGTCCGGTGGAGGGGCCGCCTCGCTGCACGTTGACGATGACCATCGGCAGCTCGAGGCTCAGGGCCAATCCGAGCGCCTCGCCCTTCAGCGCGATGCCGGGGCCGCTCGATGCGGTCATTCCGATGGCGCCGCCGAAGGACCCTCCCACCGCAGCGCACGCGGCGGCGATTTCATCCTCGGCCTGAAAGGTGGTGGCTCCAAATGCCTTATAGCGGCTGAGCTCGTGGAGAATCGACGAGGCTGGCGTGATCGGGTAGCCCGCGAAGAACAATTCGACGCCAGCGAGCTGGGCGCCGGTGACGAGACCGATCGCGGTCGCCGAGTTTCCCATGATGTTCCGGTAACGCCCGGGAGGAATGTCCGCCGCGCGAACCTCGAAGCTCTCGGTGAAGACCTCGGCAGTTTCACCGTAATGATAACCGGCCTTGAAGACTTGAATGTTCGCTTTTGCCAGCTCGGGCTTTTTGGCGAACTTCTTGTTGATGCTCTCCACCTCGGGCTCGATCGGACGGTTGTACATCCAGAAGGTGAGGCCCAGTGCGAAGAAGTTCTTGCAGCGATCGATCGACTTGCTGTTCAGTCCGGAGTCCTTCAGGCACTCCTTCGTCAGCTTCGTGATGTCGATTTTGTATGTCTTGTAGCCGTCGAGCGAGCCGTCTTCGAGCGGATTGGTCTCGTAGGTCGCTTTGGTGATGTTCCCCTTCGTGAAGGCACCCGTGTTGAGGATGAGGCTTCCGCCTTTTTTGAGATCCTCAAGGTTGGACTTCAATGCGGCCGGATTCATCGCCACCAGCACATCGGGCTGATCGCCGGGGGTAAACACCACGCGCGATGAGAACTGCAGCTGGAAGCCCGACACACCGGCAATCGTCCCGGCGGGAGCGCGAATTTCAGCGGGGAAGTCGGGGAGCGTCGAAAGGTCGTTTCCGGCGAGCGCCGACACCTTTGTGAACTCACTACCCGTCAGCTGCATGCCGTCACCGGAGTCGCCGCAAAAGCGGATGACGACGGTATCGACTTCTTCGATGGGATTGGCGGCGGGGATGGGGGTATGGGAGGCAGACTCTTGTTGGCTCTGCATGGCTCTATCTTATCGAAAGTTGAGGACTTCGTGCCCGCGCTGCTTAGCACAACGGTGCGCAGTATGTGGCAGTTATTCGGCTACGCGATGGCGCGTTTGGTGCCGCATAGACCGTGAGCCCTTCCCCCTGTCTCGTTTGATGGCCCGTTTGGCGCGTAATGTCTTGGCTGGGAGCTTCTCTTCGATTGAGTACGACTCAGGAAAAATGCGGCTTTACCATATCATGATCGGACGCCCAGCAAGGGCTCTTCGCCATATTTCGAGCGTTTCGCCCTCTTTGTTACGCGCGGCCGGAGCGGCCTGGTTCGAGGCTCAGCGCGGGTCGTCTCCGAAGGCTTCATCCACGAGCCGGCGTTGCTCGAGGTTATGGCTCGCCTTGGATCCGGTGGCGGGGCTGGCGCTGCGTTCACGAGTGACGCAGCTCAGCGGCAGGCGCGTGCCGACCACATCTTGCAGGTTGGCCTTGATGTAAAACCAAGCGCCGTAATTGTAGGGCTCTTCTTGTACCCAGAGCAGCGGCGTGCCGTCGGGATAGGTGGACAGGGCTGAAGCGAGTTCGTCGTTGAAGGGGTAGAGTTGTTCGAGCCTGACGATGGCGACGTCCTCCCGGCCCGTCTCGAAACGGCGTCGGGCGAGATCGTAGTAGACTTTGCCGCTGCACAGCAGCACGCGCTTGGCTTTGGCCGGATCGCCATCGTCTGCCATGACGCGCTGAAAGCGGCCGTGGCTGAGGTCGTCGAGCGTAGAGGTCGGCTTCGGGCCCTTCGCGCTGAAGGCGGCCCGGAGCAAGCTTTTGGGCGTGAAGATGATGAGTGGTTTGCGGTACGGGCGGAGCACCTGCCTTCTGAGCACGTGGAAGAGCTGAGCGGGCGTGGTCAGGTTGCAGATCTGGATGTTGTCTTCCGCTGCGTTCTGCAAGAACCGCTCGATCCGGGCGCTCGAGTGTTCCGGGCCTTGGCCCTCGTAGCCGTGCGGCAAGTACAGCACGAGGCCGCTCAAGCGCATCCACTTGTCTTCGCAGGAGGTGATGAACTGATCGACAATCACCTGCGCGCCGTTGAGGAAATCGCCAAACTGTGCCTCCCAGATGACGAGCGATTCGGGTGAGTCGAGGCTGTAACCGAAGTCGAAGCCTAACACTCCAGATTCGCTCAACGGGCTGTTGCACGAGTCGTACTCGCCCTGTTCATCGGCGATGTGGTTGAGCGGAATGAAGGGCGCGCCCGTCTCCATGTCGAACACGACAGCATGTCGATGGCTGAACGTGCCGCGGCCGACGTCCTGTCCCGAGATGCGGATCGGGGATCCTTGCGCGAGGATCGAAGCGTAAGCGAGGTTCTCCGCCGTAGCCCAGTCGAACGGTTTCCCCTCCGAGAGTCGCTGATGACGTTGCTTCAGAATCATGGCGATCTTGCGGTGTGGAGAGAGGGAGGAGGGGAGGGTGGTGATCTTCTCTGAGAGCGCGATCAACGCGTCGGCGCCAAGGGCGGTCTGTACCTCGGGGACTTTGGCGTCGTCGCCGCCGATGTAGTTGGACCAGACTCCGCTCATGCTCTCTTCGGCGGCCGAGAAGCCTTGTTTTTTGACCTCGTCGAGCGCATCTTTCAGTCGTTGGCGGGAGCGCTTGGCGATGTCGTCCGCGTTGTGCCGATCGATTTCCCCAAGCTCGACCAGTCGCTCGACGTACACTTCGCGAACCGTCGGCTTGGCGTCGATCAGCTTGTACATCTCCGGCTGCGTGAAGCGAGGCTCATCACCTTCGTTGTGGCCGTATCTACGGTATCCGTACAGGTCGATCAGGACGTCCTTGTTGAAGCGCTGCCTGTATGCCACCGCGAGATGCGCAACCTGCGAGACGGCCTCGGGGTCCTCGCCGTTGACGTGGAAGACCGGCACGTCGAGCATGCGCAGGATGTCGCTCGCGTAACGGGTCGAGCGCGAATCGGAGGGGTTCGTCGTAAAGCCGATCTGGTTGTTGACGATGACATGGATGGTGCCCCCCGTCGTGTAACCGTCGAGCCCCGTGAGGTTCAGCGTTTCGGCCACGACGCCCTGGCCGACGAATGCGGCGTCTCCGTGGATGAGCAACGGGATGATCCGCTTTCGCTCGCGATCGCCGATGCGCCGTTGTTTGGCCCGCACGCGCCCTTCGACCACCGGATTGACGAACTCGAGGTGACTGGGATTGAAGCACATCGTCAAGTGGATGGAGGTGCCGAACGACGTGATGCGGTCGGTCGAGAATCCGAGGTGGTACTTGACGTCCCCTCGGCCGATGTAGCGCTCCGCGTCGGTGTCTTCGAACGCGTAGAAGATCTGCCTAAGGCTCGTCTCGAGCGTGTTCGCGAGAACGTTGAGGCGCCCACGGTGGGCCATGCCAAACACGATCTCTTCGGCGCCTTCGGCGGCGCTGCGCTCGATGATGACGTCGAGAAGGGGAATGAGGCTCTCGCAGCCCTCGAGGCTGAATCGTTTTGTGCCCGGTGCATAGCTCGAGTGGATGAACTGCTCGAGTTGCTCCGCATCGCTCAGTTTGGTGAGCAGGTGGACTTGGGCGTCGTGGTCGAGCGGCAGGCGGTTGTGGCTGGATTCGATCCGCTCTTGGAGCCAGCGTCTCTCGGTTCCGCTTTGAATGGCCCGATACTCGACGCCGATGGCTCGGCAGTAGGTCTCCTCCATTTGCGCCACGATGTCCCGCAAGGTGCGCGTGTTGGCGCCGGGGAGATCGACGGTAGGGAAGTGACGATCGAGATCGGCTTCCGTGAGACCGTAGCTGGCTGGATCGAGTTCACGCGGTTTGTCGGGGGGCGGGCCGAGCGGGTCGATGTGGGCACTTCGGTGGCCGAGAAAGCGATAGGCCGTGATCAGCTGATGGACTTGAGCGCTGCGTGAGCCGTCCTGCGCGGTGGTCGCAACAGCTCCGGGAAAACTCATTGGCCCAAGGCGAGCGGAACTTGGCGGGTCCACGACCGATGGGGGCGGTCTCGTTTCTGTCGGTGATGGAACCGGCGGGCCGCTGCCCTGCAAGCCGACGGCGGGCGGCTTGGGCGTGAAGGAGCTCACTTGTACGGCGTCCGGATCGCCGTGCTCAGCGAAAAAGCGCTGCCACTCGGCGGACACCGACTGGGGATTCTCCAAAAAACGCGCGTAGAGTTCTTCGACGAGACCAGCGTTGAGCCCGAAGTCGACCTGCATGGGCATGATCTAACGTGGCTCGCTTCGGAGGGCTATCGAAGTTTGAATTCCTCGGGGGCTGTTTTAAGGTCTGTTTGTGGCGGCGTCGGATGACAATGGGCGTGAGATGAGTGGGCTTTGGCACGAGGCTTCGCTTTCGTTCACGCTCGACGTTCGGGGGATGGGGCTGGAAGGAGCGGGGCGCGGCGCCTTGACCGAGGCGCTATCGGCGGCGACGTCAGCGATGGCCGCACTCGAGTCTGGCGCCATCGCGAATCGCGACGAGCAGCGGATGGTGGGGCACTACTGGCTTCGCAACCCCGCGCTGGCCCCCGACGAGAAGATCCGGAGCGCGATCGCCGAAGCGCAGGTGCGGGTCGAGTCCTTGGCGGCGGACGTACGCCGGGGTGAGATCACCACACCGGAGGGCGAACGCTTTGAACGGGCGATTCTTGTCGGAATTGGCGGCTCGGCGCTCGGTCCGCAGCTTTTGGTGGACGCCTTGTCAAGCCATGGCTCGGGGCTAACGTTCGAGTTTGTGGACAACACCGATCCGGATGGCATCGATCGGGTCCTGGCCCGAACGCGCGGCGGGCTTGGACGGAGCCTGGTCGTGGTCATGTCGAAGTCGGGCGGGACCGTCGAGACGCGAAACGGCATGCTCGAACTGCAGGCCGCGTTTGAGCGAGAGGACATCGCGTGGGCCCCACGCGCGGTCGCGGTGACGCAGCCGAGCAGCGCCCTCGATCGAATGGCCGAAGAAGGCGGCTGGCTCGCCCGGTTGCCGTTGTGGTCCTGGGTCGGAGGGCGTACGAGCGTCACGTCGGCCGTGGGGCTGCTGGCCGTCGGATTGCTCGGAGGCGACATTCGGGCTTTTCTCGCAGGCGCGGCCCGAATGGATGAGCTCACGCGCGTGGGTGCTCCAGACGCCAACCCAGCCTGCCTACTCGCGGCCAGTTGGTATCTGTCTGGCGCTGGCCATGGCCGGAGGGCGATGGTGGTCCTCCCTTACCGGGATCGTCTCAGCCTGTTTGCGCGTTACCTTCAGCAGTTGGTGATGGAATCGGTAGGCAAGGCGGTCGATCGGCAGGGGAAGCAGGTCGGCCAAGGTCTCACCGTTTACGGCAACAAGGGATCGACCGATCAACACGCCTATGTCCAGCAGCTACTCGACGGCCCAGACGACTTCTTTGCTACCTTCGTGGAAGTGTTGCGAGATGCCGACCCGGCGCGGCCTTTCGTTGCCGCGGGCGAGGGCGCGGGCAGCGGTGATTTCCTTTCCGGCTTTCTCCATGGCACACGC
This sequence comes from Polyangiaceae bacterium, assembly GCA_029941785.1. Classification (GTDB taxonomy): domain Bacteria; phylum Myxococcota_A; class Polyangia; order Polyangiales; family Polyangiaceae; genus JAPYTK01. The sequence continues at coordinate 4,506 of JAPYTK010000061.1, read as the reverse complement.
GCCGCGCTCGCAGACCGGGGCCGGGGTAGCTTGCTGATCACCTTGGCCACGCTCGACGAGCGCAGCCTCGGCGCGTTGATCGCATTGTTTGAGCGTGCGGTTGGGATCTACGCCGAACTGGTGGATGTGAACGCCTACCATCAACCCGGCGTGGAGGCGGGAAAGCTCGCCGCGGCCGAGTTGGTTAGCTTGATGGGCGTGGTCCACGCCCATCTGGTGACGGTCGCGGGACCGGGGGAGGACGGTCATGGTGGCCAGACGCCCGATGAGGTGGCTGACGCGATCGGCGAGAAAGCCGAACGGGTTTTTGTTGCGTTGCGGCACATGGAGGCGCAGCCCCATTGGTCCATTCGCTCCGAAGCGCCGAGCGATACGCCGCCGTGGCGAGCGCGTTACTCTGTGACGGCCTGAGCAGCGAGGCCATCCCAGAAGGTCGCCATGTCGTCGTACATCGGCGCCTCGATGCGAAGGCGCTCGCCAGTGTGTGGGTGGTCGAGCTCGATCACGTGAGCGTGCAGCGCTTGGCGGCCCATCTCGAGCATCACCACGTCATCCTCGGTAAGCTCGCCGTCTGATCCGCGTGCGAAGGCGCTCGCGTCTGGCCCGTAGAGCTTGTCCCCGACGATGGGCAGACCGAGCGCAGCGAGGTGGACGCGGATCTGGTGTTGGCGCCCGGTGTGCAAGGTGCATTCGACGAGCGCATACGGCTTGCCCGCCTCGTTTCTTCGCCTCTCCACCACGTGGAAGCTCGTGGCCGCTAGCTGCCCGCGACCCTCTTCAGCGACGCGGATCTTGACTCGGTAGGGGCTATCGGCATCCGGCTCGAGCGGTAGCTCGCAGCGGGTTCGCGTCCAATCAGGGTGCCCCCAGCAGATGGCGAGGTACTGCTTGAGGAGATCCTTACGACTCTCGAACTGAATCTTGATCAGTCGGTCTGCGGCTCGGGTACGCGCGAGCAACAAGACGCCGCTCGTCTCCCGGTCCAGCCGATGGATCAAGGTGAGGTGTTCGTCGGGGCGCTGCTCGGCGAGGAGCATCGTCACGGTGCTGCGGTGGTACCGCGCGCTCGGGTGGACCGGGATGGAGGGGGGCTTGTTGAGGGCGAGAATGTGGTCGTCTTCGAAAACCGCATCGAGTTGGATTTCGGGTGAAACGTCATCGTAGGTATCTCGCCAAAGCACCACCCGCTCGCCTCCCCGCACACGATGATTCTTCTTCAATCGAGCGCCCTCTGGCGTGAAGGCGCATTGCGTGATGATGTATTGGGAGCGGGTACGGCTCGTGCCCCGAAGCTGACCCTGGAGAAACCGGTCCAGACGCATGCCGCCCATCTCTGGCGGGACCAGAAGAACCCGACGAATGGCGTCGTCGGGCACACCGCTGGGCCGCTGAATGCCTTGCCTCATCGCCTCGTAGCGAGCGTCTCGCTGATCCATGCGCCGCTGAAAGGCCGCGCCCTCCGGATGGTCGGAGCGGCGGTTCTTGGGTTTTTGGGGGCGATTGGGATGCATGGCCCTGGTGGAAGGTGTGTTAAGAGGCGCGCAATGCGTATCTTGATGGCTTGCTCAGATGTGGCCCAGTTGGGGCAACATGGCCCGACCGCCTCGGCGGTCGCGGCGCTGGCGAAGACCCTGGCTCGTTTGGACCATGAGGTGACGATCGCCTTGCCACGTCACCGCTCGGTGACCGACAGTGGGCTCATGCTTGCTCGGCGCTTGAAGCCGATCAAGCTCGAAGTGGCCGAAGGAACGCGCAAGGCGACGCTGTTCGATGCTCGGCTCGGGCCGGGCGTGGAACTGCTCCTCCTCGATGTTGAGGATTTGTTCGACCGCGATGGAGTCCACGGAGAAAACGGCGAGGAGTACAGTGACAACGCCGAGCGGTATGGCCTGTTTTGCCGCGCTTTGGTCGAGGTCGTGGCCAAGCTGGAATCGGAGGGCCGCGGATTTGATGTCGTCCACGCTCACGATTGGTCGACGGCTCTTCTGCTTTACCTTCTCGCCGAGGGGTCCAACAAGGGGCTCGAAGACATACGGAAAATCCTCACGATTCACGATGGACGCAAGGTGGGGAGCTTTCCCGCGAGCGTACTGGACGCCATTGGGCTCGACGCCTCGCATGCCGGGGCGGATCGCCTCGGACATGAGGGCGGGGTCAGTTTTCTCAAGGGCGGAGTGCTGAGTGCGGACGCGGTCGTGACGATGTCGTCGGCCTATGCCAATGCTCTGAAGACGTCCGATGCCGGATGTGGTCTTCAGGGCTCTTACGCAGAATCTGACCTGTCGGCGGTCAGCCACGGAATCGACTATGCCATGTGGAGTCCTTCAACGGACCCCTTGATCGCGGCACGTTATGATGCCGAAGACGTTGGTCACAAGGGCAGCTGCAAGAGTGCTCTTTTGGCGGATCTCGATCTACCTCTCGATCCCGAACGACCGCTGTTCGTGAGTTTTGGTCCGATTTCGGCGGAGGCAGGAAGCGACCAACTCGCCGATGCTGTGGGCCTGATCGAGGCGACGGACTCGCTTCTGATCATCGCCGGCGATGTCGAGGCCACCGGGGAGGAGTCGTTCGAAAACAAGTTGGAGCAGGTCGCGCTTGCCCACTCGGAGTCGGTACGGTTTCTGGGTTCGATCACCGAGGAGATGAAGCATCGCTTGCTCGCGGCGGCCGATGGCGTTGTCTTCGCGAGCTCGAGCGAGCGGATCGATGACACGCTTCGCGCGGCCCAGCGCTACGGAGCGGCGCCGATCGCCTATGCGACCACGACCGTGCGTGATGCCATCGTCGATTGCGACAGCCACGGCGACACCGGTACAGGATTCTTGTTTGACGAGCGCAGCGCTGAGGACATGGCTGGGGCCGTCGGCAGGGCGGTCAGTTTGATGCGAACCACGAGCTGGGGCCGGGTGAGGCGACGCATGATGCGTTTGGACGTGAGCTGGGAGCGAGCCGCGCGGCGCTATGCGCGGGTCTACCAGCCGCCAAGTTCCTGATTGTAGTGGCACCATCATCGTCGATGGCTTCTGTTGGCCGTCCGTGTCACAATTCCCCTCAAGGTGGTGTCGGAGAGGACGGCGATGACGAACGTGCGTGTGCGCAGGTGGAGGGTAGCGGTTGCGGGGACGATCTTCGCCCTGTTTGCCGCGGCACATTCCCTTTCCGGATGCACCTTGCCCCGCGGCGGCGATCTCGAGGCTCAATGCAGTTCGGATGTGAGCTGCGACGATGGCAACCCGTGCACGAAAAACTATTGCGACACCGAAGGGCGGTGCCAGGCCGAGGCGGCCGGGAACTTCTCCGATTTCGTTGCTGGCGTGTGCGCGTGGCGAGTGTGTGCCGACGGCGAGTTCAACACGCTGCAAGCCGCTGCTGACACGCTTTGCGAAGATCAGGACACCGGGCAGCCCGGCTCCTGTGATGGTGACGGGGCGTGCATCGTCGACTGCGCGACCGATAGCGACTGCCCCCAGGCGGAGGTCGTGTGCTCGAGCTACCAGTGCAACGCGGCCACCTCCAAGTGCGAGCTCACCTACGAGCCTGACGGTACCGTGATCCAGGACGCGACGGCGACGAACGATTGTCGGCTGACGGTCTGCGATCAGCAGGGGGCCGATACGTTTGCCGGCGACAAGGTTCACATCGTGTTCGCACAGTTCGATGCTCTGTGTGCGGCCGGCCATTGCAACGCTGCCGGCGAATGCGGCGAGTGCAACATTGACGAGCAGTGCGTCTCGGGCGGCGTCGCGAACGACTGCCTCACCGCGTTCTCATGCGACACCACGAGCAACATCTGCAGCCGAACGTGCGATGCGGTGGGCGAGATCCAGGATCTGTCGAATGAGCTGGGCAACTGCCAGAATCGCGTGTGCACGAGCGAATGCGGCATCATCTGCAGCGCCGATTGCGACGACACCATCGAGATCGATGACCTCGACCTGCCCACCAACGTGTGCAAGATCTGCGCGAGCGGCGAAGTGGTCGACGGGCCGAACAATACTTCACCGACGGGGTGCGACAATCCGACGTATTGTTTCGATGGCCAGTGTGTCGGCTGCGTGACCGACGTCGAGTGCATGAACAATGTTGCGGGCGACTGCGGGACGCCGAAATGCGATCAGGGCAGTTGTGATCCCGACGGCAACACCGACAACGGCGATGTGCCGGACGACATGAACGAGTGCACGTTCGACGTGTGTAACAATGGCACTCCGAGCAACCCCTCGAAGAACGAGGGGGCTGCGTGCAACATGAACAGCCAGGTCTGCGACGGCGCGGCGAACAACCCCGACTGCGTCGATTGTACGACGAATCACGTGCAGCACTGCCCTAGCGTGGCGGGCAATTGCCAGCAGCCAGCCTGCGACGGCAACAACCAATGCACCGAATCTGACGACAACGGGGACCTGCCCATCGACAACAACGAGTGCACGAATGACGTGTGCACAGCCGGCGTGCCGAGCAACCCGTCGTTGGCGGAGGGAGCGGCGTGCAACGGCAACACGC
>JAPYTK010000060.1 GCA_029941785.1 Polyangiaceae bacterium | reverse complement strand
GCCTTGGGTCGTAATGTAAAAGGTCGCATCCTCGTGAATGCTGCTCTGGTAGCGCTTCTCGACGCCGATGTTGACGCTCACCAGGCTGCCGCGCTCGCCCTTTTTCTCGGCTCGGTTCGTGGCCCGAAAATCGATTTGCTTGACCTTGCCAACCTTGACGCCGGCGATCTTCACCGGTGCTCCGCTCTGCAATCCGCCGGGATTGTCGAAGCCGATCTTGAGTTCGTAGGTAGGTTGGAAAGAGAGCCCACCCATCACCAAAATGAAGGCGACGAGCAAGACGATGGCGCTCAGAATGAGCAGACCGACTTTGACTTCGATGGACCGGGCGGGCGACATGCTGCGGCATCATAACCCGCTCCACGGGAAATGGGGCTAGGCTTGGGCCAGACGCGCCGATTTGTTCTGCCATGATCTCCTACCGCGACCTCAAGAAGTCCTTTGGGGACAAACACATCCTGCGTGGTGTGTCCTTCGACGTTCAGGACGGAGAAGTGCTTTTCATCATCGGGCAGAGCGGCGCGGGCAAGAGCGTCATCATCAAGCACTTGGTGGGGCTCCTCGCACCGGACGAAGGGGAAATCTGGCTCGACGGAAGAGAGATCAGCCAGTTCAGCGAGGCGCAGATGTTCGAGGTCCGGAAAAAATGCGCCATGGTCTTCCAACACGCGACCCTGTTCGACTCGATGAGCTGTGTGGAAAATGTCGCTTTGCCGCTGCGAAAACACTGCGACATGAGTCAAGCCGAGGCGCGCAGCGAGGCCCTTCGTCGGCTTGAGCAGGTGCACATGGCGGAATATGCCGATCGACTTCCTGCCGCTCTTGGCGACGGAATGCGCAAGAGGGTTGCGATTGCCAGGGCCCTGACCTTGGACCCGTCCTACGTGCTTTTCGATGAGCCGACGACCAGCCTCGACCCGGTGAGCGCGCGCCGTGTCGATTCGCTGATCCGCGAACTGAGCGACAAGATGGGCGTGACGAGCATTGTCGTCAGCCACGACCTGGTGAGTATCTTCTCGATCGCCGACCGTATCGTGATGCTCTACGAGGGCTACGTGCGTCTGGCGGGCACCCCCGAGGCGTTTCGGCAGGCGGACGATGCGGTCGTGCGGCAGTTCATCGAGGGTCGGGCGGATGGGCCCATCCCCTAGCGGCGTTGCAGGCGCCACGGCTGTCCGAGGGGGGTCACGACGTTTAGGCTCCGAGGACCAGGAAGCTCGTGGCGGAGATGAGCAGGTTGAGGGCGATGACGGCGAGCGAACTGTTGACGACGGCGCGGGTCGTGGCTTCGCCGACGCCAGCGGAGCCTCCGTGGGTCGAGAGGCCTGCGTGGGCTGAGACGATGGGAATGGCCGCCCCGTAGGCGATGCATTTGGCCAGGCCTGTGGCCAGATCGCCGGCGTCCACCAAGGTGAGGTTGCTGAAGGTGTAAGGGCTGACGTCGAACATCAATTCTGCGGTCAGCATGCCGGTGAGGTAGGCAATCGCGGCGCCGTAGATCACCAAACACGTCGTCATGATGAGGCTGGCGATGAAGCGAGGCTTGACCAGGTAGTCGATGGGATCGGCGGCGCACATGCGCAGGGCGTCGACCTGCTCGGTCACCACCATCGAGCCGATCTCCGCGGCGATGCCAGCGCCGACGCGGGTCGCGAGCATCAGGGCGCCGATGGATGCCGCGAGGTCGCGGACCAACAACTCGAGGTAGGTCGGGCCGAGCATGCTCAGTTCGGGAAGCACGCGCTTGGTTTGGGTGCCTCCCTGATAAACCATGATCATGCCGATGAAACCCATCACCACCGTCAGGAAGAACAAAGAGCGGTTGCCGATTTCGTACATGTAATACGACACCGCGCCTGGTTCGCGCCGACCTCGAACACAGTAGTAGAGGGTGCGCACGAATACGCGGTACAAGCCCAGGGCGTCGCGGCCGGCGTGCAAGGCGAGCTTGCCGACCGCGTGGGCCCGGCGGTCGAGCCAGGAGGCCCCGGTCGTTTCCACGGGCAGCGATTGGGGTGAGGGGGGCATCGGTTCGATCAAAGGGTGAAGGAGGCAAGGTAGTCGAGCACGAAGATGCCCGCTGCGGAGGCGACGACCGTCGCGTTGACCCCTCGGCCGACCCCGGGGGCCCCACCGCGAACCTGCAGGCCGAAGTGGCAACTCGAGAGCCCTACGACGATCCCGAACAACACGCTCTTCACGAGACCGCTGGTGATGTCGCCGATCCCCAGCAGTCCGCTCGTGAGGCCATTGTAGAAGGTCGTGGGTGCGACGCCGAGCAGTAGATCACCCATCCATGCGGCACCGAGAAGGGCGAGCACGTCGGCGAAGATGGTCGATACGAACATGGTGACGACGATGGCAAGCATGCGTGGCGCAACCAAAAAGGAGATGGGATCGATGGCCAAGATGCGCAAGGCGTCGATTTGTTCGGTGACCACCATCGTACCGAGTTCGGCGGTGTTGTTCGCGCCGACGCGTCCATTGATCATCAGGGCAGTGAGAAGCGGGGCGATTTCGCGCAGCGTACCGAAGCCGGCGCCCCATCCGAGAAGCCCGTGGGCGCCGAGGCGCTGAACGAGCGGGGCGGCTTGAACGACCATGATCCCCCCGGTAAAAAGGGCGGTCACGGTAACGATGGGTATCGATTGCACGCCCATGCGGTACAGATTGCGCATCATCTCGTCTCGGTCGAGCTTGAATGCGGCGGCGCGCGAGAGAATGCGGCCAAAGAGGATGCCCATGCCTCCCGCGGTCCCTGCGATATCCAAGATGCTCGCTCCGATGTCATGAAGCAGGCCCTTGTCGTCGAGCGGTCGTCGCGACGAAACAACCGAACGTTGCTTCCTTTTTGTGAACCGACTCAGGATCTTCACGGTCCACGAGTGTAGTCGACAATTCTCACCGGCGGTGATCTTTGCTAACGAGCCCAGTGATGGATGCTGAAGCAGCTCAACCCTTCTTGATACGACGAAAGAGCGGTCGCACGGCCGGAGCTGTGGTGGCGTTCGGTATCGGTGGTGGGCTGCTCGTCATGGGAATCGTGTCAGCGGTGGCGGGGTCCTTCCACGCGGGGGCGGTGTGGCCGGCTATCAAGGGATATGTGCTGGCCTTGCTGCCCTTGTTCGTTTTTGGTGCGGTGTTGGCTGCGTGTCGGCGAGAGCTGTGGCTGCTGCCGGAGGAGCGCGTGCTTCGCATGTTGACGTTTCGCCCTTGGTTGTTCCGAGGTCCGCGCGTCGAGGAGGCGTCACTCGACGAGTATGTGGGAGTACGAACGATCTCGATCGATGCGGATCCTGGACTCGCGGAGGATTCCGTCGCCTCGTGTGTCGTCGTGCTCGTTCCGAAAGATGGGGACCAGGTGCCGTTGCGGGAGATGTCCGATCTCGGCGACGCACACATTCTTGCCGAGCGCGTGGCCGAGCTCAGCGGACTGCCGATCCAAGCTGTCGCTCGGCCGCCGGATGACGGGACAGGCGCCTAGTCAGCCGGTTCGTCTTCCAGGCGAGCGAGAAAACGTCGCAATTTACCCCGGGTGACGCCCAGTCGCCGTGCTGCTTGCGTTTCATTGCCATCGCAGGCCGTGATGGCCTCGTCGATGAGCGCTTTGGAGAGATGACCGCTGCTCGCCGGGGCGGACAAGGTGCCGAGAACCTCGTCGATGGCCCACTTGCGAAGGCCGCGTGCGTCGTCGATGGCGCGGACTTGGCTGAACAGCGCGATGAGGCCGCGCACATTGTTTTGCCAGGGATCGAGCATCATTCGTTCGATGGCTTCGACTTCGATGTCCTCCATGCGGATCGGCTGGATTTCCGCGTCCAGGAGCGCGCGCGCGATGGCATACAGATCTTCGCTGCGTTGTCGCAGGGGTGGCAGCGAAATCTGTGCTTCGGCGAGACGCGCATAGAGGTCACGTCGAAACGTCCCTTCCTCCGCCATGGCGTTGAGGTCTCGGTTGGTCGCGGCGACGAGGATGACGTCGACCACGGTCGGTCGATCGGCTCCGACGGGCAGGACCTCGCGGTTCTCGAGGAGGCGGAGAAGTTTGGGCTGAAGCGGGAGCGGGAGTTCGCCGATTTCGTCGAGGAAGACGGCGCCGCCGTCGTGTGTCTGGACGATGCCCTTGGCGGCTTGCCGAGCGTCGGAGAAGGCTCCAGCCACATGACCGAACAATTGAGACTCGAAGACACCGGAAGCGACGCCCGCCACGTTGACCGCCGCGTAGGGATCCTGACGACCGAGGGTACGGGCGACATTGCGCGCCATCAGCTCCTTGCCGGTGCCGGTTTCGCCGTGGATCAGGATGTTGCGCGGCTGGCTGCGCTGAAGGGCATCGAGGGCACGCCGCACGCGCCTGAGACCATAAGGGCCAACCATCGAACCAAACGCGTCGTCGGGCTCGACCGAACCATGAAATTGCTCGCGGAACACGAGCAGCGTTCGACCGAGTCGCAGGATCGCGCCATCGGCCAGGGGAACCTGCTCGCCCCGCGCCAGCGGCTGGCCGTTTAGCCAGGTCCCGTTTCGTGAGCCCGTGTCTTCGACGTGGACCGTAGAGCCGGCTCTCGTGAAGCGCAGGTGTTTTCCTGATATTTCAGGATCGACGACGTCAAATTCGCCAAACCACTTGCGGCCGACCTCGAGACCGAAAGTGGGCAGGAGCGAGGCGGTCGATTGCGGAAAGGCGCTGATGAGCACCGGCTGACCCGAGGCGGTCAGCGGTTGTTGAGGCAGCGTGTGCTCACGCGTTGCGTCGATGGAGTCGCCAGGCATACCGAGAGCATAAAGAGGTTATGCGCTCGCTGCCAAGGCGTCTGCAGTTCGCGACGGCCTGTTCATTGCCACTCGTCTCGCGGTTTGAGCTCCGTCGGCGGCGGTGCAGGGGGCGCCGCGCTCGGCTTGGCTGTGGCAACGGCCGACGGTTTCGCTTGAGGTGGGAGTCGTTTCGGTGCCCTCTTCCTGGCTTGTGGGATCTTGGTCGATGATGGTCGAGCCGACGGCGCCCGGTGCGGCGCGGCCGATGAACTCGGCACCGTGATGCTCGCCGGGGAGACTCGCCCATCCTTCGAGAGGATGAGCTTCAAACTCGTTTTGCGGTCATCGACGGCCGCGACGACGTCGAAGCTGTCACCAGCCTCGCCTTGGAGGCGAAACGCGCCACCTTCCAACTTTTCGAGCCGTCCGTTGACTGTGACGATGGCGCTGGCAGGGTGGACGGGTACGCGCGCTTGCAGTCGCACCGGCGGCGCGGCTGAGGGTGCTGTCGGGACGCTGCTCGCCTTTGCCATGGGAGGGGCGTCGTGTTTCGTCGAGGACGGGGCCAACAGCAGATACGCTAGGCTGCCACTGACGAGCAGCATCGCCGCGGCTGCGGCCGCGAACGCCCGAGTTCGGTCGACGGTTGCGGTCGTGGCGCCGTCTTGCACCGTGTGGCTCATGACGGCGGCGTGTTCCATGGTGATGGAATCGGGTGGTGCGGCGCGTTGGCGGACGTGTTTTCGCTCGCGCCGCCGAACGGCGACCAGTTGCTGGCGATTCAGCGCATCGTCGGCGAAGGGATCGAGGGCCTTTGCGAACTCTTCGGCGGTTTGGAAACGCATCTCGGGCCTCCGCGCGAGCGCCTTGTGCACGACTTCGGCGAGCCCTTGCCTGATCCACGGGGCGGTATCTTGGAGATGGGGGAGTTCTTCTGTGCAGATGGCGACGATGAGCTGCCCGACGGTGCCGTATGCGCACCACGGTGTGTCTCCGCTCAGCGCCTGGTAAAGCGCGATCCCCATGCTCCAGATATCGCTTCGCGTATCGATGGCCCCCGCATCCTTGGTCTGCTCGGGCGACATGTAGACCGGGGAACCGACCACGCCGCCGGTGTGAGTGACGGCTGTCGTGTCGTTGTTTCCCACGCCGAGTCGCTTGGCGACGCCAAAGTCACAGACCTTCACCGTCAGATTGCCGTCGACGTGCTCGTGAAGGAAGACGTTGGCCGGTTTGAGGTCGCGATGCACGATGCCCAGTTCGTGGGCGGCTCCCAGGGCGCGGCAAGCCGTGGCGAAGAGGCGAGCAATAGGGCCCGGTTCCAGGGCGTTGTGCTCATTGATGTACGACTGAAGATCACGGCCCTGGAGAAGTTCCATGACGATGAAGGGCTGTTCCCGTTCGGCGTCGGTATCCGCGTCCAGGACGCGCACCACGTTTTCGTGTTTGATGTCGATGAGCAACCGCGCCTCGCGAATGAAGCGCAGCCGTGCGCGGCGGCTCATGCCCTGCGGCCCACTCTTGATGACCTTGAGCGCGACCCGGGCACCATCGTTCGCGTGGGCCTCGTACACCGCTCCCATGCCTCCATCACCGATGAGCCGCTTGAGCGTGTATTGGCCTCCGATAGTTCGGTTGAGCAGATCGTCGGGCTCGTCGACTTCGACCTCGGGGATCTCGTGCTGCGGACCGATGGCAACCCACGATTCGCTCAGTTGCGCCCGCTGTCGATCCGTCCGCCGAAGAGCAGGGTCGGCGGCCACGAGTTGCTCGGCTCCAATCGTATCTTCGCCACCGTTGAAAGGAGCGAGCGCATCGGCGAAGGTCTGACTGTCCGGGCACCTTCGCTCGACCAGGCGCAGTAGCGCGCCGTGAACAATTGTGGCGAGGGCAGGATCGAGCCACGGCGCGGCGTCCTGAATGTGGGGAATCGACTCCTGGTGCACCGCGAGCACGATGGCTGTGTAGCTATCCAAGTGGGAGAACGGAACGTAGGCGGTCAAGGCATTGTACAGGGTGAGTCCCAGGCTCCACATGTCGGCGCGGTGATCGACATGCTTCGCCTCGCTAATGTGTTCCGGTGCCATGTAGACCGGGGTTCCGATCATCGTTCCGCTCCGGGTGAGGCTTTGGTCGGACTGCACCTGTTTGGCAACGCCGAAGTCGAGGAGCCGGGCTTGGACCTGGCCGGTCGAGTCGTGGTCGAGGAAGATGTTCCCGGGTTTGATGTCGCGATGGACGACCCCACTATCGTGTGCGGCGGTGAGTCCGGAACAGACTTGGCGAATGATCCGTACGGCGATCGTGGGATGCAAGGGGCCAACCCGAGCGATGAGCGCGGCGAGGTCCAGCCCGCTGAGCAGGGGCATGACCATGTAGGGCACTTCGAGCTTCTTGTCGGTACCGCTCGCGAGAACGGGGACGAGGTTGGGGTGATCCAAGTCGCCCGCGATTTGCGCCTCCCGCGCGAAACGACTGCTACTCTCGGACGTGCTGCCGCGCACGCCAAGCAGGACTTTCACCGCGACACTCTCGCCGTCGGGATTCCTCGCCTCGTAGACGTGGCTCATGCCGCCGGCCCCGAGAAAACGAGTCAGTTCGTAGCCGCCGCTGAGGCAGGTGCCCACCGGTGGGGCTTTGGTAGATGCCGGAGGCATGGGTCTTTAACAGTATAACTCCCTACAGCGGCGGGGAGGAGGGGCTTGCGTGAGCTTGGGATGAAAAGTCGGCCAGGCTAAAAAGCATAGCCGAGTGACAGTGCGGGCCGCCAGAACACAAAGGGGCCGTAGCCACGCTCGTTTGCAAGCTGATCGCTACCGGCGAGGCAGGCGAGCGCGCCTTTCGTTTTGCACGAGTCCGAACCGACCACGACCAATTCACCCTGGTGCGTGGCTGGCTCCGAGGCGCTCTTTGGCCCCTCGAGCGCCATCACCGTGGCTCCGAAGCCGAGCGTTGCGTAAAACCCCGCGAAGAACGCCATCACTTGTAGTTCCGGTGAGATGAACAGGTCTACGCCGCGCATGGCTTCCCCCGAGCCGATGACCTTGGCCAAAGCCACCTTGGGCCCCTGTTGCACATGGCCACCGATCGTGTCTGCGCTTGTGGTGAACATCACGCCGATGGTCGCGAGGGCCCGGGCGGAGAAAATGTCGTTGATTCGGTGGCGGTAGGCCATTCCGATCTCGATGAGCGGACCGGACAATTGCAGGTAGTCTGCCAAGGAGTATCGGGCCGTGGCGGGGGGCGGCCCCAGTTGATGGATAGTAAGCTCACGTCTCAAACTCTTGGAAAGGCTGAGGTACCCGCCGCCGCCGTAGACGGACAGTCCTTGCGCCCACTCGTAGCCGACACGCGCGCCGGTGGCGTAGCCTCGGGCCTCTTCGTTCGCCGTGCAGCGGCCGTCGTCGCAAAACGCTTCGGCGTGACTGTTCAGTCCGGATGTGAAGGGCAGGCTGGCGTAGGTCTCGAACCAGAGCTTTCCCGGGACGCGAGGTTTTTGCCAGCGGGGGTGGGTGCTGTCGACCTTCAGCTTCACGGACAGATCGCTCGCGTGGTCGGCCTTCACGTCGAAACGCCTGGTGGCGGTCTGGTAACCCGCTGCGCTCACCTCGGCGACGTGCTCTCCGACCGGTAGGCGCCCTTGCCAACGACCCCGCGCCACCTCGACGCCATCGATGGTCAGTCGGGCTTCCCGAGGCTGCACACCGAATCGCTGTCCAGGGCCAAGGCTCGACAAGGCATCGGTGAAGACGGTTTGGCGGCGGTCGACAATGGTGAGCGTTTGCGGGGCTGATCCTTGGTCGTCGCGGCGCAAGAAGACGATGTAACGGCCCGGAGCGAGCTTGCCGTCCCAGGGCGCGGTCGCGACATGCGCGCCATCAATGTAGACCTTTGCCCCTTTGAGGGCGGGATTGGCGATTCGAAGCGTCCCAGCATTGGCGAGGGCGTCGAGCTTCGCGACCACGTGGATGGTTTGGCCGATCTGGACCACGAGCCGTCGCGTGAAGGGGACGAATCCTTCTGCCATGACAGCGACGGTGTGTTCACCAGGCATCACGCGTACGGGGCTGAGCAGCGGAAGGCGGCCGCGCGGTCGCCCATCGATCACGAGTTGGCCGCGGGTGTTCGATGCGACATCCACGCTACCGACACTCTGTCGAAGACGCCGAAGTTTTGGCGCCAAGGCATTGCGGTTGGAATCACTCACGGCAGCGGGAAAGTCGATCAGAACGCTCTCGTACAGCTGCAGAGCCTCGTCGAGCCGGCCAAGTCGATCGAGGCAGATTGCCCCATTGAGGGTGTTGGCGACCGATGCCACGCGCCTGCGTGATTTGGCGTAGTACTCCAAAGCTCGGCTGCAATCGCCTGCCTTTCGCAAGACGTTACCCTTGCGAAAGAGTTCCTTGGCCTCCTCGAGTTTTGCGGCGTCGTCCTGCGCCCGAGCCACCTTCCCGAGGGACAGGACAAGAGCCCCCGAAAGGGCGAGCAACACGAGCAAGGATCGCACCCCTCCAGCATACTATCTGACTCACGTGGCAGCGAGACCTTGGCGTGGTCGCTCGCCCGCGACCGGGTGTTCAGCTCGGTCGAGATGCATGCGCGCAGGCGCTCAGGAGCTGAGTTTGCCTCGTCAGTGTCGGTGCTGGCGCGTGAGGGCAACCTCAACAGGAGCCCTAGGACGTGTGGTATTCCCGCGTGATATCAAGGACATAGAGCGCATCGCTTACCGAAGGGACGCTCCCCAAGGCCGAGCATTCAAGCTTTTGCGAAACTGGCCGTACCACTGGATGAGCATCACATCCCATGCATTCTGCCGTCGAAATTATCCCGCCATTCGACGGCGCTCCGAGTCAGACATGCGCGCCGCGTCACGGCAGCGATGCAGACTCCATGCGCCGTCATTTATTGACAGCTTTCCACGCGCTCGAAGCGGGCGCCGTGCCCCTGGAAGAACGCCTCGCGCTCGTTCGGTATCTCGAACAGAAGGCGCTGGCCGATGCGCCAACGTGGTTTCAGCCAGACGAAGGGTTGGCCTGGGCGTGTCGTGAGTACTTCTCCGTCGCCGATCGGCTCATGGACCAGCTCGAGCGCGACCGTTCGACCTGTCCGCGGTCGAACATGGCAGCGCGGCAGCTTGCGAGTACCTCCGCGGCATTGATCCATCGTGTGCTGGCATACAGTCCGCAGCTCGATGCCCACGACGTGCTCGCTGCGCCTGTACTAGCGACCGCCTGTGGTGCGTCGGCGCGCTTTCGTCAGTGGTGCAGCCCCGATGAGCCGGGCCACGATCGAATGATGATCGTCATGGTGTATTCGCTCGTTGGCCTGGTGACCCGGGCGGCGTGCGGGCTGCTCTCCATCAAGCCCCGGGACGGCGAGCCCGAGCTGGACGATGCCTGGAAGGTCGTCGACGAGGCGCTCAACGTAACGGAGTCTTTGCTCGAGCAGCACCCTCAGGAGAGCAGCTGGTTCGATCTCGCACCGGGCCGCGGACAACAAGGGTCACGCATCGTACGTGCCATGCGAGGGATCGCCGGGAGCTGCGAGGTGCTTGCCGGACTTGGGGAGAAGCGCAGCTTTGGCTCTTTGCGCCGCACGGTCGATCAAATCGAGCGCATGTGGCCAGCCGTATTCGAACGTCCAACAGAGCTTGCCGCTGCGATTATGGCCTTGGCCCACGTGGTGCAGGCGCAGGCTGTGGCTCGCGAGGAGCAATTCGTCGACCACAATCGATTGAGCTACCGAGCCGCGTGGTTGGCCCGTCAAGCAGCGAGCCGCAAGTCCGCCGAGCCTCTGGTTGCCCGCGCGCTCCTCGAACTCTGCGCCACGATGGCCTGCGCTGACGGCATGGCGGTGAGCGAGGGCGAGGGCGATTCCCGTTTGCGCGAGCTGGCTGCCGAACTGACGATCACGACCATCGAGGGTGGAGGATTGCGACCCGAAGATACCTTCAGCGCTCTTGGCAATCTGAGCAACCTCGCTGCGGCCGTGGCGGAGCGCGGTTGCGACGACGCCGCGAGCCTGATGTCTGCTTGCGGGCGTGCGCTCACGGCGTTCTAGCTCCGCGCGGCGGCGGGGGCGCTGGCAAACTACTCGTGGACGACGAGGTAGCTCGTCATCACGATGTTGCCCGAGTCGGCCGGCGGCGGATTGCCGTTGAGGTAGGCCTTGTAACTGATGGTCGCGGTTTCGCCGGGCGTGACGTCGTTTGTAACGTCCACGATCCACGGCTCGACCTGCTGTCCGGGGCACCAGCCGCCGCGTCCAAACCACCAGGTGCCGCCTTGGTTGGGGACCATGCCGTTTTCGATCTCGTCGATGCAGCCTTCTTGGTTGCCGACCGTCTCATGGTCTTCCATGTACTTCGCGGTGCCGATCGTGAACTCGTGTTGGTGGCGGCAAAACTCCGCGCAGTTGCCCGTCTTCATGCCATGACCGCTGATGACCACCCATAGCTCGACCCGTTTGGCGGCGGCGGAAATGGGGACGTCGATCGGCGAAAACTGATCGTTGTAGGTATCGTTGAAGCTGCCGCCGCCGTAGAGGAAGGTCGCCTGGCGGGGGGCGTAACCCTTGCTCCGGTTGGAGAAGCGAAAGTCCATCTTCGTGAGGTAGGCTTGCTGGTTCCATTCGGGACTGATGTCGAAACGGAGGGTGCGTTTTCCACCCTTCAACAGGTGCACCATCATGGGCGTCACGTCGACGATGTAGCGGCCCTCGCGGTGGTAGGTGGTGATGAAGCGCGCCAGCTCGGTCTTCTTGTCGGGCTCCGTCTCGTCTTTCAGGTAGATGTGAGAGAGGTAGTCCCAGGCGCCGCAGCTGCCAAACTCGGGCCCGTTCGGATCGGCGCAATCCATCCACAAATCGATCTCGAGCGTGTCGAAGGTGGCCATCGCGGCGGCATCGGGAAACTCGATCTCCTTCTCGACCCAGGGCTTGAGCACCTCGCCCTCCCACGCCGTGACGATGGTGACGCCTTCTTCTGCGGCGAGGCGGGCGTCGCGCTTGGCCTCGTAGTTGTACTGCCGCGCCTCGTGGGCGGCGTAGGACATGTTGTTCTCCCACGGCCACTTGTCCGCGGCCTTGAGCTGGCTGTTGTAGCGGGTGACGTCGGCGAAGCTGCCGAGCAGGCGGACCTGTTGTCGGCGGTCGATGCCGAAACCGGCGCGTCCTTGACCCGCGAGGATCGTGGTCAGCCAGCCTCCGATCGAGGAGGAGTGCCCCGCGGCCACGTGCATGCGAGGCGCCCAGTACGCCGCGGTCGCCTCGTCCGCTTTCGCCATGGCGTCGGCGATGACGGTCGCGAGCGCCTCGATTTCGGCTGCCGCGTCCGCGTTGTTTCGTGCGGGCACAAAAAAGTAGTGCACGTTGGGCGGCGAGCGCCAAAAAAGCTGGTCGATGTCTCGCGCCCAGACGGACGTCGAGTCGAGGTCCGAGTTGTTGCGGGCGTTGGTGAGAAAGACGTAATTGTCGCAGCTGCTGAAGTTCTCGCTCAGCGTCCACGACTCGCCGCCTCGCAGCGGAAGCGTGAAATCGTCGGCGAAGGCGTGGCGGTTGATACCGAAGGGGCCTTCGGTGTTAAAGCTCTTCAGTTCGATCTCGTCGAACCAGCAGGTCTCCGGCACAGTGCCTCCGCTGCCTCCCTGTCCGCCGCTGCCCACCATGCCCCCTTGACCGGTGCTCGTCGTCTTGTCGCCATCGGGCGTCGTTTCTTCGACGACGACGCACGCTGCGATCAGGCCGGCGACGAGGGCGAGCAGGCCGAGGCCGGGGGGGAGAAAGGAACGAAGATCACGATGAAGCATGGTCAAAATCTACGCTTTGTGGGCGGGACAGACCAGCGCCTTATGCTGCAAAAGTGCAGTTTCGTGCAGTCAGGCTGCCTGGCTACATGGACACTTCAGACAGGGCGAAGGACATGGTCGCCTTTGAAGCGCCGGCCGAGTCGATGATCGCGGCCTGAACGACCGGATCGTTGGCGGTCGTATCGACATCGACCTGAATGAAGTAGTCGTCGTCGTCGAAGCAGCTGAGGCGTTCTGAATCGTTGCTGCCACAGCTCGAGTTGGTGGTTGCGAGGGGGGAGCTGGTCAGTTCGGGGATGTCGTATCCGCCCTGATTGCTCCGCTGAATGAGGCGAAACTCCGAGTAATGCACGTCGCCACTGAGCAGAGCCACGCCGTTGATCTTCTCGTCACGCACGACGTCGAAGAGAGCATCTTGGGCTGAGGGGAAGGAGGCCCAGGAATCGGCCGAGCCATGCAGCGTAAACTGGCTTCCGCTGATGAGAAACTTGAAGGTCGCGTTCGAGGCTTTGAGCTCGCTCACGAGCCAGTTGGTCTGGTTCTGGCCGAGCAGGGTGCCGTCCGTTGCGCGGTAGTAACGATCATCGAGAAAAAAGAAACTGATGTCGCCGTAGTCGTAGCGCGTGAACACCCCTGGAGATTGGCTCGTGCCGAAGCTCGGGTTCGCCCAGTACTCGGTGAAGACGCGAAGGGCGGTGTCCTTACCCGGTTCGAAACCGTTGGTGTTGTTGCCGGTGAAGTCGTGGTCGTCCCAGGTGGCGAGGGTGGGGATCAGGCTCACGAGAGTTTTGCGCTGGGGTCGCTCGAGCGACCAGCGGTAGTACCACCGCAGGGAGCCCAGATCGTCGCTGTTGGCGTAGTGGTTGTCTCCGATGAAAAAGAAGAGATCGGGCTTGGCGATCTGGATGTGGGCGAAGATGGGTTGGCTGGCGACCTTGCTGCATGAGCCGAAGGAAAAGCGCAGCTTGGTGGCGCTGTCCGTCGGGGAGGCGGTGGTGAAATAGCGGGCGTCGCTGCGCTCGCCGGCCGTTTCGACGTCGTAAAAATAGGTGGTGTTCGGCTCGAGGCCCTCGATGTCGACCGCGCGCGCGTAGTCGTTGGCGACCGCCGGGTAAACGTGGGCGACAGGCTGAGCGGCTTGCAGGGCGGCCGTGCTCGCGGCGACGCGAAGCGAGGCCTTGCGGGTGGCGTTGGTGCGAAGCCAGAGCTTGACGCGGTCCGGTCCCGTCGTGCCGACCATCGGGCCGTGGGTGAGGCCGGTGGGGTAACAGCTCGTGCAGTCCACGTGCAGGCCCATCGGATCGACCCACGATTCGAGCTCGCTGTTGCCCGGGTTGTCGCCGAACTTCATACCCATGTCAGCTTTGCAGTAGACGTGTTCGCCGTCGAACTGCACTTCGAGGCAAGCCGGCGAATACATGTCGTCGCCGCCTTTGGAGGTGATCTCGATGCGATCGACGTCGGCCCGTGCAATATCGATCCCCTCAAAATAGAAGGTGCTGCTCTCGCCGCGCTCGAAGTCGTTGACGTCCGCCAAATCGAGCTCGAAACAGTCTTGGGCGTTGAGGCAAAGGGACAGCTCGTTGCTGTCGGTGCCGTCGTTGGTTCCGGTGTCCGTGCGCAAGGTGACCGTGAGGGTGTCGATGACGCCAGGGAAAGCGGGCTGCCCGGGATCCTTGCAGCCGTCGCCGTCGCTGATGACTCCTTCGTCGGTGGCGTCGTTGCAGTTGTCGTCGATCCCGTTGCAGATCTCGGTGGCGTCGGGGTTGATCTTTGCGTCGTCGTCGTTGCAATCGCCCGCTTGGCTCACGTGGCCGTCGGGCGGCGAGCAGCGCGTGATGGCGACGGCGGGATCACCGAAGCCGTCGGTGTCATCGTCGGCGTAGAACAAGGTGCCATCGACAGGGTCTTCGTCGATTTCTTGGTCGCAGTCATTGTCGACGCCGTCGCATGTCTCGTCCGCTCCCGGGTAGATGGCAGCGTTGTTGTCGTCGCAGTCCTGACCCTCGGGGTGACCGTCGTTGTCGGCGTCGATGACGCCGCTGCCGCCTGGCCCGCTACCGCTCGAGGTGGCGGAGGTGGCGTCGGTGCCGCAGGCGGCGACGAGGAGAAGGGCGGCGACAGCGCAAGCGGGGAGCCAACCCTGGCGAAGGCTGGCGCGAAACACCGTTGTTCGTTGAGAAACGCTCATCGAAGGAGCGTATCACGGGGGCGGCGCGGAGGTTACCGGCTCGGTGCCACGCGGCTCGGTGTGCCGCCGGGGCGAGCGCCGGGGCGAGCGCCTGCTCAGACCTCGCTGACCTTCTTCGTCAATTGGATCTTGGCGCCGGCGATAGCGAGCGCTGGGGTGGTGATGGTCAGGCCGCCGCCGTCGAGCACCACCTCGCTCGCGCCGCACTTGAGGGTGATCGCTCCCTTGGCGTCCATCTTGTGGAAGGCGCCGATGAAGGTTGCGGGGGCCCCGGCTTCAATCTCGTGCGAACCCTTGTGGCTGTCGATGATGGCGCCGCCCACCATGGTGGTGCGGGCGCCGGCGACCTTTTCGCTCTCGCCGCCTTTGCTGAGCACCACGAGGCCGAGCGCGGTTTCCGTCTTGTTGCCGTCGATCGCCTCGGCGCGGTTGCCCGCCATGACCTCGACGTGCGCGGCGCCGGCGTTCTGTGTCATGTTGCCCGCCACGTTGGTGTTCAGGCCGTCGAGGGCGGCGAGCACCTTCACCGAGCCGACCGTCTCGTTGTGATTACCGGCGATCTTGCGGATGGCGTGGCCCGGTCCCTTGGTGCGGTCCTCCCCCTCGACCGCGTCGACGCTTCCTTCGGGGCCGCCGACGTTGGCGCCCGATTCGCCGCCGCCGCCAATGGGATCGAATCCGAGCGCGCCGCGGAGCGCGTTGTGCGCGGCGCCGACGCCGCCTGAGATGGCTTGGTTGGCCGCGCCGGTCGCGGCGGCCCCGCTTGCTTCGACCGCATTGTTTGCCGCCGCGGTGATCATGTTGCCGCCCTCGACGACGTCGGACAGCGGTCCTCCGCTGGGCCCGTCCCCACCTTCGCCTTCACCACCGAGCGAGCGCGCGAAATCGCCGGCGCCCGGGAGCCCGCTGGCGTCGCCCACCATGCCGCCGATGGCGCTCATGTCGCCGTCGGCGACCGCCTGCATGTTGTTGCCCAGGGCTTCAGCTTGGCCGGTCAGATCGTTGATCGGGCCCATGGCTTGATCGACCGCACCCTGCACGTGGCCCTGGACGGCCGCGATGGCTTCCCCCGCCTTGGCCTCGAGAAACTCCTGGGCCTTTTGCGCGGCGAGCGCGAGCAGGCCCTCGAGCGGGTTGCCATCCATCTCGAACTGGTTGCCGCCGATAGAACTCTCAGCGGAGCCATGGACGGTCAGCCCGGTTACGGCGTTGACCTCCACGGCGCGGTTTCCACCAACGCTGATGGTCTGATCGGCGCCGATGGTGTTCTGGTTGCCCTTGGTGATCTTGACGGTCTGATCGGCGCCCACCGACAGCGAGGAGTCGACCTCGACGTTGACCGTCTCGTTGTTGCCGACGGTCTTCGTCTTGTTGTTCGCCGTCTTCATGACCACGTCGTGCTGCGCGTGGATCATGATCTCTTCGGCGCCAGCCTTGTCCTCGAAACGGATCTCGTTGCTGCCGCCTCCTCCGGGGGTGCTCGCGGTCTGCAGCGAGGTGCGCGATTTTCCTTCGGGCAAGGCATAGGGCGGCATGTAGACGCCGTTGTAGAGGCGACCGGTGATGATGGGTCGATCGGGGTTTCCCTCGAGGAACTCGATGACGACCTCCCAGTCGACGCGCGGCAGCACGAGCGAGCCGGAGGTCTGCATCTGTGAGACGCGCATCCAGCAGGAGGCCTTGTCGTTCTGGATGTCACTGCGGTCCCAGTGAAACTTCACCTTGCAGCGGCCTTGCTCGTCGGTGTGGATCGTTTCGGACTCGGCGCCATCGGGCGCGACCATGCGCGCGGTTTGGGGTCCGTGGATGACGGGCCGCGGGGTGCTGAGTTTGCTGCGGTAGGGGACATCCTTCGGGATGAGGACGGCGGTGACCTTCAAGTCGACGGGGTTTCCGTCGTCCTCGCGGCTCACATCCTGAAATGCGTGGGTCGCCGCGATCACGAAGTACTCGCCGTCGAGATCCTCGCTGTCCGCGAGTTTCATGGTGCGACCGACGGTGATCCGTGGGCAACTCGCCACGACCTTGATGGTGTTGCGCCATGCCTGCTCTGCCTCGAGCTTCACCTTGGCGAGCGCCGTGCCCTGGTCGGGTTCGGTGTATTCGCCCGGGTAGTCGTACACCTCCAGATCGGTGTCGAGCTCGGCCTCCGACTCGGCGGTCATGTCGAGCTTGGGATTCTCGTGGTTGTAGTCGCGGAGCGTGAACTTGCCGGAGCGCACGCGCACCGTGTCGCTGGGCACGAGCGCATAGTCGCCGGGAGCGTTCATGTTCGTGAGCCCGCGCACGAGCAGCGTATCGTCGCCTTCGATGGGCTCGGCGCTCATGCTGTCGTCCGCGAAGATGACCTTCTCCTTGTCGCCGTCGACCTCGACGAAAAAATAGATCCCTTCTTGCTCACAGAGGCGCGAGATGAAGGCGAGGGCGCTCTCCTGGTATTGCACCCGGTAGACGTGGTCGGGATGGTCCCCGCTGAGGCGCCACTCGTAATCGCTGATCCCGTGCTCATCGAGCACCGCGGTGATGATCGTCTCGACGTTTTGCTCCTGAAAGATCTGCGAGTTGACGCTGCGGGTCAGGACGTTGAGTCGCGGGACGACCTTGAGCTCGTAGGTGTGCACGCCATCGTCGGTGATCGAGGAGCCGATGACGCTGGCCTCCTCGACCACGCCGCGAAACTGCCGGGGCTCGCCGCCATCGAAGCTGGCGATCAAGACGGCGCTGTGTCCCACCATGTTCACGGTCGGGACCGCCATCGTGTAACGCACCTCGATGTGAAGTGCCGGCGGCTCGCCGAGGCGATGCGCTTCACGAAATCTCACCACCCGGTTGGCGGGGGCGTCGTCGATGACAAACTGGGCGGAGAAGTTGCTGGGCATCAGTTGTCCACCACGAGCGCGCCGAGATCCGACACGTCCCCGTCCAGCTTGATTTTTACGCCCGCGATCGCGACGGCCGCCGGTGAGACGATGATCGTCGACGCGCCCATGACCAAGGAGATGAGGCCGCTCGCCTCGATGGTAATGTTGTCGGCCTTGACCACGTGCGCTCCTGCCGCCACCTCGGTGTAGGTCGCCCCTGCGGATTCTTTGCGGTCGCCCTTCGCGACGTTGATGATGGCTCCGGCGACCTTTTGCATCATCGTGCCGCCCACCTCGAGTCCTCGGCCTCCGCCGACGGCGATGATCTTGGCCGCGCCGGCGGTCTCCGTCGCGTTGCCTCCCACCGTCAAATTGCGATCCGCGACGGTGAGCTCCACGATGGCGGCGCCGGCCGTGTGGTCCAGGTTGCCCAGGATGTCCTCGGTGACGGAGCCCACGACCAAATCCGTGTTCATGGATCCCACATCCAGGGTGCTGTTGCCGCCCACATCACGTTTGTGATCGCCGCCGATCTTCATGTCGCGGTTGCCGCCGATGCTGAGCGCATGGTCGCCGCCGATCTCGTCCTGGAGAAGCGTCTCGACCTTTAGATCCTGGTTGCCGCCCACGCTCATGGTTTGGTTCGAGCCGACCGATTGCGTCGAGCTGTTCGTGACGTTCTTGACTTGGTTGGAGCCAACGCTGCGCGCACAGTTGTTGCCGACCGAGGTCGTGGTGTTGTTCTTCACATCGACCGTCATGTCGTACGAGGCGTTGAAGAACATGCACTCGCTGCCCTTGCTGTCGCCGAAGCGGAACTCGTTGCTGCTGCCGCCGCCGGGGGTGGTGGCGGTCTGAAGGGAACTCTGTCCGGCCTCTTCGGGCAGGTTGTACGGCGGTGGGGTGACGGCGTTGTACATGCGGCCCATCACCATCGGCAGATCCGGGTCACCTTCGAGGTGGTCGACGCTCACTTCCCAAGCCATCCGCGGGAGCAACATCGAGTCGCCGATGGCGAGCTGGTTGGAGCGAACCCAGAGGCTCGACCCGTCATCTTCGGGCCCGAGCCGGTCCCAGTGGTAGCGGATCTTCGCTTCGCCCTTGTCGTTGGTGTGGATCTCTTCGCCGCCGGCGCCGGTGGTGAAGGCGGTCTGCATACCGATCACCTGCGCGGCGCGAGGGCGTCGTGGTGGCCGGTAGCTCGTGGTGTTGGGAACGGCCTCGAAACGGCACCGGTAACGCTGGCTACCCCCTCCTTCGGATCCGCTGGCGGCGCCGAGGCGGGGCTCGCCGCCTTCGATGTGGATCCCCGTCACCAGGTACTCCTGGTTGAGCGGCGCGTAGGGGTGGCTCTCGATCGAGAAGCGGTAACCGGGCACCAAGGTCAGCGCGCCGCTCTCGCCCGACACGACGTGGCGCTCGGCCTGCATGCTGTCGAGCAACACCTGCGCGCGCGTGTCGCCTTCGGCGGTCTCGGCGAAGCGGCCAGGGTAGTCGTAGATCTCGAGCGCGTGCTCGCCTTCGTCTTCGCTTTCGACCTCGCTCGTGAGATCGAGCTTGGGCTGGTCGAAGTTGTAGTCGCGCATCGTGACCTTGTCGGGCGTCACGCTGAGGACCTGCTTGACGCGCATGACCCAGTCCAGGATCTCCTCGGCGCCTTGCGCGTGGTGGAAGGGGAGGGTGGTCGTTCCCTCGATGTCGCCTAGGCCGGAGGTGTCGTCCCCGAAGACGATCTTCTCGGTCGTTCCGCTGTGATCGAGCGAGAAATAGATCCCCTCCTCGCCCAGGATGCGACGGAGAAAGGTCAAGTCCCGCTCGCGGTATTGCGTGATGTACTCGCGTACGGGGTGGTCGCCGGTCAGCTTCCACTCTTGCATGTCGCTGGTGATGCTGGCCTTGTCGAGAACGTCCTTGGCGATGTCGACGACGCTCATCTCTTGGTAGACGCGGCAGTCGGCGCGCTTGCTCAGCGACCAGGGCGCGGGCGCCACGTGAAGCTTCAGCGTGCGGACGTCGTCGGTGTCGGGGCTGCGCTCGGCCGACACGACGCGCCCGATGAACTTGCGCTCCTGCTCGCCGTCGGTGCGGCTCAGGGTGAGCGTGGCGATGGCGCCCGACAGCTCGCTCGGGCTCCGCGGGAGCTGATCTTGTTCGGTCACCTCGCAGCGCAGCGAGCTGAGCTCGCTCAAGCTCTCGCGCAGATCGTAGTGGATCACCCGGTAGGGGGCGCCGTCCACGTCGAGGGAGGCGAGGATCATCACTTTGACTTCAGCCATCGTTCATCCTCATCCCATCTTCATCTGACCGCCCATTTTGACGATCAACGCGCCCTTGGTCGCGATCTTCTTGCCCTTGATGACGACCGGCGCGCCGCCGAGCTTCAGCGAGGAGCCGCCGGCGCTGAACACGCCCACCGCGCCGAGCAAGGTGACCATGGGCGCCTTGATGACGAGATCGCCCCCGAGCTTCTGGTAGTGGAGACCACCGATCAGGTTGGTCACGCTCGCGTCGCAGCTCTGCTCGAGGTTGGCCTTGGTCATGTGCAGCTCGGCCGCCACGGAGGTGAGCGTCTTGTTGCCGCCGACCGTCTCGCCGTGGTCACCGACCGCGAGGTGAACGGTGACCGCGCCGGTGGTGTGGCTGTAGTCGCCGGTGACGGTCTCCTGGATGGACGCGATGCTGCCGTTGAGCTGCGCGGTGCCGATCTCTCGCGTGACGTTGCCCTCGACGCTGGTGCGGATCCCGTTCTCGATGATGGTCTGGTTGCCGCCGACGCTGTAGTCGCGGTTCCCGTCGATCTTCTCCACGAAGTCGCAGGTGGCGTTGCTCGCGTCGTTGCCGCCCACGTCGATCGATTGGTTGGCCCCAACGTTCTGCGTGCGGTTGGCGCCGACGTCGATCGACTGGTTGCCGCCCACGTCGATGGTCTCGTTCGAGCCGACCGAGAGCGACTCGTTGACCGACACCATGTGCTCTTCGTCGACGGCCACCTCTTCGGTCTTGTCGTTGCCGATGGTGATGTTGTAGTCCTTTTGGGCGTGCACTCCGAAGCCCTGGCTGCCGCCGGTGTCGCTCATCCCGATCTCGTTCATGCCGCCGCCGCCCGGCGTGCTCCAGCTCTTGAGCGAGCCGGACGCCTTGGCGGCCGGCAGGCCTTGGGGCGGGATCTTCTCGGCGTTGTAGACGCGCCCGAGCACCACGGGGCGATCGGGATCGCCGTCGATGAAAGCGATCGGGAGCTCCCAGCCGATGCGCGGCAGGATCATCGAGCCGCCGAGCGGAACCTGCGAGCAGCGGATCCAGCAGCTCGAGGTGTGGTCCTGTTGGCCCACGCGATCCCAGTAGAAGCGCACCTTGATCCGTCCGTACTTGTCGACATGAAGCGCCTGCTCCTGCTCGCTCGAGCCGGTGACGATCGCCGTCTGCACGCCGTGAATTCGCGGGCGACGCGCGCGAAGCGGTGGGGCGTAAGGCGTCTCGGCCGGGATCCCGCGAAAATCGTTCTCGCAGGCGATCATGCCCTCGTCGCTCACATGCTGTCGGCCCACGGTGACGAGCTCGGTGACGACGAAGCCGCCGTTCAGCTCGGCCTCCGCGGCGCCGGCCACGATGAAGGGTACGCCGATGCGCAGGCCGATGGCGCGGCTCTTTCCGCTGACGGTGTCGGCGTCGCGCCTCAGCGCGCGCATGCGACCGCTGGCGATGAGCTGGCCGTGGGCGGCCGTCTTGAAGCCGGCCCCGTACTCGTAATAGGGGGCGGGGACGGCGTCTTCGCCCGGTTGTTGGGCCTCGGGCTTGGCCTGGGGCTTCTCGAAGTCGTAATCGAGCAAGTGCACGTCGTTCGTGCGCAGCGCGCGCTTGCGTCGAAAGTGCTCGAGGGGCTCGCTGCCGATGGCCACGCCCTGGGTCATCGTAAACAGCGTGGGGGGCGTCTCGTCTTGGGCGGTGAAGCAGGCGTGGTCATCGGCCAGCACCAAGGTATGGCCCTCGGCATCGTGCCCGAAATAGTAGAAAATTCCATGATCTTCCAGCAGCCGGCTCACGAAGTTCAGCTCGCTCTCGCGGTACTGCACGATGAACTCGTCGGGCTCGTAGGTCTTCGTGTTGAGCCACTTGACCTTGTCGGCGAAGCCCGCCTCGTCGAAGAGGGTCTGGATCACCTGGATGATCGTCTGCTCTTGGAAGATACGAGAGTTTTGCCGGTGGGCGAGCGCGAACAGGGCTGGCTTCATACGCACGCGGAAGTGATATCGCTCGGCGACCACATCGACGAACTCGGCGCGATCCACCACGCCGTCGAACCAACGGGTGTTGCCGCGCGCATCGACGACCTCCAGGTTGAGCCGCTGGCGCATGCAGCTGTCGATCTCGAAGCTCAGATCAAGGGTCGAGAAGTCGACGACGATCTCGTAGGGGCTGGAAATTCGCTCCACGGCCCGATAACGCGTCACCAACGCGTCATCCGGTACGGGCTCCCCGCGCAGCCGAAAGTGTCCGGTTTCCTCTGACACGGGCGGGACCATAGCCGCGCCTCTGCCTGGCTGCACCCCCTACGGTGCGGCTTTCGCACGCAAGCACAGAAACGCCGCCCGAGGGGTCAACTTCCTGCTGTCGCGAGCGCCGAGTGGCGCTAGGCTCCCCGGACCTCGTAGCCAACCCCGAGACCAAGCCAGATGGCCCGCACCGCACCCGTCCCCAACATTCCCGCAATCCCCGGCATGGCGCCCGGCGCGTGGGTCATGGGCGGCGGCGGCGGCGGCGGCGGCGGCAGCGGCAAGGGCGGCAGCGGCGCGGGGGGCGAGCAAGGGGCTGACGGCGAAGGTGGCGGCGATGGCGCGGCTGGGGGAGACGGGACCGCACCGTCTGACGTCTGCACACAAGAAGGTGAGCCCGTTGACGTTGCGACGGGCAGCGTCATGCATGACATCAGCGAATTCGAACTCACAGGGATCTTCAAATTTGTATGGCGTGTGAGCTACCAAAGCAGCGCGCGCCGGCTGAATGTTGCACGCCTCGGTTTCGGTTGGACCCATAGTTACTCACATCGTCTGCATGTGCATCGTCGGAATCTCGTGATGATCGACGACGGGGGCGTCCAACATGAATTTCCCCTGGTCGAGCGGGGCGCTTCGTCTGTAAAGGCGTTCGGGCTTGGGCTGACGCACAACGATGACGGCAGCTATACCTATTTTACGCGTTCGGATGGGCTTTGGCGGGATCTCGTTCCTGCGACGGCCACTCGCGGCGCGTTCTTGCTCGCGCGTGTGAGAGACGTGACGGGTAATGCGGTGCAGGTCCATTACGACGACCAGGACAGGATTACACACTTCATCGACACCGTAGGGAGGACGATTCGCGTGCGGTACGGTGCCTATGACTGCATTCAGTCGTTGGAGGTGAATCATCCCACCAATCAGGGAGCGACGTTGCGGGTCGTGTCCTATGAATTCGACAGCAATCAGAACCTGATTTCAGCGACTGACGCGATGGGATATCGGCGAACGTACGAGTGGGACGAGCACCTCTTGAGGTCTTGGACCAACCGCATTGGTTTCACCGTGCACTATCGTTATTCGGGATCGGGGGTGTCGGCGCGGTGCACGGAGACCTGGGGCGAACATTCCGATGGCTCCGATCCCGCGATTTCGGCGGGTTTGGTAGCGCATCTCAACACCCCCAGCGGGGGCACCTGTGTCGCGCGCGGGGTGCATCATCGCCTGCTCGCATATGAAGACAACGTCACAGAGGCTTACGATACCCGCGGAGGCTGTACGCGCTACGTTGTGAACAATCTCGGCGTTGTCGACAAGTTCGTTACCCCATCGGGGATTGTTATCACACAGCGTTTCGACAACAACGGCAACCGGACGTCACTGGTCGATGAGATCGAGGCCTCTTGGCACTGGGATTTCGATGATCAGGGAAGAGTTCTTCGACATACCGACGCCTTGGGGCGCGTGCGCGAGTATCGTTATGGTGAGCACTGGTTGCCTGTCGAACTCGAAGCGCCCAATGGCGGGGTGTGGCGATTCGTGCACGACGAATACGGTCGGCGTGTACAAACTCACGGGCCCTTGGGACGCGTGATCGACTACGTGCTCGACGAGCGAGGTGGATTGGCTCAAATTCGACATGATGGCCAATCTGTCTACACCGCGAAACGCGATTGGCATGGTCAGGTCACATCGCTGGTCGATCGTCGTGGAGAGACCCGGTTTTTATACGATTTCTGGGGCCGCGTGGTTGGGATCGTCACCAAGGATGGTCAGCACACGCGCATGGCCTACAATAATCGCGGCGACCTCGTGAGCCGGACGGATGCGGACGGTGCCACCACGCGGTTTGAGTACGACGGCGAAGGCAACATGGTGACGGTCTTCGCTCCGGATGGCAGCGTGCGTCGCGCAAAGTACAATGGCGCGGGGTGGTTGTACGAAGTGACCGACGCCCGGGGGCAAACGCGCGTTCTTCGCTATGACTACGAGGGAGAGATTGTGCAGGCCGTCAACGAGCGACAGGAAGCGTACGAATTCGAGTACGATCTGGAAGGGCGCGTCGTGGCTGTTCATGGCATCGATGGCCGCGTCGTTCGCCACGCTTATGATGCAGCGTCGCGCTGCGTCCGCACCACCCATCCAAATGGTGAGGTGTCGGCGTACGAGTACGATGCTTATGGCAACCTTCTTCAGGTAGAATATGGTGATGGTGCGATCGATGAATACGCCTACGATGATCTCAACTTCGTCGTCGTCGCAACCAACGAGCATGCGAAGGTAGATTTTACGCGTGATCTCTATGGGCGTGTCGTCACCGAGAAGTGCGAATTGCGTGACCAGAGGTTCGAGGTCATGTCGGACTATCACCGGCAGGGGTTTCGTGTGTCACGCGCCGCGGCAGACACGAAGGTGAGCTTCGAGCGGAATGAGGCGATGCAACCGGTTGCTCGGGTCTTTGATAGTGCACGACGCCAAGATCTCACTCACGATGTCATGGGACGGTTGATCGGTTTCCGCTACGCAAATGGTCTCGAGGCGTCCTTCAGCTACGACGAAATAGGGCGACTGGTAGAGCAGACCTACACGCGGCCACGCGGCCGAGTGAAAGTAGACGAGTACCTCACAGAACTCGAGGGCACCGACGAGGTTGTGGCGCGTCGATTTGAGTACAGTTCAGGGCGTGAGTTGGCATGTGTGACTGACAGGGTGGAGAACACGTCGATTCGGTATACGTATGGATCCTTCGGTGAATTGACGGAGTGCGTCTCTCCCACTCTCGTCGAGAAGTTTTGGCATGATCCTACGGGCAACGTCGCTCACGATGGCCAGAGCATGACTCGCGAGCGGGGCGATCGTGTGGTGCAGCTTGGCAACGTCGAGCTCGCCTATGATGACAAGGGACGCGTGGTTCGCAAGACTCGGCGTGGTCAGAACGAAGAGGTCTGGCGGCTCAGGTGGGGAAGTGCCGATCAACTGCTCGCCGTGCAGATGCCCGATGGGCGCAGCGTGCAGTTCGAGTACGACGCGATGGGGCGGCGCACTCGCAAGACATTGAGTGATGGCGCCTGCGTGTACTACTTTTGGGACGCTAACAGCCTTGCCCACGAATTGCGTGTGACGGCTGAGGGTGCGGAAACGGCGCGCACCTACGTGTTCGAGGAGCAAGACCCCTTCCGCCCTGTTGCGCACAAGGAGGCCGGCAAATGGTTTGACTACGTGACCACACCTATCGGCTCTCCGACCGAGTTGATCGACGATAGCGGGGAGGTTGCGTGGTTGGGAACATCGGCTGCTTACGGCGTGCTTCGGCATGAAACGAGCAACGAGAGCGACACGGCGATTCGGTTTCCTGGACAATATGCTGATGTCGAGACCGGGTTTCACTACAACCGCTTTCGTTACTATGACCCGGAGATAGGACGTTATCTGTCCGCTGATCCCATCGGCGTGGATGGCGGGCTCAACGAATACGCGTACGCCCGCAATCCGATCGGTTGGATTGACCCGCTAGGGTGGGCGAACGGCGCTGCGCTGAACAATAGCATGGTTGCGGCAGGCCAAGCCGGCGCACCGTCGGGTTTTGCGACTCATCACATCATTCCTGAGACGCTCTACAACGACCCGCAGTACTCGTCGCTTCTGGGAGCGGATCCGCCCGGTCCGCACGCATCGGGCAATGGCATTCAGCTGCCGTCGTCTCAGGCTGCGTACGAAGCTCATGCCGCGAGTGGCAACCCGCCACAGCCCGCGGCGCAGACGATTCATCGCGGCGGACATAGCGGTTAC
>JAPYTK010000059.1 GCA_029941785.1 Polyangiaceae bacterium | reverse complement strand
GGGTATGCTCCCGCTGCCGGATCGACAAAGCCGGCGATCGCGATGCGTCGGCCGACGATGGCTGGTAGCGGCTGCGCGCTCTCGCTGAGGCGGTCGTAGACGTAGGCCTGCGGCGGCTGACCTTGCTCGGTGTGGAGCAGAGCGACGAATCGCGCGGTGTGGTCCACCGCGCGCAGGATGTCCACACCGCGCGGCCAGGGTGCGCGAAGCCGGGCGTGCGTTTCGAGCAAACGCGGGCCGCGGCGGCCTGGGTTGATCAGAAGCCCTCCGCCGGGCCAAGCCGCGGGGGCGAGGGCGAAGTTGGGATCGTCGGTGTGCGTGCGGTGGTCGCCGCTCAGGAGATCGATACTCTCGACGGTCCAGCGATCGGTCTGCTTCGCGTGTCGCCCGCGGAAGATCAGGCGACGGCCATCGTGATCGATCGAGAAATCGCGCGCGAATGGGAGCATCGGTGCGCGCAGAGTGCGGAGGGACCTCGTCACGGCATCCACGGCGACGATGTCGGCGCCGTGCGGTCCGACGCGGTAGACGATGATCTCGCCGGAAGTACCACCGGCGGCGTGAAAACCGGCGAGGTGCGTGAGGTAGCCTTCGAAGTGGTGAACGGCATCGAGCGCACCGCTGTGGGGATCGACGCGATCGACGCGCAGGGCGTCGACGCGGTAGTGACGTCGATCGGCTGGGATGGGCCCTGGCTGACCGCGAGCGATGAAGACCCGCCCATCTTCGGAGACGAGCGGCGCGCTGGCGTGCACGACCCCCTCGCACAGTCGTGAGGTGGTTCGTCCTGCCGCGACGCGGAAGAGCGCCGCGTCGTAGTCGCCGCTTGGCGCGACGCTCGCGGTGATGAACACGGCCCGGTCGCCGGGGCGCGTGCGTGCGCGGATGGCACTTCCGACTTGGTGTTCGACGTGGGCGAGCGCTCGTCCGAGGTGCTCGCCTGGTCGTAGATGATGAAGGCTGCTCCTGCGCTCGCCTGGCCGGGTCAGGAGCAGCGCGAGCGGCGGCGGGCGCAGCGTCGCCTGGGCGGCGTTTTCGAGCCCCGTGGACGGTAGCTGGCCGAGGCAATACAGCGCGCCGACGGCGAGGAGAATCGGGAGGTAGCGACGACGGGATGGGGTCAACATAAACAGGCCGCGTTCGGTTTATAGCGCCGCCAAATGCGTTTGGCCCGGAGTTTGCGATGAGAAGGCCGCATGATGTCTCTCGAGCACGATCCCATTGGTCTTTTTCACGTTTCTACCACTCGCATCAAGGTCGGTGTGGCCATCGAGCCACCGCCCATGTGGGCACGAGGACACGGGCGGGTTCCCTGGCTCGCCTTCACGGTGGGCTGCCTGTTGTTGCTGTCGTTGCTCGCCCGCAATGCCGCGGCTCAATTGCCCCCCGCCGCTTCGCTCCAGCGCAGCGTTGCCCTCGAAGCGCGCCCATCAGGCACGCGAGATGCGCTCGTCTCGCTGCCTCTCATCGACGAGCGGCTTCGCGTGCGTATCGATCAACAGTACGCCAAGACGAAACTCCAGCACACGTACCAGAACGAGAGCAAAGCTCGCCAAGAGGGCCGCTTCTTCGTGCAGGCGGGCCAAGGCGCGAGCGTCGTTGGCTTTGCCTACTACGTCGGCGAGAAGCGCATCGTGGGTGAAGTCTTTGAGCGAGAGACGGCCCGCCGGATCTACGAGAGCGTCACCGGTCAGGGACGCGACCCCGGGCTCGCCGAGAAGCAGGGAGAGGGGGCTTTTTCCTTTCGCGTGTTCCCGATCGAGCCGGCGGAGAAGAAGCGGGTGGAGGTGGACGTGGAGCGGTACTTGCCGCGGACGGGCCGGACGGTGCACTACCGAATGCCCCTGGGAAGCGATCGGGCCGACGTGGTCGTCGAGTTGACCGATCCGCGTCGTATCGACAAGCTGCGCTCTCGCAGCCATGTGATCGCGATCGATCGGCGCTCCAATGGGAGCGTCGTCGTCCGGGCCGAGCGTCCGCGTCGACCCAAGGTGACCGAGTTCGAGTTGAGCTATGTGGTCGTGGAAAAGCCCTGGCAGCTAAGGAGCGCCGTGCACCGTGACGCGGGCGAAGACGCCTACCTGCATCTGAGCCTGGCTGCGCCGCCTGCTGCATCATCCAAGCGCCTGCCCAAGGATGTGACGATCGTTCTCGACCGGTCGGGCAGCATGTCTGGCGCTGCACTCGACAACGCGGTGCGCGCCGCGAAACGCGTGATCGACAAGCTGGCGCCGCGGGATCGGGTGAACGTGGTCGCCTTCGACGATGGCGTCGATAGCCTCTTTGACAAGCCGAAGCTCGCCAAGCCTGCTGTACGAAAGACCGCCCGAACTTACCTCGATAAATTGAAAGCAGGCGGCGGGACAGACATCGCGCTCGCTTTGTCCAAGGCGCTGGCAGCGCAGCGCCGCGACGCCTTGCCGGACGTGGTCCTGTTCATCACCGATGGACAGAGTGACGCGAAGGCGGCCTTGCGCGCGGCCAAGGCCGATCCAGGTGATGCTCGCGTGTTTACGGTGGGTGTGGGCAATGGTGTCGACCGCCCGCTCTTGTCTCGCCTCGCGGCGGTAAAACGAGGGCGCTTCACGTTCATCCCGAGCGCCGAGGCACTCGAACGCGAGGTCGCGGTGCTCTACAAGAAGATCTCCGCGCCCCGGATGGTCGACGTCAGCGTGACGGTCGAAGGCGTGCAGATCAGCCGTATGTATCCACGGCGCGCCCCCGATCTCTTCGACGGGGACGAGCTGTCGATCTCAGCGCGCGTGCGCGGCACGGGAAAGGCGAAGGTGATCATCGAGGGCACGGTGGAGGGCACGCGCCGTCGTTTCACCACGGCTCTCGATGTCCCGCAGAGCCACGCGCGTCCGTGGGTGGGGCGACGCTGGGCCGACGCGCGCGTGCAGGATCTGCTCGAGCAGATCGCGCTGCACGGCGAGAGCAAAGAACACAAGACCGAGGCAATCGAGCTCGCGGTCGCCTACAACATGGTGACGCGCTACACGGCCTTTCTTGCCATTCCTGAGAGCGAGGTGACGGCGGAGGCGCGCGATGCCCTGACGAGCGCGCGTGCGCGCAAGCGAAAGATCCTTCAAGCCCACAAGGACGCCGTGAAGCTCTCGCGCTCCTTGATGCCTCCGGGCGATCCGGTGCTCAGCGTCCGCGCGCCGGAGAACGCTCAGCAAGTCACGGCCTACTTCCCCTTCGGGCTGGTCAAAGATCTACGCTTCGACCAGCAAAAGGAGCAATGGACGACGCGCTTCCTGGTTCCCAAGGACGTCCCCGACGGTCGTTACGTCGTACGGGTCGTGATGGTTCTCGCGGACGGGTCCATCAAGGTCGCGCGCGTAAAATACGTGATCGACAGCGAAGCCCCGATGTTCGATGTACGGGTGGAAGTTCGAGGCGACGGCGTGAAGCTCTTTGTGACGCTGGAGGAGGACGCGCGCGAGGTGCGTGTGAAGCGGATACAGACCGGGGTGCATTCGACGGTCCTCGCCCTCACGCGAGGTGGTACGTTGCGGGATTTCTATGGCGCGACCCGCTTGCCACCGGGCACGCATCGCTTGCTGGTGGTCGCGACGGACGTGGCGCGCAACGAGCGTGAGCAAGTCGTCACGGTGACGGTGCCCTGATGCGGCCGGGTTTTCGATATGCAGGTGGTCTCCTGGGGGGCATGTTGGCCGGTGTGGTCTTCGCGGGCCTCATGCTCAGATTATGGCCTGCGCCGCTGGCGCTCCGGCGCGCTTGCCCGGTCATGGCGGAGCGAGGTGCCTCGTCACCGCCGCCGGCGCTCCTTGCTGCGGCTCGAACGGTCGCGTTGGATGCGGGAGCGGTTTCGGTCGCGAAACCTGAGGGACCCGCCGAGGCCTCGGTCCAGGGGGCCGCGTTGGCTGCCGCGCCTCGTTCCCCGGGCGCATCTCCAGCGATCGGGGCGGCGGTCCGACCAACCCCGGCCACTGCTCCAGCGGTGGCTCAGGTATGGAGCAACCGTCACCACATCGCGTCCATGCTCGTGCACGAAGAGTCCCTCTGGGTGGCCACGCACGGCGGCGTTGAGCGCTACGGCCTGGACGGCACCCGTCACGACGCACCCAAGCTGGCGAGGGTGTACACGACGCTCGACGGACTCGACACGCTGCTCGTGCGCCATCTCGTGTTGCTCGATGACGAGCTTCACGCTCGCACCGACGGGGCGCTCTGCTCACTTCGCGGAGAGCGTTTTCTTTGTGAGCCCGCGCCATCGCTGCCGCCCGCCGCGCCGGTCACGGGGCCGCGCTTCGGTGGCGCGCGCGAGACCGCGCGATTGGCTCATGGTGTGCGCCGTTTTGTCGGCACCGCGGGACGTGGTCTATGGCTCGACGGCGAATCGACGCCTCGACTGATGTCAGCGCCGCGGCAGGTTTGCAGCAACCACATTATGGCGATGGCCAGTCACCGCGGCGCGCTGTACCTCGGCAGCTTTGATGAGGGTCTCTGCGTCAAGCGGGCGGATGGTTTTGAGACCATCCGGGTGCCCTTCACGATGGTCAACGCGCTCGTCTCTACGCCGCGTGGTCTCTACATTGCCACGGGCCGCGGCTTGTTCGTGTTGCGAGATGACGGTCGCGTTCGCGCCGTCAAGGCCCTTCGCGAGCGAGGCACCAACGGTCTTGCCTTCGATGGCCGCTCCTTGTTCGTCACCACGCCCGGAGCGCTTCACCGCGTGCGTGTCGATGGCGGTCCGCCCACGCGGAGCTGGTGGATGCCGGCCGGGAGTCGTTCCCTGCAGCGCGTCGCCGTGGGAGGCGGAAAGCTGTGGCTCGCGTCCGAAGATCGGGGCGCTATTTTCGCTCGGCGCCAGGGCCGCGGTTACCTCTTCGAGTCCTTCGATCGCATGGCCGGCCTCCCCTCGAGCTGGGCGCTCGACATCAGCGTCGATGCCGTCGGCCGCGCCCATGTCGCGACGCTCCGCGACGGCCTGGTCACCATCGATCGGCGTCGTCGTGTGCGCCGTGTTGGATCATCGATAGAGCCGTGGTTGCTGCACGTGAGCAACAGCTCACGGGGCATGTGGGTCGGTAGCCAGGCTGGCGCCGCGCTGCTCGACCGCGAGGGCAAGACCGTAGCGCTTGCCGACCTGCCCGACGGCCGCGTGCACGCTATCGCGGAGCACGAGGCGCATCTCTTCGTCGGCACCGAAGTCGGCCTGCTTCAACGTCCGCTCGACCTGGCGCTAGATCGCCCAGCGCCACAGCGGTCGCGTGAACGGTCGAATGAGACCGAGCTCGTCGCACAGGGAAGTCACGCCGGATAACGCATCGCGAACCGACGCGCGATGAGTCGCGTTGTTTCGGTAGGCCGCCTCGATCACTTCGGGTGGTATGGCGTATCGTGTGACCAGCGAACGGGGCGGCTCGAGCATCGTGCGAGCCATGAAGCCGAGCAACACCGGAGCGGCCAGACTCAAGGCCCAGCGCTTCGTGTTCGACAAATGCGACACCCGTTCGGTGAGCCAGCTTCGAGCGAAACACAGGTGACGCGCTTCTTCGGTGACGTGGATTTGCATGATCCGGGCGAGCAGAGGGTGAAGCGTTTGGCGGTGCTTCAGCGCGCGGCGTTGTTCACGGTCGATGGGCTCTTCGCCACCGAGCACGAACAGCATGAACAACTCGGGAAAACGGCGACCGAGATTGGCGATGAAGTGGGTGGCGACGCGTTTGCCCGGGCTCAGCGTCGAGCTCGGTCGAGTCGAGCGGTCGATGAACTCTTGGAACATCAGGCTGTGTTGCGCTTCTTCGATCACCTCGTGGTAGGCGTAGCGAAAGCTAGGATCGCGGTCCGGAAGCGTCATGGCGAGCTGCAGCAGTCCGCGCTGCAGGACATTCTCGAAGACGACGCCGATTTTCATCGACGCCGTCACGAAGTCCAAACCGATCACGGCGCGCTCTTTAGAGGACTTGTCGCGGTACCAATCGGTGGTCGCCAGCGGGTGGTCCGGGTCGAGTTCGAAGCGTGGATCGCGGGGGTCGATGGGGTGGGCCTGCCAATCGATGTCGGTGAAGGCTTGGTAGTATTTGCTCACGGACCGCTCGCTCAGCTGCTGGACCCTGCGCTGGAATGGCGTGGGGGCTGTGAGGGCGGTCAGGTTTTGGGTGGGGGTGTAAGTAGACATGACAATCTCCTCAATCTCTGACACAATGAACTGTGACAGCGTTTGGTGTCATCAACATAAAGATGACAGTGGTTACTGTCAAGGTCGTACGCGAAAAAAGGTAAAACCATGCCCGGGGAAGAAGAAAACCTAAACGGTTACTTGGCAATAGATGAATTCGCGGCAAAGAGCGGATCGTCGACCCGCACGATTCGCTACTACCAGGCTCGCGGCCTTCTTCAGCGCCCTACCAAACGTGGCCGGGTGGCGCTGTACGGACCTCAACACGCAGAGCGGCTCGATTTCATTGAGGAACTTCAGAGCCGCGGTTTGACCTTGCGCGCCGTAAAGGCCTTGGTCTCGGGGCGCGGAACGGGGAACCAACCCGTGGAGGAATGGCTCGGTCTCGACCGCCTCCGGGAGGGCTGGACGGTCGATCCGCCGACACTCATGTCACGTGCTCAGCTCGAGGATCTGGTCGGAGACGGCGCGGCCGGTCATATCAGTCGCCTGCTGGATGTCGGGGCCATCGAACTCGACGAGGAGGGCGGCACGCGTTCCTACCGGGTCAGCCCGACTCTGATCCGCCACGCCCTCGATCTGGAGCGAGCCGGCGTGTCCCTTGCGGTATCGGTTGGGGTGCACGGCATCATCGAAAAGCACTTCGTGTCCGCCGCGCGAGAGGCGATCGGATTTCTGCACGAGCGCCGTGGCCAGGGCTTTGGCGATGGCGATGATCTGGCCGATGGTCGCCGCTCCATCGAGGCGCTCTTTCCGGCGGGGGGCTCGCCTTTCGTGCAGCTCGTGTTTGCGCAGGCGGTCGATCGGGCGCTCGGTGAATGGCTCGAAGCGGACGGGCCGAAACAAATCGCGGCAAAGGTGCGTGCCCGCCGCAGTGGCGGTCGCACCAAGAAGGGCGGAGACGCTGCGAAACACGAAAAGCGGGAAAAGAAAGCGCGCAAGAAACGTCGCAAGAAAGACTGCGACGATTGAGCCCTGGTCGCCTCCCTTGGCTCGCCGAGGGAGGGATCTCAGTTGCCCGTGTCCCCGGGCGCGGTGGCGCGCGTGTCGTCGCCGGTCGGTGGCGCCGGGCCGGAATCTGGGATTTTCTGGTCGGAGGTCTCGTCGCCGGTCACCAAACCCAGGCGGCGGAGCAGCGGGCCGATGGTCAGACCCTGCACAACGATGGAGAAGACGACTACGGCGTAGGTCGCGGCCAAGATGATCCCGCGCGATTGGGCGTGCTCCTCACCGAGCAATTCGCTGAGCCACAGCGCGAGCGCGACCGAAATGCCGCCCCGCAGCCCTCCCCAGGTGAGGATCTTGACGGCGTGCGGCGTAAACTTTCGTCGCATGCCCATCAAGCTCATCGGTAGGGCGACCGCGATGCACCGCGCCGCCAAGGTCAGCGGAATGGCGAGAAGTGCGGGCAGCAGGTACTCGCGTTGGAAGGGGAGGACCAAGACCGTGAGCCCGATGAGCACGAACAGTACGGCGTTGAGGATCTCGTCCACCAGCTCCCAGAACATGTCGAGGTTCTGGCGAGTCTCCGCACTCATCGCGAGGGCCCGGCCCCGGTTGCCGATGAGCAGGCCGGCGACCACCATGGCGATCGGTCCAGATAGATGCAGGGCTTGAGCGAGGGCATAGCCGCCGATGACGAGCGCCAAGGAGATGAGGATCTCGACCTGGTAGTCATCGACGGAGCGTAGCAAGCCGTAGGCGATCATCCCGATGAACAGGCCGTAAGCTGCGCCGCCGAAAGCCTCCTGGATGAAGAGCAGGGCGACACTCGCGGGGGTCACGTGCCCCCCCCCGGTCTCGAGACCGGCCACGCCGAGCATCGCGAGAAAGATCACCACCCCGACGCCATCGTTGAAGAGCGACTCGCCCGCGATCTTGGTTTCCAGTTCGCGGGGGGCGCCGACTGTCTTGAGGATCCCCAGCACAGCGATGGGGTCGGTCGGAGAGATCAGCGCGCCGAACAGCAGGCAGTGAATGAGCGGGATGGACAGGTGAACGGCTGCGAGCAGGCCGTACATCGCGAAGCCGATGAGGAAGGTCGACACCGTGACGCCAACGGTGGCCAGGATAGCGACGACGCCTTTTTGTGCCGTAAGATTGCCCAGATCGACATGCAAGGCGCCAGCGAAGAGAAGCAGGCCGAGCATGCCGTTCATCAGCGCCTTGTTGAAGTCAATCGTGGCCAGCACGCTGGCCGCCATATCGAATACGGCGGGCACAAACTGCCCGATCGCCAACAACACGAGCGAAGTTCCTAACCCCATCAC
Organism: Polyangiaceae bacterium; assembly: GCA_029941785.1. Taxonomy (GTDB): domain Bacteria; phylum Myxococcota_A; class Polyangia; order Polyangiales; family Polyangiaceae; genus JAPYTK01. Next base: position 17,610 of record JAPYTK010000059.1, on the reverse strand, counting down.
CATGATGCCGATTGCCGTCGGGATCTTCAGGTAGCGATGATTGACGTAGTTGAAGAGGGCGGCGAGCGTCAGGAGCAGAGCGCTGGCTTGAAAGAGATCCATGAGCGGCACGCCAGCATAGCAAATGGTCGTCAGCAAAGGTGACTTGGGCGCCGAGGCTTACTAATATCGGCGGCGATGGATGGGGTCATGTGGATGTCACTGCTGGGCGTCGGGGTCGTCAGCGGGCTCGGCTATTGGCTGATGCGGCAGCGGGGATCTGCAGGGCGAAACATCACCTTTGCTCCAAGCTCAAGGCCATCCCGGGAGCCCACCGCCCGAGCCGTGACCGGCCCCTCACCACGCCGCAACGTGCTGGTGGGAACCGACGGGGATGTCAAGGGCAAGACCTTTCATATTGGCATGCGGACGGTGACGATCGGCCGCAGTTCTTCCAATTTCGTCCAGACGCTCGACGAAAAGGCGTCCCGCACCCACTGTCAGCTCAAGCCTTCGCTCGAGGGTCTATTTGTCCGGGATATGAACAGTCGCAATGGGGTAGAGGTCAACGGATCGCAGATCGCGGGCGAGGAACTCCTCGAAGATGGCGACGAGGTACGGGTCGGCACGGCCTGTTTTCGGTACCATCGTCGGCTCACCGTGGCCCGCGATGCGAGCATGGAGCGCAAGAATGTCTCGTCGGTCGCTAGCCGAACGACCCAGAAGGGATCACTCGATGACCTGGCAAAATTGCTCGACGCGACGCTTCGCGACTGCGATGGCGACGTCGAGCGAGCAGCGGAGGAGCTGGGCTGCGACGTCGCAACGGTCGAGGCGCTGTTGAGAACTCGCGGAGTGACTTCGAGTAAGACGGAAATGGCCGCCACACGGGACGAGTCTGGACCCTAGTTTTCGTTGGGACCCACGAGAGCACTTTCCGGTGATCGCGGGCAAAACGCTGTGTTATGAATGAAATTGTATGTAGCCTAGTTCCTCAAGACCGCGGGGTCCGAGGGGTGAACCGGCGGAGCTAAAACGAAGATGTCGCAGTACGAACTGTCGATTGAAAACGACAAGATTGCCGAAGCCGAACGGCTTGTGTCCCTTGAGGGGAGGGCCTTCCCCACGTTGGTGGTCAACTGGGATACCCAGATGCTCGGGCAGGAGTGGTCCACCACGCTCGTGGTCGATTACACCATCCCCTTGCCCCCGCTCGAGAGTGGCAAGACTTTCAACGAGGTCCGCATCGCGGCCTACACGGACCGGGTGCCTACCAAGTTCCTGTATTTCGGTACCGAGCTTACGGCTGATGCTCCACGGGTCGCCCCAGAGATGGAAAACGTGGTGTCGCCCGCGGGGACCTATCAGGAGTACCGGCTCGACGAGAGCACCTGTGCGGTGCCCTACCTGAGTCTCATCCAAACCACGCCTCGCATCTACGGAAACGGTGCCCAAGACTATTACAGTCCGCCGATCAAGGTCGAGCGTTTCGACGCTGGGCCGGCCAACGATCTCATCGCAGACAACTTTCCCACCGTGGTTGCGAATCTCGAGCCGACGGAAGGCTCTGCCTTGACCGACCCATCCTACGGATTTTGGCAAGGGAGTCGCTTCGTTGGTACCAAGAAGATCGCTATTTTGCGTCAAGGGGTCGTGGTGGGCCTGTGTCAGCGAAGCGGGCGAACGGAGCGCGATGTCGTGCCTCCTGCGGTGGTGCGGCGCGACCCCCACGTCGATGTGCGGGACGGCTGGGTCGCCATCGACTTTGGGTCGTCGACCACGGTGGTGGCCATCGGCGACGGCGAGCGCCACGAGTTTGTTCGTATCGGGGCGAACGACGCTCCCCGCGTAGCCCGGGACTTTGAGAACCCGAGTGAAATTGGCCTTCAGGACCTCTCGCGGGTCATGAAAGCGTGGCGTGACCGTGTCATTTTGCCGCTCACCCGGTGGGGCGATCTGTACGTGGGTCATGCCGCTGCCCGTCGACGCGACGTGCATGGCAAGGAGCGCGCTCTGCGCACGCGCGCGAGCATTGCCGAGCTCGGGATGCTCTCCAAGCGAATCGCAGCTGGTGGCAGCGTGGTGGTTTGTGGTCGATCCGACATCGACGACACCGTGACACTCGTTGCTCCCGCGCCGCCGGTCATCGATGATGAGGGCATTGGTCCCGACGATCCCTTCGATCCGGTGGAGCTTTACGCTTATTACGTGGGTCTTCACGTCAACACGCGTCAACGGGGCATCCACTTGCGGTATGCGATCGGTATGCCGACGGGGTGGAGCGAGGCCCAGCGCGTTCGAACCAGGACGGCCTTCCGGCGCGGGATCTTGCGCAGTTTGCCGGCGGGCATGGTGGCGTTCGATGACCTCGATCTTCTACAAGTCGTCGACGCCGGCCCCAACGTGCTCGCGTTCGCGGCTCAGGCCTTCCGCGTGTTCGGCACGATGCCCAAAATGGGGGAGTCCGTGCCTTTCGTTGCCATCGACGCGGGGGCCAGCGAGACGGCGGTGCTGTGCGGGGTCCATCGGCGCGGCTCGCTCGAGGAAACAGTGGGGGGTCTCGGTCAGGTTCTCGAGCATGTCGAGCCGACCTTGTTGCCGAACTTCGGCGGCGAGCATCTGCTTCATCGCATGGCTTTGCAGGTCTTCTCCGCTAGCGCCACCTCCGTCAAGCACAATGACGTTTCGTTTGAATTGCCAGCGGGAGAGGCGCCACCGGCCGAAGTGGCCGAGCTTTTCGCATCGACCCCTGAAGCTCAAGTCAACGTGCGCCTCTTGAAGGATGCGGTCCGGCCGATCCTCGAGTCGCCGCTCCCGCAGCCTCTCCCTGACATGGTTCCGCTGTTCGCGAACGATGGCCGCGTGCGTGATGTACGAATCATCGTCGATCGCACTGCGCTTGGCGAATGGCTGCGCGGTCAGCTGTCGGAAGCGGCGGTCGAAATCAAGGAAGCCATCGTCAAGGGGTTTGCTCGCGTCACACGAAACACCGCAGAGTTCGACGAGCTGCGCGTGTTCATGGGTGGCCGCGTGAGCATGCACCCCGTGTTCGCCGAACGACTCGAGGCTGTGCTTCCGCAGGGCGTTCGTATTCATCGTTTTCGCGAGCCCGACGAAACCAATCTCGCGGCGCCGACCGTCAAGCTGGCAACGGCGATGGGGATCTTGACGCTGCGTCATCAGCATATGGCGCCGACGAGCGTCCGAGACGATCGCGAGCTGTTCAAGTATCGGGTTGGCAGAGACAAGCGGGGCCAGATGTTGGTCGTTCTCAACGAGGCGAGCACCTACGACCAGTGGAGCGAAATGGGCGCCTGCACGCGTCCGGAAGTCCGCGTGCTGTACATTGCTTCGCAACACGCGACCGGGCCGCAGATCGCCGCCGATGATCCGAACATGTCGAGCGTGGTGTGCAATCTCGGTTACGACGCGGTGGGTTATCGGGTCTACCTCCGAGCCGTCTCCGGCTCGCGTCTTGAGATCGCGGTGGGCCCACCCGGAGGCCGGCCCGACGAGGACGCGCCCCGTTTCGCGGTGGACTTGAATAGGGGCAGCTGCGAGGTCGTCAAAGTCGACTGAGGATGAGGATGCGGAAGCGGCTGGTGCGGTGACCGCTTATCAAAGTCGCGCGAAGGGGCCTGGTCTGGCCTTGAGAATTGGCCAAAGTCGTTCAGTCGCGTATCGTTTCCCCTCCGAATATGGCGAAGTCGCTTTCAAAGCCTACCAAGCCGGCCGCAGCGCCACGCACGAAGGCAGCCACCACCGCCAAGAAGGGACGTTGGCGTCGCTGGGGGCGTCGCATGGCCAAGCTGTCGCTTGCCTCAATCATCTTCGTGCTGGGTCTGTGGATTGCGATTCACCGCGTCACGTGGCTCGGCCCGGCCTTGGCGGACGGCGCGCGGTCGGTTGCTGGGCCGCGGGCCGTGGCCTGGCTTGAGGACTTCGCCTACGGCCTTCAAGATCGTTTCAACCGGTGGCGCTATCACGACGCCAAACCGGTCGAATTTTGGGCAGCGCCCGAGCCGAGCGCCGGGCCTCGCGCGCCCGGTGCACCGCCGACCGCTTTGGCTACGGCGTCCGCACAAGTCGACGAGCCGGTGTTCGCACTCCCCCATTTCGAGCCCCCGTTCCCGACCGTGGCGGGCGAGGGGGACGGCACCTGGGTGAGCGTTCGTGATCCCGGACGTGTCGGCGAATCGGCTCGGGTCTTCAAGACGATCGTGCACCCCGACAAGCGGAGGAGCTTCGCCGGGCTAGCCATCATCGCGATGGACCTGCATGCCTACGAACTGCATCTCGTCGCTGGAACGCGCGAGCCCAAGACGTTTCGCGTGCACCCCAAAGACCGCAAGGGGCTGGTACCCGCCGAGGATATCTCGAAGTTGTTTGCAGCATTCAATGGTGGCTTCAAGACCACCCACGGTCACTACGGCATGATGTTGGGTGGCATCGAGTTTTTGCCGCCACGGGGTTATGCGTGCACCTTTGTCCGCTATCAGGACGGCCGCTTCGATATCGCGGTGTGGTCTGATATCGCCAAACGCAAGGGCGAGATGAGCTACTACCGCCAGACCCCACCGTGCCTGGTTCACAGTGGTAAGATCCATAAACAGCTGCACTATCACGAGTACGCCAAGGGCTGGGGGGCGACGGTGAGTGGCGACACGGTGATCCGACGAAGCGCGATCGGGCTGGACCGTACGCGACAGGTGCTCTTCTATGGCTTGGGCGAAGCGATGACCGCGCAAGCGATGGCTCGGGGCATGAATGCCGCGGGCGCTGACGCCGTAGCTGAACTCGATGTCAATCATGCCTACCCGCGCTTTCTCTTTTTCGACCACGACGAGAAGAAAGGAAAGCTGCGCGCCACACGGGCCATCATCGAGGCGATCGAATACACGCCGGATCGCTACGTCGAGAGACCCGCACCCCGCGATTTCTTTTACCTCACCCGACGGCAGCGGCAGGCGAGTCGCTGAGCTTGGCCCACACCGCCCCCGCGTCGCGCATGAAGTGCTTGCGTCGCTCGAGCGGGCCGCCCATGATCGAACGATGCGAATCACCCCTACTTGGTCCTTGTTGCTGTGCAGCCTTGCCCTGACCGCGTGCGACAAAATCCCTTCGCTGGGATCGAATGATGAAACGACGGAGAAGGCTGAAGACGTTGATGGGGCGAGTCCCGATCCAGAGGCCAAGCCGGCGACCAGCGCGAAGGCCGAAGGCAGCGCGGTCGCTGCTCAGAGCGCAGAGCCGGACGGCAGCGCCGATGCGCCGCCGACACCTGTGGCTTACCGCCCCGCACCGACCGTGAATTCCCCGACGGCTAGCGCTGCACCTTCCGCAGCGGCGAGCGCGGCGCCGGCGGCTGCGGCCAGCGCCAAACCCGCGGCGTCGGCCTCAACCGATCTCACCGCCAAAATCCAGAACTGCCTCAACAAGTGCCAGCAGCTGCTCGGCGGTTGCATGAGTCCGGGCAAGACCGATGGCGGCTTGCCCAAGGTGCCCGACATCGCCAAGTGCCAGGCGAGCAGTCAAGCGTGTCTCGAATCGTGTCGCTAGGGGCTCGGCGCCCGCAGGACCGGCCTGCTGCTATTTCGGTACGTTGATCTCAGCCGGCGCCGGCGGGACCAAGAAGAACACGGAGCGCTCGTCGAGCGGCGACCCGTCGCCAGAAACGGTGAGCTTGGCCTTGAAGAGCTGAGGTGTGCTCTTGGGCTCCACCGTCGTGTTTTGCGCCACTGGATTGACGTCCCAACAGACCGGCGTTCCTCCAGGCAGTGACGGAGACCTTGGTGCAGCTCCCACCGGTGAGGTTGCCTCGAGATAATCGATGAACTGTAGGGCGTCGCCGTCGTCTGCGGGCTCGTCTGTGGCGTCGATCGTCACGTTGAGCGGCACACCACGCGCCACCCGCAGGATGGCGTTGGCCGTGGCTTGCACGACCTGTGCGTCGAGCGCAGGCAAGGAGAATGGACGGTTGCATTGATTGCTGAGACACACCGACCCGGGGAACACCTCACAGTCGGTGTCCTCTTGGCAGCTGACACCGGTGATCTCGAGCGTGTCCGATTCGACGCCTAGCTTGTCTGCGCATTCCTTGGGGCTATTGCACAGCTGGAAGGGGCCAAACTGGTCGTCGCCGGTGAAGAAACTGCATTGGTTGTTGTTCGACCAGATCGTTCCGTCCGCCGCGCAGCCGGCGGCCCGGCTGAATGGACCGTGTCCAGGCTCGCGCTGGGGATTCACTCCGGGCAGGTGTCGAAATCGCCTTGCCAGAGCGAGGCCACTGGCACCAGTTCGCCAAGCTCGTGTGACTCGACCATGAGTCGCGTGAGTTCGACGGGGTCGTCGTTGCCGCTCGCCAAGACGCTGCCGATGTCGGGAAAAAAACCGTATTCGCCCACGTGCTCCGCTGCGAGCTGCGCGCAGCTGTCGATGTTGGCCCCGTCGTCTTCGATGTAGAAACACTCGGCGAGGAAAGCTCGGAATTCTTCGATGTACGCGTGGGTGTCGTCGACTTCATGGCTCAGAATGTCGGCGTAGTAGCTGCACTCCGAGCGATTGGCGACGTGGTTGACCTCGTGGACCAGCGTGGCGGCGAGCATCTCGGTTTCCATGGTGGCAGCCGAGGCGAAGTACAAGCGATTCCCCCACATGTAACCATCGAGACCGTCCGCGAGCGTGTTGGCGAGCTCGTCGTCACCGAGCCAGTCGGGGTCCTCGGTGGGCGGGCCATCACATGCCCCGAGCCCGAAGTCTTTGCACATATGCCAGCGATCGATACCCCGGGCGCCCTCGATCGATCCGATGAGCACGTCGCCGTCCGTGATGCGGGCGAGCGTTTGTTTGGCCAGCTCGCGGGTCTGCTCCGTGTCGGCTCCGTCGCCAGCCGCCGCCAGCGCGGCGAGAGCGCGCTGCAGTTGTTCGCGTGCGCTCGTGGGGAGCGGAGCATTCGGGTTGGTCTCCGAGAAGACATGGGTCGTGTCCTCGGTGTGGTGGGACGCGGAGGCACTCGGTTCAGGCGTGCAGCCAACCAGCAGTGAAACGAGAACGAGCGATGTGAGCTTAAACATGAGTCAGGGAATGAGAAGGACGCCACCGGGCAGGTGCGCGTAGTGAACGAAATGGCCAGTTAGCTCGACCTCTTGACCGTCGAGTGAGCCGCGGCGCGTGGACACTTGCCTCGTCGGACGCGAGGGCAGCACCACGGCTGCGCCACGTCGCATTCGACCATCTGCGGAAATGCGCACGACTTGGTAACTCTTCGCCGACGAAGCCTCCTCGTTGCCACTCGTCGCGCTCACCAATTGGCTTCGCTCGAGCAAGGCGCGGAAGGTGTAGTCCGATATCCACGCGGGCGCGCAGTAACTCATGAAGTCTGAGGCGCCTTCTGGCGCCACGAGCGTCCGGTTTCGCGGGTCGAAGCCCCAGCGGCCGATCTGACCATCCGGATAGGGGTAGCTCGGATCCGGATCGGGAACCTCACAGGGAGCGTGCGGGCGACCGTGTTGGTGGCCCAATTCGTGGAGAGCGATCGAGACGGCTTCGGCACCGCTGAAACCAAGGCCGACCCCCACGCGCAGACTCCCCGAGCCGGACTGGTTGTAGTAGCTGTTGCCGAGGATGCACCCAGCCTCGCAGTAGCTGGCTTGGTCGCTCGCCGGGCTGACGAGCCCGTACAGATACGTGTCCTCGGGCACCGCCCGTTCGCTACGCAACGCGGTCATAGCGTGCAGCATGTCGTCCCAGCCCCCGCCCGCAGGCTCGAGCATGGTCTCGGTGGCCAGCGGCTCGCCGACGCTGATCTCGACCCCCGAGACGGGGTAGGTTGCCAGGAAAGCCTCACGATAGAGGGCGAGTTGTTCGGGGGAGGTGTCGGGGGCTCGCTGCGACTCATCGGCCCCGTACAAAATGGGGATCAGGAGGATCTTGAGCGTACCGCCCTGCGTCGGCAACTCGAGGGGGACCGCATCGGTGATGGCGCTGGGGTTGTCGCCACTCGATTGGGCGCGTGGTTGAAGCAACTCGACGCGCCAGCTTTCAGGCGAGTCGAGCATGGATCCATCGACGTCGAAGTTGAAGGTGGATGATAAGCTGAACTTGCTGGACTTCGAGGTGATGATCTTGATGTGTTCGAGCTCGTGTTCACCGATGATCAATCGCGCGACGATGTCGGCGTGGTCGTAGCTCGCGTCGGTCGAAACGAAGACGCGGGCCATGGCGTCCCGACCGGCGATGATCGGCACCTGGTCCTCGAGATCTACCGCAAGCCCTTGACGCATCATCTCGATCTCGGTCCCTTGAAAGAGCGACACGGCATCGATGTGGACGCCATCTGCGGCGACGAGCGCGTCAGGGGACAGCTCTTGCCCGGGGGAGCTGGGATCGTCGGCGCCTGCGCATGCCGAAAGCAGCACGAGGGCCAGGGCGCCGAGCCGTGTCACGGGCTGATGACCTCGATGGGGGTTTTGGAGGGTGTGTATTCGTTGTCGAGTTCGCCATCGACGACGCGCAAGGCATCGCGTCCCCACGCGTAGCTGCTGCCGTCGGTTCCGGCGACTTCGAGCAGTTCGAGGTAGCTCGGTTGGCTGCCGCTGAGCAAGGAGACGATGAACCTTCCTTGACCCGCGCCGGCTCCGTCGCTGAAGCTCTCGAGCGCGTTTGTGATCACGTCGAGATCCTTTGTGCCGCGCTGTTTGAAGCTGAAGTAGTCGCTGTTGTAGTAGTTGAAGGATAGGCAGCTATCGATGAAGAAGAGCTGGTAACTCTGGGGGAAGTCGGCCGCGGTGTAATTGGCGGGATCGAGTGGTCCCTCGCCGATGTAGGAGTGGCCATTGTAGAGAAACACGTCGCTCTCGCGGATGGCGCGGCGATACGGTCCGATCGCTTCGTCAGCACCAAAGTGAAGCTGCAGCGAGATCGTATGCGCCTTGACGGGGCCACCATCGATCGACACCTCAACCTGTTCTTCGAGCGTCACCCAGCGGTCCTTGAGGCGCTCGGCGATCAGCTTGCGAAGGATGGCGCGCTCGCTGCTGCTAAGCTGCGCAGGCCAACCGTAGTCGTACAGTTCGAAGTTGACGAAGTCGACGAAGCGCAGGCCCGTCACGCTCTTGCCATTGACCTGAAAGGTTGACAGATCGGTGGGGGGATCGGTGTTGGTGATCTTGAGGGCGGGGTGTGCTTCGATCACCACATTCATGGTGTCGAGCATTTCATAGTAACCCGGGTCGTCAGCGGGGTGGACCGGGTGTTTGGGCGTGGAGTGATCGATGAGGCCAGCCAACAAGGAGATGACGAGCTTGCCCGGCTGCACCCCACCGCGGAAAAGACGATCGTATTCGGGGTAGAGCGTCTTGCGGGACGAGGGGGGCGAGCTTAGCCGGGCCGTCATCGGGATGTAGAGCCGGTCGAGCTCCGTTTCGACGATCTGGCTTTCGGGTTGACTCAGTCCGAGGCGTTGCGTCGCAATGGCCCGCTGCTCGAGATCCATCGCCTTGCGGCAACTCGGAAGGGAGGGATTGAAGACGTACCAAACGTCGTCGAGCATCTCGAGTTCTTCTTTGGTGTTGGCAGAGCACTCTGCGATGACGCGCGCGGCTTGAAGTGGGTAGTCGCCATGCAGGAGCCCGAGCGGGATGGCGCCTCGGTGCGACATCGACTTGGGGATCACGGCCCGGTCGTCATAGCGGTAGCGCACGCGCAAGGTTTCGTAGACGACCTCGCCTTGTGGGCCGAGCACCTCGACGGCCTCTTTGGCAAAGCTCTGTGGATTGGCCGCAGCGAGCTCTCGCGTTCCGACTGCAATGTTCTGGGTGAGCAGTGCGCCGAAGGCGGAGCGGGTTTGGTGGTGGACGGCGGCGAGAATTTCGTGGTCCGAGGCGTCGGGGTGCACGTAGACGTAGCCCTCGAAGGTGAGGAGACGCTCGCGGGCGGTGAGGCTCGTGAGATCTTGCTCCTTGGCTTGCTCGACCACGCATGCGGGGACGGCGAGGGCACCAAAAAGGGCCACGAGAGTGCAGGATAGGGCGCGGAAAAGACGTGACTTCATGCTACTTCCAAGAGGAGTAGCTCACTTAGGTAAGTACTTCAACCACAATGTAGGACAATGTGCTATAAAATCGACATGACCATGCGGTTCGCGTTCCTAGCCGTGCTGGGGCTCGCCATCTTCGGCTGCGGCAACGGCGCCGGCAACAGCGAGGGCTACGCGACGCAGATCCCGCCCCAGAGCAATCCGACGCGAGACATCTGGGCAGCCGATTTGACCTTTGATCTCAACGATCATACGGCCACCGCCATCGTTCAGTTCGATGCTTCGACCCGCCGCGGAGCGACACTCGAGGTGGGCGATCTCGAGATCGTGGCCGTGACCGATGCCGCCGGCGACGTTGCTTTCGAGGTGACCGATGGCGTGCTCGATGTCGGGATCCAGGCCCGCAAACCCCATGAGCTGACCATCGACTACCGCTTCGGCCTGCACAGCGAGCTGAAAGGGGCTCTCGACTCAGGATCGACATTTCTGTGGCCCTACTTTTGCGGCAATCTCTATCCCTGCAAATCCGATCCGGCCGACGGCCTGCGCCTGGACTTGTGGCTGAACGGAGTGGCAGACGACAAGGTGGCGATTTTCCCCGAACACATCGCTGCCGACGCCCCGTCGTACATGCTGGCGTGGGCGATCGGGGACTACGCCGAGATCGATCTGGGGACGACCGCGCACGGTCGGCAGGTGAGCGTCTGGTACCTACCCGGCGAAGAGACGCTCGCAACGGAGGGGACCACGCACCTGCGAGCCGCCTTCGAGTGGCTCGAAGAGAGCTACGGAAGTTACATGTTTGGCGACAAGGTGGGATCCGTGTCGGCAGACTGGGGGCCAGGCGCTTTCGGCGGAATGGAGCATCATCCGCTGTGGCACGTCTCGCATGACTCGATGGGTGATCAAGAAACCCACGTACACGAAGCGGCACACGGCTGGTTTGGCAATGGCGTTCGCCTTGCTTGCTGGGAAGATCTCGTGCTCTCGGAAGGGACCGTGAGTTACCTCACCGCGCGGGCCATCGAAGCGGTGATGGGTACGAAGGCTGGCGACGGGGTGTGGGATGACTACGGTTGGCGCCTCGATAGCGTGATCGCTTCGGGGGACCACGTCGCCTGGCTTCAGTCGTGCGGTCAGATCGATGTGTACACGGAATTGTGGAGCGAAGTGCCCTACATGAAGGGAGCGTTCTTCTTTCGCGCCGTGGAGCAGCAGGTCGGTCGCGAGGCCATCGATCGGGCGATCGCTGCATTTTATGCTAACTATTCTGGGAGCGCCGCGAGCATGCAGGATATGCTCGAGACCATCGAGGAGCAGACCGGCTTTGACCCCAGCGAGCTTGCGAGCGGTTGGTTGTCGAGTCTCGGGCGACCCGATTGAGCGACGATGCGGACGCGGTCCGCTACCTAGGGCCTCTTCCGCCCTCAGGCGAGCGCGTTGCGCAATAGCTCGTAGACGGCCGGATGGTTTGCGAGCTGAAGGTGATTCATTTGAGGGAATACCTGGCGCGAGTGAAACCGTACCCGGCGATCGGGATCGGGTGATTGCCCGGCGGCGCTCGGTTTGCGAACCAGCAAGTCACCGAGGAGTTTACCGGCTGGGCTCTCCGGATCGCGGGTGATGGTGGCGGCGATCGCGCTGTAGGTCACGCCGTCGACGAGCGGAATTTCGTGGCGGTTGTCGTGAAGCAAAGCATCTGGGTCCTCGCCCCGCCACTCCTCTTCGGTGGTGTAGCCGTGACGCAGATCCTTGATGCCGTCGCTGCGACCGTTGATCACGGCGGCGGGAACCGTGGCCCCCGCGGCTGGGATCCGCCGCAGCAAGGCCGCCAGAATGTGCGCGCCTTTCTCGAGTGGCGCGCCGAGGTGAGGTGCGCCGATGCAAAACACCTGGCTCAACGGAAGAAGCCAGCTCGACTTCGCCTGCGAGCCATGGTGCACGGCGCTACGCGTCACCAAGCCGCCCATGCTGTGGCCGACCAAGGCGATCTCCTCGATCGGGACCGGGTAATGGGCGCTGACTTCGTCGAGCAATTCCGCCAGCGCGCGGCCGTTGTGGGAGACGTGTCGACCGGAGTTGTAGCGGACGAACAGAGGAGTGTAGCCCAGATCCTCTCGAAGTTTGCTCGCGTAACAGCTTGCCGGATCACCCCAAACACGATCTGCGTAAAGTACCCACGACCATTCCGTCGCGCTCAGGCCGTGGACAAAAACGCAGATCTTGGGGGTTGCGTCAGGCAGGATCTGCGCGACCTCGTCGGGAGCAAAGGACCGACCTTCATGACGGAGCGTCATGCCGAGATCCAATCCGTTGCCCCGGCGTGCGAGGTGATCGCCGACGAATCCATTGAGCGTGCCCTCGAGGTGGTCGAGCCACCATGGCAGCGTACCGAGCGCGTCACGGCGCAGCGGTGTGGCAAGCTGGTGGTCACCATGAAGAAAAGGGTCGGTCGCCACGCGAAGCACTGCGCCTACCCCGCGGCTGACGGTCCGAATGCTCGCATAATTGAGCGCCGCACCGGCCATGTGAACGTCGTGTACCGAGTCGGCCAGAGGTTTGGCGCTCTCGAGCATGCCGGCCCGTTTGGTCCAGCGCTCCGCGACCTCGGTATGGGTGTGTTGCACCAAATCGGTGACCGCTTCGATGCCGTCGAACACCAGATCCCGCAATCCTCTGATCCGCCTCATCGACACCGCGTGAGTGTACCCGGGATCGCGCAATGCTGCATCGATGGCCTCGTCGTCTTCGGCCGGCGCCGCATGCCGGGGCCGCCGTCCTCAGGGCATGGAAGTGGCCGAGAGCCGCCTGATCGAGGCGAGCAAGCAGCCGTCGCACATTTAGACCAACTGTCCGTTCTGTGAATACTACGTGCTACATTATGCCACTTAATTGTAATAATTTAAGTTAATTGAGTTGCTGATTAGACCAGCCAGCCAGTATGTTTATTCGAGAACGGGCCACGATGCAGCGACGGCGGATCAGCGCTGGGGTGTGACTCCACGCGAGCCGCTGACGAGAGGTGCAACATGAACTGTCGACGACGACTGCTACGAGGACTGACCGTTTTTCAACTGGGACTCGTGCTCACAGCGTGCGCCGCCGTGGAGCCGCTCGAGGAACGCGCAGACGGGCCGAGGCACGAAACACAGGCGGAAGCGACGACCATGGAGTCGTTCTTTCAGTCTGCGGCGGCGGAGTATGACGTACCCGTCGAGCTGCTCAAGGCCGTGGCCTGGGTCGAGACGGGCGCTGCCATGGTGGTAGGCGAAGAGGAATTCGCTGGGCGCGCAGCGGCCTTTGGCGTGATGGCTCTGCGTTCCCCACAACTGAACTGGGGTGCGGAGCGTGCCGGCGTGAGCGACGAGGATGCGAAGTTCGACCTGGTATCGAACATCCGAGCTGCCGCCGCGGTGATGTCCGGTCATGCGGAGACCTTGGGCATCGACCGAGCGGACCTCGCTGATTGGCCTGAGGTCCTGACGACCTATGCAGGCATCGATGAACGAGAGGCCCGTGTCCACTACGTGCACGATCAAGTGTACGGGCTGCTGCGCAAGGGCTTGGCCACCGAGGTGTTGTCCATCGCGCCCCGTGACGTTTCACCGAACTATCCCAACTTGAGCGCACACCTGGCCACTGCGCCAGATTACGATCAGGCGGTATGGCGGCCCTCACCCAATTACAGTTCGCGCAGCGCAGGGAGCGCGGGCAAGCCCCAGATGGTCATCATTCATAGCTGCGAGGGCTCGTACGCCGGCTGCTGGGGCTGGCTCAAGAACCCGAGCGCCAAAGTGAGCGCCCATTACGTCGTACGAGAAGATGGCGGGCAGATATCGCAGCTCGTGCGAGAGACCAAGAAGGCATGGCACATCGGCGCCACCTACAAGTGTTCGCGCAATGGCAACAAGCATTGCGATCTCAGCGGCTACGGTAGCAACAACTTCACGTTGGGTATCGAGCACGCGGGCTACGCCAGCCAATCGAAATGGGACGAGGGCTTGCTCAAGGCGTCAGCGCGTCTGACCTGCGACATGACAAAGTACTGGAAGATCGAGGCGGACAGCTATCACGTCGTTGGCCATGGCCAACTTCAGCCGTACAATCGCGTCGATCCCGGACCCAACTGGCCGTGGTCGCACTACCTCGATCTGGTCGACGACTACTGCGGTGGCGGTCCGATCGAAAATCCTCCTCCGCCCGAGGAAGAGCCTGAAAACAACGATCCTGGGGACCCTCCGAGTGGTCCCTTGTCCATCGTTGTCGACAGCAACAAGGCTTACAATGGTTCGAACGCGAGCTTTTCCCGCAGCGGCGCATGGACCGCGAGCAAGAACGTCAGCGGCTACTTCAACACCGGTTACTTTTGGCGGTCGACCGGATCGACAGCGGACGCGGCCCGCTTCGACGCGTATCTGCCGACCAACGCGACGGTGACCATCGAGGCCTGGTGGGCTGCGGGCACCGACCGGTCGCCGCAGGCTCCTTTCGTCATCCATGACAGCACGAATGCTCAACTCGACGTCGTGCATGTCGATCAGCGAAAATCTGGAGGAAAGTGGGTGACGCTAGGGACCTACGCGCTGACGAAGGGCTGGACCAAGGTGTCGTTGTCTCGATGGACCACGCCGGGCGACGTCGTCGTTGCGGACGCCGTGCGTTTCCGCGAGGCGCCATGAACCGGGCTCGGGCTGCCATGCGTCTTCACGTCGTGTTGCTGTTCGGGCTGTTGGGCTGCTGCGCAGCAGAGGCGCCGTCGGCGAGTCATCGGCCAACCGCTGTGGCCGTTGTTCAGGCGTCGGCCTTGGCCTTCGGTGACGTTGTGCCCCGGAGCACGGCTGCTCGGAAGTCAACGCCGCCGATCCTTGTTTCCGACCACTCCGCCGCCGCGAGTCTGCCGCCGGGACGCATCGCCTACGTCGCTGACAGCGAAGGTCGTAGTCGCATCTACACGGTGCGGCCGGACGGAAGCGACAAGAAGCTCCTCAGCGAATCTCCCGCGCGTCTTTTCGTGGCCGCTTCGGCGGCGAGGGGGGGCAGCTTGCTCGTGATCCGGAGCGAGGGCGACCATGAGGATGCTCTCGAGTCGCTTCATCTCATCAGGGGGACAGCAAAGGAGGCGCTGGGCGTGCAGAGTCGCTTCGTACGGCACCCGAGCTTCTCTATCGATGGGCGCCACGTTCTGTTCGAGTCGAGCGCTGGCGGCTTTCGGGATATTTATCGGCACCGTCTCGACGCCGGCGGGCCTCCACAACGACTCACCCATGAGCCAACGGGTTGCTTCGAGCCGAGTTTTGACCCCGACGGGCGGTCGCTGGTTTTCGTCTCGAGTCGCGGTGGCGATCCGGAAATCTATCGGCTCGCGATCGCCAGCGATCACTGGCAGCGCCTGACTTGGTCGGGCGGACGGGACAGTGCTCCGCGCGTGTCGCCGGACGGCTTGCACATCGCGTTTGTGAGCACCCGAAGCGGCGCGCCTCGCGCCTACGTGATGGGACGAAACGGCTCGCGGCCCCGTCCGCTCGCAGGCGCGGACAGCGACCGGACGCTAAGTCACGACGAGCTTCGTTGGTCGCCGGATGGCAAGCGCTTGTCATTCATCGCGCGCCGGCGCGACGGTGCGGCCCTGCAGATCGTACGGTTCTCGACCGGCGAGCGGGCAGTTCTGCAGCCTCGTGCCGGATTCGACCAAACCGCCAGCTGGTCACCAGATGGGCAATATCTCGTCTTCGCGTCCGACCGTGACGGGCATACCGATCTGTACACGATGCGACACGACGGGACGGAGTGGCGTCGCATCACGCGCGGCCCGGCTACCGATTGGTTGCCCCACTGGTACGCCGAAGGACCGAAAGGCTAAGACCTCGAGCCGCACCGTTTGCAGTCGGTCCTTCGATCGCTACTGACAGCTGCCCTGGCTACAGACCATGCCGCCCGTGCAAGGCGGGCCAGCACCGCAACCGCGGGTGCAGATGCACACGGCCGACGAGTACGACACGTTGGCGCACTGGCCCGCGTTTGGAATGCTGTTTTGCTTGTTGCACGCTTGGTTGTTGATGTCGTTGACCATCCCGACGCATTCGCCCCCGCCCTTGGCGCAGGTCTCGCCGCAGGACGGTCCGTTTTGGGTCTGCATTCCGAATTCGCAGGTGTTCGTGCTCTCGTAACAAAGCTGGTAATTCGTTGCGCCGCCGTAGAGCAATTTGCAGTCGGGGGCGTTGGGCGCGCTGGGACAGCTTTGGTTGCAGATAGAGTCTACGAAATACGAGCAGATGAGATCCCAATTGCCATTTTGCGCGCAGCAGTAGGCATCGTACTGGCAGATCTGCGTGACGCAGCTACTGCAGTTGGCGTCCAAGGCTTGGCCGGTGGTGCAGGGATCGTGGGAGCAGGTATTGCCGCCGCCCGTGCTCGAGCTCGTGGCCGTCGTCGTGGCGACGGTAGAGCTCGTCGCTGTCGAAGTAGCCACGCTCGTGCTCGTCGCTGTCGAGGTGGCGACGCTCGTGCTCGTCGCTGTCGAGCTGGGATCTCCGCCGCTCCCGCCCGTCGTGTCGCCGGAGCCCACCGAGGCATCCGGTCCCGTGGTCGCCGTAGACACCCCGTTAGCTACCGAAACGGTCGGGCTCGCCTGCGTTTGGTCGCCACCGGCCCCGCCGCCGTGACTGAATACGAGCACGTCGCCAGTGCAAGCTACAAGGAGCAGGCTGAGGCCGAAGGCCACGATGAATCGGAGATGAGGATAAGATGGTTTTGTAAGCACGATATGAAGACTCTATCCTCAGTTGGCGGCCTGCTCAAGCGCGGCAGAAGCCGGTCTCGCAAGGGGTGCACGGATTTCAGGCTCATGCTCGTGGCTTCGGCGGATCGGGCGATGCCCACGCGGCGCGCGGAGGCCGAGAAGGCTTGTAAGGCGCCACGAGTCGTGGCTATGGTTCCTTCGTTATGGCGGATGTCGATCTCAGTATTGAAGTCAACGGGATGAACTTCGAAAACCCCTTCGTTCTTGGGTCGGGTCCGCCCGGCACGAACGCTCGGGTCATTTCCAAGAGCTTCGACCTCGGCTGGGGCGGCTGCGTCATCAAGACGATCAGCCTCGATGCGACCAAGGTCGTCAATACCGCTCCTCGCTACGGCAAGCTCAAGAGCCGCGTGAATGGCGAGGTGATTGGGTTTGAGAACATCGAGCTCATCAGCGACCGGCCCTTCGATGTCTGGATCGACGAGCTGACTGAACTCAAGAAGCGCTATCCGAGAAAGATGCTCATCGCGTCGATCATGGAGGAGTACGAAAAGGCCGCATGGCAGGAAATTGTCGAGCGCACCCAGGCCACTGGCGTCGACGGATTCGAGCTGAACTTGTCGTGTCCGCACGGCCTTCCCGAGAGAAAAATGGGGATGGCCATGGGAGAGAACCCCGATCTGGTCGCCGAAGTCGTGGGCTGGGTCAAGGAGGTCTCGACCATCCCCGTTTGGGCAAAGATGACCCCTAACATTGGAAACCCATCCGAGCCGGCCCTCGCGGCGATGAATGCTGGCGCGGATGGAATCAGCGAGATCAACACGATCCTCTCGATCATCGGCGTGGACCTGAAGAC
>JAPYTK010000058.1 GCA_029941785.1 Polyangiaceae bacterium | reverse complement strand
GCACTACCGTGTCCGGGCGGAGGTCGCACCGGGCGCCGTGCTCGCGCTTGTACCCGAACCATCTCCGAGGTCACGATCGCCACAAGGCGCGCGGCGGCGTCGGCGGTGAGCGCCTGGATGGGCAAGGATCTCAGCGCGATCCCGCGGCCGGTTCGGCGGACCTCGATCAGCGCCCGATTCGATCTTGGTACGTCGATCCACACGCGGACCAAGTCCTCACGAAGCGGTCCGATCGCGGCTCGGCTGAGCTTGAGTTCGCGCCCGAGTTCGATGGCCAAGAGGCCTCGCACGCGACGCAACCCAAGGCGCTTGGTAGCCGCCCGCGACAGGGCGACCCTCACCTTGGGTTGTTGGCTGAGCTTGCCCGGTCCAATGGCGCGGGCGACAGTCTGCGCCTCGCCCCGCTGAGTCAGCAGGACGAAAGCGATGACAAGACTCGCGATACTGGCCCACAGGCGGCCACCTCTGGAGCTAGTCGTCCGAAACGGGAGTAGGTGTCTCGTCGGGGGATTCGTCGTCGTCTGTGTCCGCGTAGGGGTCGGGGGCGGCATCTTCGCCGGGTGCCGCCGCGCTCGCGCCAGGGGCAGCCTCTTCAGGTGGCGCTGCGTCCGCTGGGTCGTCCGCCCGTTTGGCTTCCTCTGCAGCCTGCTGTTTGTCGCGTCGCTCTTGTTGGAGCAACCAGCGGGCAATATTTTCCGAGCAGGGGCCATGGGGAAATTGCGTCTCGTATCGCTCGCTCAGGCGTCGCAGTGGTGCTCCCAGCTTCGCGTCGGCAGCTTCCCTGATCTTGTTGCATAGGGCGGCCTCGGAGAGAAGGCTGCCTTTCGAGAGCTTCTGAGCCAGTTGTCGATAGTGGCGTGCCTTTGTGTCGTCGCCCGCCGCTTGGTGAATACGAGCCAAGTTGGAAGCCGCTGCTACCGCATAGGGGTCGTCGGGGTGCGCGCGGATGACGCGTTCGAGCACGGCGATGGCAGCCAAACTCTTGCCGTGTGTTTCGTTGCCGCTGCTCAAGCACATGAGCTGGGCGGGCGTATGGGCCACATCGCCAGATGCTGAACCCGTCGCCTCGAACAGTTCAACGGCGCGGGCAAAGTCGCCCTGGTCGCAGGCTGTCATCCACGGGGCGACCGCGTGAACTGTGGCGCTCCCTACGCTACTCGGCGTGTCAGATCGTGGGGGGGAGGGCTCGTTCAGGGGGCGGCGGGCCGGCCGTGCTTGTTGCGCAGGTCCGATGCCAGAGGGGGGGCCGACGGCCACGTTGCCGACAGCGTCCAGTGAAGGTCTCGGAGTGTTTCGCGTGTGATCGTCAACTGCCGGAGCGAGGGTGACCGGGCCGGTGGTCTGGCGCGGAGCGAGCTGCCAACCGGCATAGAAACAGGCGACACCGGCTGCTGCCGCGAAGGCCCATCGAGGAAAATGGCCGCCGCTGTGGCGCGACCGCCGCCGGTCATCTTGGTCGGCGGTGCTAAACTCGAGATCGTCTTGCAATCGCAGCCAGCCGCGCTCGATTCGTGCATCGTCGGCCACGTCACCGAGCAACTCGGGGGGCACGATGGTGTGCTCGAAATCGCGATTCATGAGGCCACCTCGCGATCGCGACCTTGACGACGACTCTTGGGGGGGGCCTCCGATTTGACGTCTTCCTCGCCCGGAGCCGAGGGGTCGCTGGCGTCGACGAAGTGCGCTTCGACATACTGCTGAGCCCGGCGGATCCGGCGCTTGACGGTAGCGAGGGAACATCCACTTAGTTCGGCGGCGCTGCGAAGATCGAACCCTTCGACGTAGCGCAGGGACCACGCGATGCGATCGTCGGCGCTGAGTGTTCGCAACAGGGCGAAGACCTGCGCGAGTTCGGCGCGAATTTGTGGTGAGGCTGTTGGGTTGACGATGGCGTCGAGGTCGATGCCGTCAGCCTGATCCCGAGCTGTCCCGCTGAGGCCAAAGAACCGCATCCAGCGTTGTCGTCGGAAGCGGCTGCGGACCCCGTGCACGACGATGGAACCGAGCCAGCTGCGGAACGCGGACGCTTTGCGCAAGCTGTTGAGCTGTGCGAAGGCGCGCATGAAGGCGTCGTGCACCACGTCTTGTGCATCGCCGTCGTGGCCAGAGATGCGGGTGGCGAGATTGAGCGCGAAACCCGCGTGACGCCGATACAGCTGCTCGCGTGCGGCGTTGGAGTCCCTGTCGCGTGCCAAGGCGACGAGCTGCTCGTCCTCGAGCTCGGCCATCGTTGAGCGACTCGACGGTGGCGTCTCCGCTGTGGTCGGGTCTGAACCTTCTGCAATATCCACGAGCTTTGGCTCATCGGCGGTAGGCGAGGCCTCCGTCAAGGTCGAGCGCAAGAGGCGTAGCTTGTGTCGCGTCGTCATGGGTAAAGCCGAGGTCTTGGCGAAGGTTCTCGACCAAGGTCGTGGAGCAAGTATACAGTGTGGTCAATCACATGACGCACGAGACGGCGAAATCGGCTCAAGTAGGTGAATGTCCTACCTGTTTTCTGGCCGTCTGCAGGCGTGCAGCGTGGTCGTGTGCGGTTCTCGTCGTGCAGGTCTTGGCGGCCTGCGGAGGGGCCACACCGACCCCTGCCGGCCCCGATCTCGACGCGAAACGGGAAGCGATGCGCACCTCGGTGGGCGATGCTGCCCCCGCCGCAGCCAACCCGGATCAGGCTTCGCCAGACTCTCCCTCTGATACGCCGGTGGAGGTCCCGCCTGCCCCATGACGACGTGGAGTCCAACATGAGCCGTGCCGGTCACCACGGGATCGACCCGGAGCACGAAATCAACGCGGTCGAAGTGCTCGACCATTTGGTCAACCGCGCCGTGACCATGGGCGCGAGTGATATTCACATCGAGCCCAAGCGCAAAGGAGTCAACATTCGGTTTCGCATTGATGGCGTGATGTGCGAACAGGGCGCTTTGCCGGCGGAGATCGGACCATCGCTTGCGACGCGCATCAAGGTTCTCAGTCGTATCGATATGACGATCCGCCGCTTGCCGCAGGACGGGCAATGCAGTTTGGAACTCGAGGACGATCGGCTCGTGCATTTGCGTGTTTCGACCTTCCCGGCCATCCATGGGGAGACGATCGTTCTGAGGTTGTTGCTCGGCCACTCGCTCATCCCCCTCGACAAGCTCGGCATGGACGACAATGTGAGAACCGAAGTCGAGAATCTCACGAGCCTCTCCTCGGGTCTCATTCTCGTGTGCGGCCCTACCGGCAGCGGGAAGACCTCGACGCTCTACTCGATGCTTCAACAGCTCGACACGGACAACCTGAACGTCGTCACGCTCGAGGATCCCATCGAGGTGGAGTTTGACCGGGTGACCCAAGGACAGACCAACGAACGGGGGGGGCTCACCTTCGCCGCAGGTCTACGGGCCATTTTGCGACAAGATCCCGATGTCATCATGGTTGGTGAGATGCGTGATGCGGAGACCGCTCAGATTGCCCTCCAGGCCAGTCTTACCGGCCATCTCGTCATGTCGACGCTACACACCTCCAACACCGTCGAGACGATCGCGCGCGTCATCGATCTCGGTGCGGAGCCGTGGATTGTCGCCAACTCGCTTCAGGCGATCATCGCCCAACGCCTCGTGCGTCGGCTCTGCCACAAATGCTCCGAAGTGATGAGCGCGCCTGCTGACTTCACCGCAGGCGATCACGATCCTCGGGTCATCATCAAGAAAGGGCAGGCTATACGTGGCGCAGCAGGTTGCGAGGTCTGCCACGATACCGGTTACATTGGTCGCATGGGGATCTTCGAGGTGCTCACGCTCGACGACACCTTGCGGGACTTGGTGAAGGAGCGCGCATCGACACGTGCCTATCGCGAGCACCTCAACTCGTGCGGCGGAGGGACGTTGCGCGAGGTAGGCTTGCAGCGCGTGCTGTCCGGGCACACGACACTCGCCGAAGTGCTTCGGGTGACCTAGGGTCGAGGGCGCGTTTGCCCGCGCCGACTCATGCTTCGGTCAATGTTGGGCGTAACGCCAAGCCGAGCGCCAAAAAGCCCAGCGCAGCGATCCCGTAACCCCAGTTCCCGGCCTTCGCCATCTCCAGTTCGCCACCGAGGTACATCAAGCCCCACAGCGCCGGCGGGAGCACGCAGATCGCAAATAGGCACTCTTTCGTGTGACTGGTCATGGCCAGCCCTACCGAGATGAAGGCGAATGCAATGCCGAGCGGCATGCCTACCCCGAAAGCGTACGCGCCGACCGCCGTGGATCCGGTGTTCACGAGCCAGACCGCGATCGTGAGCAGGAAGGTCGCTGCTGAGGCGAACATGAGGCGCCCCGGCATCGAGCGGGTAAACGGCACGATGCTTCGTTCGATGGTGTCAGGTTGGTGGTCCATGTCGTCTGAATCCTCCGAATGATCCTTGAACTCGGCGAGGGCGGCTCGCACGAGAAGTTTGCTACCACGTCGTGCGAACGACGCGTCGTCATCTTCCTCTGGTATTGCGATGGCGGCGGCGGCGGCTTCAGCGACTTCCGCGGCCTTTGTCGCCTCCTCGGCCTCTATTGCGGCCTTGGCGGCCGCCTTGTCGGCTGCCGCGCCTTTCTTCTTCTTTGGAACGTACTTTGGCGGCTCGCGGGTGCCGGTTCCTACGGCTTTCGGGTGGCCGTAGTGATTCCAGGCCGTCGACGCTGCGTTGTTTTCGTGATCGAAGCGTGCCGAGCCATCCTCGCTGGTTCGCGCGGGCTTGGAGACCGGGCGCGATTGGGCGAGCCGGTATCCGATCCCTTGCTGCGTCCACACTTCGATGTCCCCGAGCACGAGTGTCTCGTCGGCCATGCGGCGCCAACCCTTGCAGCGCTTGATCACCCGCTCAAACCAGGTCATCGGCGAGGTGCTCCCGTCATCGCCGCGCACCCAAATGGTGTAATCGGGAAAAAATCCAATCCCAGCCGTACGTTTGACCGCGATTCCGAGGTCGTCGGCCACGTCGCTGATGACCCGCCCGGAATCGACCTCTACTTCGCGATGTTCGTTGACGAAAAAGACTTTCGGCACGTCCAGGGGTTTGGCGTAGTAGCCGCTCAGCGTCAAGTTTGGCTTCGCGCCGGAGGAGCGATGGGTCTCACCAACCTGATGAGGCCGATCAACGACCACAGGGCGAAGACGCCGAGGAGTCCCACGAGCCCGATGAGCCACTGGGAGCGCGCCGGATCAGCACCGTCGAGCAAGATCCAAGCTGTCTCGGGGTTTGGGTCTCCCGACCGAGCGAGGGCTTCGATGAGGCCCCGATATCGCCAGCTGAGGGCTCCGACGCGGGCGAGCCGGCCTGCTGCGAGTTTCGGGGGCAAGAAGCGAGGTCCTTGGAGGGCATCTGGTACGCGGTACTGAACCCACCTCGCGGGGCCGTTCACGTGCTTGACCGGGGCGAGAAAATAGGTCCCAGCGTCCGCGACGCGCCGGTAACTGATGGCGCGGGTGGTGTCGAGTTCGACCCGGGCTTGGACGTACCGCTCGATGTGCTCGGTGTTCAAGGCGGCGGTGGCGAGATTGCCCGCGTCGACCGGTTTGGAAGGGCTCAACGCGTAGTGGGCCTCGGGCCACAGCGACACGGTCAGCCCCAGGGCAGCGATGAAGGTGAGCGCCATGAGCCCGATCGTGAACCGGCGCACCGTGCGCGGCGGTGGCGTCGGCAACTCGTCCATCGTGTGGTCGTCGCGTGTGGCCTCGGCCATCAAGCCTCCGCGTGGATTGGTGTGCTGCGCGAGGCCTTGCTGCTCGTCGCGGGCGGCATGTCGATCTTGCCGTCATCGTGGAAACGTTCCAGCTCTTCGGAGATTTGCCGAAGCATCGACTGCTTGACGTGGAAGGGTAAAAAGGCGCTCTTGAATCCCGCGACGATCATCGTCTTGATGTCCGGCAGGCTCATCGACATCTTCGAGTGACAAATCCAAAGCTCGCGGGAAACGGTCGTGTCGGTGACCAAGCGGTTGTCCGTGTTCACGGTGACGCGCAGGCCCAAATCGTAATACAGGCGGAGCGGATGACGGCTCAGGTCCTTGACCGCTCCGGTCTGGACGTTCGACGAGGGACAGACCTCGAGCGGGATGCGGTGGTCGTTGATGTAGTGAAGCAGATCACCGTCTTCCCGGAGGCGGCAGCCGTGCCCAATGCGGTGCGCGCCGCATACATGCAGCGCCTGCGCGATCGACTCCGGTCCGTAGGCTTCGCCGGCGTGGATGGTGCAATTGATGTTGTTGTCCCGCACCAGCTGGAAAGCGGCCTTGTGATGCTTGGCAGGGTGGTCGTTTTCCGCTCCCGCCAAGTCGAAGCCAACGACACCGCGCCCCTTGTAGGCGACGGCGAGCTGAGCCATTTCGAGGGAATGTTCGGGCGAGATGTTTCGAATTCCGCAAATGATGACGTTGCATTCGATGCCGAAGGCTTCACGTGCGGCGCGCAGGCCACCCAGCACAGCCTCGACCACGGCGATCAGCTTCAGCCCTCCGCGCGTGTGGAGCATTGGCGAATACCGCACCTCCATGTGTCGGACATTTTCGCCCGCCGCGTCCTCACATAATTCGTAGGCCACACGGTAAAGGGCATCTTTGGTTTGCAACACCTTCAGCGTCACCTCGAAGGCCTTGAGGTATTCGACGAGTGAGCCGCAGTTTTCGCCTAGGTTCATCAGCCGGCGCAGTTCGGCAGGGTCGCTCGACGGGAGATCGATCCCTTGTTCGGTGGCGAGATCGAGAATGGTCTGCAAACGCATCGAGCCATCGAGGTGCACGTGCAGGTCGCATTTTGGCAGCTGCTGGAAAAACTCGAGCGGCAGCGCGTCTTTTTTTGATGGTGGGTCGTGGGCGCTCATGACTTTTTTACCTCGGGTGGGGGCGGTCAGCCATCATATCAAGGGTGACGCTTCGCGGCGACCAAACTGGCGGTGGTAGCGGCGCCGAGACAGCTCGCGATGAGAACGAGCAGCCACGGCACGTCGCCGCCCTGTTCGCCGGAAAGGGAACGGGCCACTGCATCGCGTAGCCGGTCGGCGTCGGCACCAGGGACGAAATAGCCTTCGACGAACGTAGCGGGCAGGCCGCTGATCTTGGCGTCTTGCGCGAGCTTCTGGTGGCGGGCGAGCTCGGCGGTGGTGCCGGGCGCGGCCAAACACGTGCGGAAGGTCTCCGGCGGCACACCGAGCGCAGTGACGACTTTCTCGATTCCGGCTGGCGTGAGGGCTTTCTCCTCGGCACGGTAGAGCTGGTCGGACAAGCGATCACGAAGGGCCTCGGGGGTACATAAATAAGCGCGAGCGGCCGGTTCGGCTCCTCCGTGATTGGGCAGAGGGGTCATGATCCGCGTGACCTCGAGCCGGGCGGCGTTCTCGTGGACGAGCTCTTCGATAACCGGATGGAGTTGGCGGCAGAAGGGGCATTGGAAGTCCGTGAAAACGATGACGTTTACCCGACCCTCGACTCGCCATGCTGCGACCTCAGGCGGAATCTCGACGAATTTCGCCTTGGGGCTCTTCCAAAATCCAGGGAGAGCGGCAACGACCACGGCAGTGGCGGCCCACAAGACGCGTAGCGCGGGGGCCTCGTGGGCCGGACTCTCGGCCTTTGCGGCGTCGTGGGCGCGTATCCATGAAACGATCGCCGCCACGACGATGGCGGCATCGACGATCATGCACAGTGAGCAAACCGCGTGAATGACGAACAGCTGCAGCCCGACCAGACCGAGCGCAACGAGCCCCGCGACGGTGCTGAGCAGTGCGTTTCGCTTCAACGCCACGGCGCTCTGTGCGTAAAGCATCGTGAGGATCAGCACGCCAAGGGCGATCATTCCGAGCACAGGCCAGCCGACGCCCAAGAAGGTGCTGTAGGCGGACGTCCGCACCTCGTCGCAACCCGCGCCGGTTGTGCAGAATTGAGGGTCGCCGCTGGCGTAATCCAGGCGCAACATGGCCGAGACGGCGAGCGCGATGAGTAGCGAGAGTCGCTGACAAAGGAAAAGGGCCTGGGGTCTCATGGGAGGTCTGTGGAGGTTGGGAGGTAGCATGTCGGTGCTTCACATGGCAACGGCTGCGCCATTCGATTAGTGTTCGGAGGCTTTGGATGACGCTATCAAGACGGCTGTGCAGCGAGTGCTTCGCAGCGCAGGACGCCCCATGCAGCTCAAGGTCATCGACCGGGAGCTGCCCAATCACAATCGATACGACCTGCGGGATGCACTCGATGAGCTGCAGGACGAAGGGGTGGTCGAGAGGCTGCGTGGCAAGGGATTTCGACTGGCCGGTCCGGAATCGACGAAGCGCGATCAGGTCCGGCGAGGCGTGATCCACGTCAACCCCCGCGGTTTTGGCTTCGTGCGAACCGCCGGACTCGACGACGACATGTTTATCAATCCCAGCGCCATCGGGGGGGCGATGCACGGAGATGAGGTCAACGCCCGGCTCACGGCGCATGGCCATCGAGGCCCCGAGGGAGAGATCGTGGAGGTGCTCTCGCGCGGGCGTGAGCGGGTCGTTGGCGTGCTAGGAGGGTCGAGCGGCAAGCTCTGGTTGGCCCCCGATGACACCCGTGTCCGTGGCCCGATCGAGGTCGAAGACCACGATGGCGCGGAGCCCGGACTCGCGGCGGTGATCACCATCGAGCGCTACCCCGTGTATCCGAACGAGCTGCCGCGGGGGCGCCTCCTGGCCACCTTGGGTGTGCCCGGTGATCCGCAGGTGGAGGTTGCCAAGATTCTGCTCGAAAACGATATCGAAGAAGAGCACCACCCCGAGGCCGTGGCCGAAGCGGCGGCGTGCGCAGACGAACTGAGCCCGGCCGAGCGGGCGGGACGAACCGATCTGACCCATCTTCCCATCGTGACCATCGATCCGGCCGATGCCCGGGATCATGACGACGCGATTTGGGTCGAGCGAAACGACCAAGGCGAGTACCACGTGTGGATCGCGATAGCTGACGTCTCTCACTATGTCGCTGAGGGCGGCGCGCTCGATAGGGAAGCGAGGCATCGGGGCTGCTCGGTGTACTTGCCGGATCGGGCCATCCCCATGTTGCCACAGCGGCTCGCCGCGGATTTGTGCTCGCTCAAGGCGGGGATCGATCGGCCCAGCATGTGCATCGAGGTCGAGCTGGACGCGACGGGGGAAATCGTCTCGTCGAAGATCCATGAAGCGATCGTTCGCAGCCGGGCTTTCATGAGCTACCCGTCGGTCGCTCGCGCCTTGGGCTTCACCGAAGAGGCGGAGCGCGATCCTGAAGCGGAGTCGCGGGTCGAGTCCTTGCGGGTGTTGTGGGACCTGTGCACCCTGTTGCGGGCCAGACGCATGAATCGTGGGGCGCTCGATCTCGACGTACCCGAGTCGCGCATCGAGCTGGACGAGACGACGAAGCTGCCCATCGGCGTGACGGAACGAGCGCAGGATCCGGGCGTGCGCAAGGCCTATCGCTTGGTCGAGGAGATGATGCTTCTCGGTAACGAGACGGTGGCGGCCTTCATGCACGAGAACAAGATCCCCGCCATCTACCGCGTCCATGGCAGCCCGGACCCGCAACGCATCGATCGCTTCGCCGCCGTGTGCACCGTCTTGGGAGTGTCTTTCGACGAGCCGCTCGACGGCGATAGCGGCATCGCGCCCAAGCGCCTCAGCAAGGTGATGAAGAAGATTCGTCATCACCCGAAGAGCGCCATCCTGAGCGGCCTACTGTTGCGAGCGCTCAAGCGTGCGACCTACGACACCGAGGACATCGGGCATTTTGGGTTGGCGTCGCCAGCTTACCTGCACTTCACCTCGCCGATCCGGCGTTACCCCGACCTGACCGTGCATCGGGCGGTGCGCGCTCATTTGCGGGGGCAGCGAAAACCGGCCAGTGAGGAAGAGGGTGCAGCCTTGGCCGAGGCAGCGACGCGGGCCAGCGAGCGTGAGCGCATTGCGATGACGGCCGAGCGGAGCGTCGGGGATCTGTACCGGGTCCTGTACATGAAGTCGCGCGTCGGCGAACTTTTCGAGGCGCGTGTGGCCGCGTTCACCTCGGGGGGGATCTACGCCCGCATCGCTGATCCCTTCGTCGAGATCCTCATCCCCTGGGAGGCTTTCGGCAGCGAGCGTTACGAACTGGATGATCTCGAGCTTCGGGCAACCGCGCCGCGCAGCGGCGAACAGGTCGTGCTCGGCGACACGGTCGACGTGTCCATCGAGGAGGCCTCCATCGCGCGCCGTGTCGTGCTCGCACGCCGGGCGGCATTCATCGGTCGAGCCGCTCCGCCACTCGAAGAAGCTCGGGGGAAGCAGGGGCGCAAAGGTCGGGGGCGGGGACGCGGTGATGGCGGCAAACAGTCCAAAGCCGATGGCAAGTCGGGTGGTGATAGCGGTCGCGGAAAAGCCGCGGCGCGCAGCAAGGGAAAGCGTGGTCGCCGCCGTCGCTAAGCGAGCGAACCGGACCCTCCGGGGTAGGGTTTGGCGTGGCCCGGGTGAATGGAGTAGGGTGCGCGCCCACTAGGCCTGCCTTCATGACTGCTTTCTCCCGTATTTTCCGTCGCGTGCAGGACCGCAACATCTGGCTGATCAATGCCACGATCTTGCTCGTCGGCGTGGCGTGCGGCATCGCCATCTCCTTGGTCGCGATTCACCTCGATGAACGTCACTACGACGAGCGAGAGATCGGCAATCTGGCGGTGTGGTTCGCGCTCGGCATCATCAGTTTCTCCTTTCCGATGAGCAAGCTGATCGACCGCTTTAGCGCGAAAGCCACGCTCGTCAGTGCGCTGTTGCTCTACGCGGTGACGGTTTCCGTGTTCCCTTTCGTGACCCACTCCTTTGAGACGGCCGCCTTTGTTCGCTTCTTCGACGGCGCAGCATCAGCCGGGATTTGGATTGGCTGCGAGACCATCCTGCTGACGCGCGCGGGAAAGAACGACAAGGCGATGGTCACCACGGTGTACGCCGCCGCCATCGCCCTCGGTTACATGCTCGGCCCGCTCTGTTCTCGGCTGGTCGTCGCGTTCAGTTCGATCGAACACGCTTTCATCGTGGCGGGCATGGTGGCTTTCGGTACGGGTCTGATGGTGCTGTGGCGCCTCGATCCGGACAAGCCAGTCGAGGAGATCGAGGCCAGCGAAAACGCGGCGCCTGCAGACGGTGCGGTTCGTCTTGGGACCCGCGCGCTGATCTGGAGCATCAAGAACTCGTGTTTTGGCAATTTCGCCTACGGCTATTTTCAGGCCTCGGCGGTGCTGTTCTTGCCCCTTTATCTCATGGAGAAAAAGGGGATCAGCGAAGAGCAAGCCATCCTCTTGCCAGGATTCTTTGCTTTGGGGATGCTCTGTTTCGTCAATCTGGCGGGGCGCTGGGGTGATCGCTATGGCCATTTGCTGGTCATGCGCTGGCTCGGCCTCGTAGGCTCCTTCACGGTCGTCGGTTTTGCTGTGCTCGACCACTATGTGCTCATGTGCGTGGCCATTACGGTCGCGGGCGCGACGGTGGCGAGCATCTCGCCCATCAGCCTCGCGCTGCAGGGGGTCATCCTCGCGCCTCAAGACTACAGCCGCGGGAACGCCTCGTATAACGGCTTTTATGCGGCGGGCATGCTCATCGGGCCAGCGATATCCGGTCGCCTCGCCGCTATCTATGGTGGGCCGGTCATGCTCTATCATTGGGCGGCGCTCTGGGTTGTGTTTGTGGTCTTCACCACGGTCTTCGCGCGCGACGATCCGGCTCATCGAAAGCATAGGCAGGCCGCTCCGGCTGGCAGCACGTCGTGATCAAGGCTAGACCGTGGCTGCGTGTCGCTTCTGATCCCCGCTCTGTTGCTGGTCTTGTGCATTCCGCTCGTCTTGGCGGTGCTGAGGGCCAACGAGCTATTTTTCCTCCACGTGCGTGACGGCCGGCTAAGGCTTCGCCGCGGCCGCATGCCTCGACCCCTGTTTGATGACATCGCCGACATTCTCGCTCGGGGGGGGATCACCGACGTCGACGTTCGGGGCGTCGCTGAAGACAATCACCCTCGACTTTATGTTTTCGGTAAACAACCTCCCGCGACCGTGAAACAACAGCTGCGAAATGCCATTTCCCTTTGGCCGGTGACGAAAATCCGTAATGCTCCGAAGCAGCGGTGGCAGAGCTGAGCTCTGAAGATTGCGAATCTCATGAAGGAACCCAAGAAGAAACCACCGACGTCGCGACTTGGTCGATTCGCGCGGCTTGCGGGTTTGGGGACCAAGGGGATCCCGCTGGCGATCGAAGGGGCCAGGCGGGTGTTTGGCAAAGAGAGACCGCGAACGGAGGAGCAACTCCAAGCGGAGCGTGAGCGGATGAAGCGCGAGGCAAAGAA
Organism: Polyangiaceae bacterium; assembly: GCA_029941785.1. Taxonomy (GTDB): domain Bacteria; phylum Myxococcota_A; class Polyangia; order Polyangiales; family Polyangiaceae; genus JAPYTK01. The sequence goes on along the minus strand of JAPYTK010000058.1, from coordinate 13,753 downwards.
GGCCGCCGAAGCGATGCTCAAGACCCTAGGTGAAATGAAGGGGCTTCCGCTCAAGATCGGCCAGATGATCAGCTACATCGATGGCATCGCTCCGCCGGGCTACGAGGAGCGATTTCAGACCGTCCTGAAGAAGTTGCAAGACAAGGCGCCACCGCTTTCACCGGAAGCGGCTGTCGAGGTTGTCGTCGAAGAGCTCGGCGCCCATCCAACGGAGGTCTTCGCCGAGTGGGAGACAGAGCCTTTCGCGGCCGCGAGCATCGGACAGGTTCACCGGGCCATGACCAAAGGAGGCGAGGAGGTCGCGGTCAAGGTGCAGTACCCGGGCATCGACAAGGCGATTCGCAACGACCTGAAAAGCGTCAACCTGCTTCAGACGATGATGGGGCCGCTCAGCAGCAAGGTCAACGCCAAGGAAACGCTCGCCGAGTTCACCGAGGTCTTCCTCTCCGAGCTCGATTACACGCGCGAGGCCGAAATGGCTGATGTGTTTCGTCGCATCCACAAGGACGACGCGGACGTCGTCATTCCTCGCATCAAACAGGCTCTCAGTACCCGGCGTGTGCTCACCGCCGAGATGATCGGCGGGCGGAGCTATGAAGAGCACTGCAAGACGGCATCCCAAGAGGAGCGCAACCGAACCGGCATGACCATCTGGCGGTTCATGTTCAAGGCTCTTCTCAAGCACGGCTATCTCTATGCCGACCCCCACCCGGGGAATTATCGCTTCCTCGACGATGGTCGCGTCGCGTTTCTCGACTTCGGTTGTGTGAAGAAAATTTCGCCCGACCTCATCGCTGGCGTGAAGAGGTACATGTCGACCGCCATGGATGGCGATTGGGAGGCTTTCGACCGAGCGTGCATCGAGGTGCTCGATTACAACCCCGATGATCCCAGCTGGGATGTGTATCGCGGTTACACGATCGAGTTGTTACGACCTGTTTGCGAGTCGGAGTGGAGCTGCACGCCCGAGGTCGCGCGCCGGACGGTGACCTACATCGCCGCAGGGGTGAAGGACCTCACCTTTCGAGAAGGCGAGACCTTGCCGACCATCCCCCACGTGCCGCACATGCCCCGCGAGTTCGTGTTCATGAACAGGCTTCAATGGGGGTTGGCATCGGTGATGGGGGGGATTGGCACGGTGGGGAATTTTCGCGAGGTCACCGAGCCGTGGATACGCAACCCCGTCCAGCCCGTATGAGTCTCGATGCCCATCAACCACCTCCGGTTCGACTTGATTTTGCCAGCCCAGCGGGGGTACGAAGGCCCGGCATGAGCGGAAACGGATCGGATTGGCGTGTTAAATGGCGTCGGCGCGTCGGAGCGGCCCTCATCGACGGCTTCTTCGAGGGTGCGGCGCGCGTCGGGAAGTTGCATCCTCGCGCCAAGCCTGAGCTGCACGGAATCGAAGTGATCCGCAACCTGAGCTACGGCGAGCGGGGCGTCGCCGAGCACAGCTTGGATGTCTACTTGCCGCAACGTCGAAGCGGGCCGATCCCGACCCTCCTGTATGTTCACGGCGGTGGCTTTCGGATCCTGAGCAAGGACACCCATTGGATCATGGGCTTGATGTTGGCGCGAAGCGGCATCGCGGTGTTCAACGTCAACTATCGCTTGGCGCCCAAGCATCCTTTTCCGGCCGCACTCGAGGATTGCTCCCGCGCCCTGGCATGGGTTTTGGACCGGGCGTCCTCGTTTGGGGCGGATCCTGATCGCTTGCTCTTCGCCGGCGAAAGTGCCGGGGCCAACCTGGTGACGGCGTTGACCTTGAGTTCTTGCTACGACCGACCTGAGCCCTACGCAAAACGGGTCTTTGATCTGAACTGCGTTCCGCGCGCGGTCATTCCTTATTGTGGGGTGTTTCAGGTGAGTGATCTGGACCGCCTGTCCCGCCGCCGACCGGACATGTCGACCTTCATCACCGATCGCCTGACCGAGGTGGGGAAGGCTTATGTCGGGACCGATCCCGAGCGCCACGGCAGTGCGCTCGATCTGGCCGATCCGGTGTGCATGCTCGAACGAGCGGAGGCCCCCGATCGGCCCTTGCCACCATGTTTCCTACCCGTGGGCACGAAGGACCCCTTGCTCGACGACACCCGACGGCTCGCGGCGGCCTGGAGGGCGCTTGGCGGTCAGTGCGACATGAAAGTATATCCAGGCGAACTGCATGCCTTTCATGCCTTCGTATGGCGCGAGCAAGCGCAGCGCTGCTGGCGCGACAGTTACCAGTTTCTCGATGGCCACGTGCCGGATTGGTCGCCGCGCTGCTGAGCCGATGGGCGCTAGGCCGACTTCGAGCGTGAACCGACTCCCGAATCGCGCTAGACATCCAGCCATGTCGAGAATGTCTGATGCGTGCGCGATGTTGCTTCTCTGTGGCCTGGCTCAAGCGGCGTGTTCAAAAGACCAGCCGCCCGAGCCCCCTGCGGCACCAACGGCGAGCGCGTCGGCAGCGGTTGGCAACAGTGAAGTCAATTTGGATCTCCCTGCTGCCGGAGCCGACGCGTCAAAGGGGGGCGGCGCGGAAATGCAACCGCCGCCGCAAGGCGTGTTCGCGCCGGGTCAGGCCGATCGCTACATCAAGAAGGGCGCAGCGCTGAAGCTGGACCTCTTTCAAGATGGTGGTGCACCGAAGTCGAAGCTCTCGGTGTTGCCTGAGGATGGATCGAAGCACGCGTTGACGGTCGAGGTCGGTGGCCAAATGGACGGCCGACCCTTGCCGATGCTTCGCTACGTGCTGTCCGTCGCGGTAAGCGCACCGGAGGCCAAAGAGGGCGAGAGCGCCCCGCCGGCGACCGCCACCTTCGTGGTCGACTCAGCGAAGGCGAGCGAGCGGCAAGCAGGGCGTTTGCCCGCCGCTCTACAGAAGGAGATCGCCAAGCTCAAGGGCAGCAAGATCATCGCGTCGCTGTCCGCTTACGGTTCGGTCGATCAGACCAAGACCGAGATGGCGCACGGCGTGATGGAGGGCCTCGCGTTGATTCTCGATCGACTCGCGACGGCCTTGTCGATGGTGGTTGGCCCGATGCCAACAGAGCCGGTCGGGGTCGGAGCGTACTGGATGGCGCGTGATCGAGGGACGTTGGGGGGCGTGGACGTACTGCGTTATCGGGTGACTCGGGTCGAATCCGTATCCGGTGGTCAGACCAAGCTCAAAATGGACGTGAAGCATTACGCGGCGACGCCGAAATCTCTACCGGCAGGTGCTCCGGAGGGATTGGTGATCTCGCAGTTTCAGTCGCAGGCGCTTGGCGAACTCGTCAAAGTACCGGGCCAATTCCTGCCCGTATCGGGTCAGGTCAGCCTGCCTTACGTGATGGCGCTCGCGCAAGAAGGACAAGCGGGACGCGGTGCAATGAGGCAGTCGACAACCGTGCTGCAGATCGTTCCGAACGACGCGAAGGCTCCCTGACCTGGGCTAGCTCGGCTCCTCTTCTGCCGTTTTGCGCGTCGCCTGCAGGTATTGCTGGCCGATGTACGCCTCGTCGATGAAGCCGGCGATCCTGCCTTCTTCGTCGATGACCATGAGTTCGCGGAGTCCATGCGAGATCATGCGCTCCGATGCGACGCGCAGATCGTCTTCGGGTTTTACGTGAACGGCTGTTTGCATGGCATCAAGCGCTACGGCGAAGGCGGCGATGTCATCGTCCCCCGCCATCAGCCGCAACAGCTCGGGCGTGATCATGCCGATGACTTTCCCTTCCTTGTCGAGAACGGGAAAGACGTCTTGCCAGTTGTTGGTACGCACTTCTTGCATCAGTTGAGGGACCGGTGTGCCTGGGTCGAAGTGGACGAATTCGTCGCCGTGGCACATGAGCTTGCGCACCTTGATCGTGCTCAAGACATCCAGGACGGGTAGAGGGTGGGCGACCGAGTCGTGTAAATTGACCGGTTGGGCAGGGTAAAGGGATCGCTTGCGGAGGCTGACGAAGGCAATGCTCTGGGCCAGCATGAGTGGGACCAAGAGGTCGTAGCTGCCCGCGAGCTCACATACGATCACCAGGGCGCCGAGGGGCGCGTGCGCGAGTCCTCCGTAAAAGGCGCTCATGCCGACCAGGGCGAAGGCACCGGGATCGATCGTCGGATCCGACCAGAGGTATTGCATCGCGTGCCCGAAGGCCCCGCCAAAGAGGGCACCGATCGCGAGCGAGGGCGCGAACACGCCGGCGCTCGCTCCGGTACCGACGGTGAGCGCGCAAGCGAAGAGCTTCGCCGCGCCTAAGGCGAGGAGAATCGCGATGGCGTGCCCGCCGTGACCGATCCAATTGGAGCCGGTGATCGCGGCCTGGGTGGCGCCGTAGCCGCCTCCGAGCACGCTCATGCCGACGCTCGGCTCGATGAAGATGACGCCGAGCATGGTGAGCAGTCCGACGCCGAGTCCACCGACGCCTGCGCGCCACCAACCCGACCAGCGTTGGCTGATGCGCTGCACGTTGTGCAAGACGCCGAGGAAGGCCGAGGCTACCATCGACAGGAGCACGGTCATGAGGGCGTATAGCGGCAGGTGCCAGATGATGAAGGGATAGCTGTCGGCGGTGGCGAAGAGCGTGCCTTCGCCATGGACGGCGATGAAGACGGAAAAGCTCATCACGCTCGCGAGCACGGCCGGGATCAGCGCTTCGGCTTCGAAGTCATCCTGGTAGAGAAGTTCGACGGCGAGAAGGGCGGCTCCGAGGGGCGTGCGAAACATGGCCGCGGTGCCGGCTGCCATCCCCGCCACCAACAGAATGCGTCGTTCCCGCGGCGTGGTCTTGAGCCAGCTGGCTACCGTGGAGCCGATGGTGCCGCCGATGAGCATCGTCGGTCCCTCGCGGCCGCCCGCTCCGCCGCTCGACAAGGTGAGCAAGGTGGCCAGTGTCTTGACCCATATGAGCCGCCGCTTCAGTTTCGGTTTCACCTTGTGAAACGCATCGATCACCACGTTGGTGCCGCCCGCTCGTGCCTCGTCGGCGAAGCGATGTGCGATCGCTCCCGCGATCAGAGCACCCGCCGCGGGGATGAGCGGCAGCAGCCAGGGACGCGTCGTGCTTGCGGTGAGTATGGGGTGGTCACCGAGTTCACCCGCCGCTTGCACGCGAGCGTAACCGGTGAGGGCTTCGATTAAGAGTTCTTCGCCCAGCTCGAGGAGGTAATAGAACGCGCAGACGACAGCGCCTGCGGCCGCGCCGACCGCGCCAGCGTGACCGAGTACACGCCCGAGGATCCGCAAATCGAGTCGCGTCGCGTCGCTGAATAGCGCGGTGACTATCCCCCGCTTGCGGTGAGGTTGGTTGGAGCCGTCCGCCACCACGCTGCGGCGCGCCGCCCGGGAGGATGGTGGAGGCGGAATGTCGGAGTCGGTCATGGTCGGCGCACCGCCGCTTCCTGGCACCGCTGGGCTACCTGTTGGCATACCCGGGAGACGGACCGCTCATCGAAGAGGAGTGCATTGTGACCGCAATTGGCGATGGTGTGGACATCGCCGCCGGCGAGGGCGTGGGAGACCGACTGACTGAGGACCTGGTCGTTGCGGGCGATGATCGACAGGTGCGGCACCCCTCCGTCGTGGAGTGAGGTCATTCGCAAGCGGTGCAAGAGAGGACTGGTTGGTGCGAGGTCCCGTGCGATGGCGACGCCGAAGATGCCAGCACCCCGTAGGCCTGCGAAGGGTGCCGCCAGGCTTACGGTTTGAACGAGTCGAGGATCGTCTCGTGTGGTGGCGTAGTGGCGCATGACGACGCCCCCGACGCTATGACCGACGAGATGGATCCGGGCGTCGGACGGCAACTGCGTCAGCAGATCTTCGAGCCGCTCGGTCAACGCCTCCACTCCGGGTCCTACCGGGTAGCTCAGTGCAGCGGTCGCCGCGTGGGCCTCGACCGCGTTCCGAAGTGGGCGCAAGACGCCGGCGGTGGCGAACAGGCCGTGCATGCACACCACGACGTCTTGCTGTGCTTCGAGAGGGTCGGGAAGGCTCAGTCCGGTCATGTCCCGGCGCAGCAGCCACGCCTGCCGGCCGAGCGCGAGAAGTTCCCGACCGGTCACACGAATCATGTTGTCCTTTCGTCTTCCGATGGATCGAGCGCCTGATGAAGATCCATCATCAGGTCGGAGGCAGCCTCGAGGCCGACGCTAAGGCGGATGAGACCATCGCTGATCCCCAGTTCTTCTCTGGCCTTGGCTGACAAGCCGGCATGGGAGCTGCGGGCGGGACGCGTGATCAAGCTCTCGACGCCACCCAGGCTTGGGGCGTAAACGGGCAGATCGAGCTTTCTGATGAATCGTTCGACGGGAACGGAGGTGTCCTTGAGGGTGAAGCTGAGCACGCCTCCCATCGCGTCGAAGAGAGCCCGGGCGCGGGCTTGTTGAGGATGCGTCGCCAGGCTCGGGTGATACACGGTCGCGATCGCCTCGTGTTTGGAGAGAAAGTGCGCGAGCGTCGATGCGGTACCGGATTGGTGGCGAACGCGCAGCGCCAAGGTCTTGAGACCACGGTGGAGCAGGAAGCAACCGAAGGGCTCGAGGCAGGCTCCGAGGTGGTTGAGCTTTTGCCGCACGTGCTCCACGACATCGCTTCGGCCGACCACGGCGCCGGCGACGACATCGGAGTGGCCGCCGAGATACTTCGTCGCGCTGTGAAGAACCACATCGAAACCATGTTCCAGCGGTCGGAAGCACACCGGCGAGGTGAAGGTGTTGTCGATGACCGACACCAATCCATGCGACTGGCAAAAACCCACGATCGACGGCAGGTCGGCCACCTCGAGCAGTGGGTTGGTGAGCGACTCGCAATAAAAGGCCCGCGTTGTCGGCCGCAGCGCACGGGCCCATTGTTCAACGTCGTCGCCATCGACGAAGCTGTGTTCGATGCCCAAGTCGGCGAGGTCCTTCGTGACCAGATCATGCGTCCCGCCGTACAAGCATCGTTGTGCGATGAGGTGGTCGCCGGGACGAAGCAAGGCGAGCAAGGTCGTGCTAATCGCCGCCATGCCACTCGAGGTGACGAGCGCGGCCTCACCCCCTTCGAGCGCCGCGAGCTTGGCGTGAAGAACGTCGTGATTGGGCGTATTGCTCAGCCGGGCGTAGCGGATGTCGTCGTACGGCGTGTCGCTGTCTTGTTCGAAGGTCGAGGTCTGGAAAATGGGCACGGTAACGGCCCCGCCGATACGCGGACGCGGCTCGCCAGCGTGGACGAGCTTGGTGTCGATACGATCGTAGCGAGACATGGCTGGGAGCTTAGTGCGCTTTGCGCCAGAGCGGATCGCGATCCGACGGGGCAGTCTCGTGGCTGATCGCGGTCTGCTGCCTCGTGCGCCTCAGCGGCTTGGTTTAGGTGATATCAGCCACTTAGGAAGGTTGCGTGGGCCTGTCATCCTTGGCACGAGCCTTGCGATATCTCCAAACACCACCCACCCGAATGAGGAGAATCACCATGGCCCGTATCACTTTGCTCGTATCGCTGTTGCTGTTGACCACTGCCGCTTGCACCGCCGAGGTCGTTGTTGAGGAATCGACGCAAGCTGCTGTTGCGGGCTTGAGCAAGAAGGACGCCCTCGCGGCCTACAAGAAGTTGATCGAGTGCAAACCTGGCGACAAGTCGATCGCCAAGGACGGCTGCAACACCTGCTTTTGCACGAGCGGCGTATGGGCATGCACCAAGAAACTCTGCGTCGAGGACGATGCGAGTGACGAGGTGGCAGAATGCAAAAAAGGTCAGGTCAAAAAGGCCGGCGATGGCTGCAACACGTGTGCTTGCAATGGCGGCTCTTGGGCCTGCACGCTGAAGCTCTGCGTCGACGAGGAAGACGTCGATCATGAACCGGTGTGCAAGGATGGCGCGGTCGTGCCCGCCAAGGACGGTTGCAATACCTGCTCATGTGTCGATGGCGGCTGGGCGTGCACCAAGAAGGGCTGCGACGCGGGTCCGAAGAAGAAGCCGCTCAAGTAAGACCGATTCGTATCGAGAAGAAGAGAGACGAGCAGCCGCGAGGTTGCTCGTCTTTTTCATTTCCTTCGTTCTTTTTGGCGCTCTTGGCGTGGAGAAAGCCACAGGTGATGACTTCTCCAATCTCCGTCAACCGCTCCGATCCTGATGCGGTCGCCAGGCTGGACGTCACTCAGTTCAACGACGGGTTCGGACCAGTGATGTGGTCGAGGCGGTGGGATGACGAGCTTCTGACTTTCGGTGACGACGCCTGTTCGCTCGACTTCGATGTGCACGGAGCCGCCTCCCCGGTCGGTTCGTAGGCGGAGCCTCGCCGAGCCTCCCGGGAAGTGGTCGCTCACGATGAAGGACTCGCTCGAGCCCGCAGCGATGATCCTGCCCGCATCGAAGCGGAGGGTGGTGGTACCTGGCTCGAGGCGCTTGTCGGCGATGAGCCAGCCGCGGTTCAAAGGACGTTGGTAGTGGCGGATTCGTTCCGACACGAGATCGGCGACATCGACCTCGTTCACCGAGCCGGTCGGAGACGGGAACGGCGGGGGCGCGAGCGTTCTCCAATCCGCCCGATAGATGATCTTCTCGTCGCTTGCGCAAATGACATTCTCCTCGATCCGCACCCGATGCACCGGAGAGCCGAACGCATCGGCGAGCCCACGCCACCAACTTGGGTAAAGAGCCATGACGTCGGGTCGTGTCTTCGGGGGCAGTCGCTCGATCAATTCGACCACTGCGGCCGGACCATGTCGCGAGGCGCGCGCGAAAGGAAGGGCGCGATATCCGCCAAGTCCCAGCCCATCGATTGCCGCGATACCCCCCAAAAAGGGAATGGCGCCCGCGTCGCCGACGAGAACGCGCCGCGGCAGTGGATTCATCGAGCGCAGCCAGCGAGCGATCTCGCCGTGTTGATCAGCGATGTTGGTGCTCGCTTTCCCAAAGTGTGTCGCTTGCGATTTGCCTTCGCCCACGAAGGGAAGCGCGATGGCCAGCAGCGCGGCGCTGAGTCGGAGGACAGATGGGGCCGTACGACGAAAGCGTCTTCGCGGTGCCATTCCGAGCAGGGCCGCGTAAAGGACCATGATCAGGCTCGGGGCGATGTAGCGGAAGTTCTGATAACGCGCGGTTTCGTTTTGCGCCACCAGCACGAGCGCTCCGACGGCTCCGAGCAGCAGCGGCGCAGCGAGGTGGCGTCGCCGCGAAACGACGGTAGCAGACAGCGCAAAGCCAAACACGAGAGCGCAGCCGAGCGGTCCCCCCAGCGCCCGCAGTATGCCTTGATGGATAAGCACGACGAGGTTGATGAGCACGCGGCTCACCGCGATCTGGTGGTCGATGAAGGGGTCGTACCAAACGAGTTTTCGGATGGCGCCGGCGGCGGCGATCTCACCAGTGAGCCACAGGTTGATAGCAGCCATGAACAGGATCCAGGCGGTGGCCGGTCCCAAGGTTCGGAGCAAGGAGCGACCCGTGCTCAAACGGCCTGCGTGCATCACGGTGGCGATCGCGAGGCAGAAGGCGAGGGGCAGCGTCTCGGGCCGACACATCAAGAGCGCGCCGATCCACAGGCCTGCGCTTCTCTGCGCGCCACGCCGCTGGTGAGCGGGTCGTCGGGTTGCACGGTCGACCGACCGAAGCGCGTGGGCGATGACGGCACACAGCAGCGCGGTCTCCATTCCGCTGAACAGACTCCAATCGAGCAGCGGACAGCAGAGCAGGACCATCGGCGCGAGCCACCGGGCTTGCGGTACGATGTCGTGCAGCGCCAGGCTACTGGCGTACAAGGCGGCGACCGCGAAGACCGCCGCGACGGCTCCCATCCAATGGGGCGTACCGAGCGCGTGCACCAGGGCATATCCCGGCGCCAGCAAGACAGGGTAGAGCAGACTCGTGGCTCCGGATGAGTAGCCACCGCCGCTCGTCCAGCTCATCCCGTCTCCCAAGGCCAGGGACCGCGCGTACGCGAAATAGATGTAGCTGTCGTCGAGGGGGACGGGCCAGCTCCGAAGGTGGCCAGCCAGACTCGCGGAGAAAAACCACCCGGCCGTCGCGACGATGATCGCGATGCTGAAGAGTTGCCACGAGCGAGTCACGGTCGCGGCTTCGCATGAGGCCCTCCGGATGCCAAGTCCTTGCGCTCAGGAGGCCTCCGGGCGTATGCCCAGCCCCATGAGCAGTGAAGAGGAGCGGGATCTCGAGGCGGAGGCGCGCGATGCGGCTCATTGGTCGTCGATCGAGCAGGCCAGCGAGACGCTGCTCGATGGAAAACTCGAAGAGGGTCTTCGAGCGCTCCGTGACATCATCGAGGGTGATCCATCCAACCCCTACGCCTTCCACTTCTTGGGCGCCGCGCTCTTCGACTTGAAGAAGTTCGAGGCTGCGCGCGACGCCTATGCCGCTGCGCTCCGCCTGTCGCCTTCGTATCGGGCCTCGCGGGTAGGCTTCGCGCACTGTCTGCGCTTGCTCGGCGATCTGCAGGGGGCGATCGATGCAGCTACCGAGGTGCTCAGCGCCAACAATGAAGATAGCGATGCCATTTACGTCATGGGCCTCACTTTGGCTGCAGCTGGTCAGCGCGACCAGGCTCGGTTGTTCTTCGAGCGCTTCCTGACCACCCATCCCGAGCTCGAAGCACAGATGGAAGTACGCGGAATCTTAGACGCGTTGGACCAAACCGAGGAGGGCTCGTCTCTCGAGTGGGAGACCTGAGCCTGCTCAGCTACCGGTTCGGCGTGCAGCGTGCGGAGCCTCCCGTGCGTGTGCGCCATGGTGCGCAAACATAGGTCAAAGTAGCAGCAAAATCAGTTACCTACATTGACCTTGGCGTATCACGACCTATCATTGTAGGAGAGCTACATAACCAGAGAGTCCCTGGGCGGTCTCCGATAAGGGCAAGCACATTCGAAAGGTGTGCACGCAAAGCCATCGACCTAACGACATTGAAAAATGTTCACGGTTTGGAGGGTTACCGAAAGACTGACAGGACGCCTTCCGAGGACACTCAACATCGCAAGAGGTTGATTATGGAAGGGTTCCGACAGGGTACTGGGTTGAAGCTGATGGTCTTGTTGGTGGCATTTGCCGCGCAGGCCTGCGGTGGCGTGATTCAGACCCGGGTGCAATTCGACACTCAAGCGTGTGTGGAGAGTGCGCTCCGGCGAGGCGGCGACCAGCCCACCCTCACGATGGCGCGAGACAAGTTCCGCGACGATTGTCAGGCGGGCGACGCTGCGGCCTGCAGTCAGCTGGGCGTCATGTATGAAAAGGGGCTCGCTGTCGAGCAGAGCATCGAGCGGGCTCGTGATCTGTACAGTGGCGCATGCGACCAAGCGAACACGGCCGGATGTGTCAACTATGGCATGTTGCTGGCGAACGGGCAGTCCTTGGCGCGCACGGATTCGGGTTCTCGGCTCCCGCCGATCGACCACGCGATTCGGCTGTTCGCGACGGCGTGCCGGCAAGGCAATGCGCGCGGTTGTGGTCAACTGGGGCGCGTGTACCTCGTGCGCATGGGCGACGCGGCGCGAAGCGTACCGATGCTCCGCCAAGCGTGTAGCGGCGGTCAAGGTGCTGCGTGCTTCTTGCTCGGCTCGCAATATGACCATGGCCGACTCGGTGACGACCCGCTCGCGGCGATGAGTCTCTACGAGAAAGCCTGCGCGGCCGGTGACGAGAAGGGCTGTCTGCACTTGGACCTCATTTATGCCAAGATCAGCACTCGACGCAGCAGCATCAGGGTCGCGGTGCCCGCGCGCGCACGGTGTCAGCCGGGCCAGTCGTGCACGGCCCGCGTGGCGCAGCGTCGCGTCGGAAACCAACCTCGTCGCAACTGAGCGTTCCGTTCAGGGCGCGCTGACGTGACCGAACGGATTGGAGAGCAAGTCGAGCAAGAAGCTGTTCGCCTGTTGACGAGCCCCCGGGATGTCGAACACGACGAAGTGTCCGTCTTTCTCCAAGGGGGCCCACTGGGCGAGGACCCCACTGGCCTGACCGTCGGCGAGGTGCCCGACGATTCCTTGAGTCGGCACGACGATTTCCGATGCCGCCCAGGATAGGAGTGGGCTCTTGAACTGCGCGGGCAACTGCAAGGGTAGCCCTGTGGCCAGGGCGAGGGCCTCGGTGCCGCGGGGTGGCGTGTAACTGTCGCCCGATCCATCCGGTCCAATTCCTTCCGTCATGTAGATGCTCTTTGGAAGGTAGCCTTCTCGCGGTCGTTCGATCAGGTTGATCGCGTAGTTAATGGGGTCGACGGGGTCGATGATGGCCTGGGCCAGGGACAGGGCGGGATGGTACACATCCAGCTCGCCCTCGTCGTCATCGCCGAGTTGTAGAAACACCGCGCGGACCAAGCCTGCGATGCTCGGTGTGGGCTTGGTCTTCTCCAGTAGGGTGATGGCGATCACGGCGCCCGCACCGCTCAGCACGCCACCACGAGCGCCGTCGTCGACGGCGAGGAACAATGGGCCGTTGAGACCACCCTGGGAGTGTCCAAAAAATACGACGCGTGAAGGGTCGAAGCGGATGGCTTGATCGGTGTACGACACCTCGGCCGGAACGAATCCCGAGCCGCTCGTGAAGAGGCGAGCACGTTGCACTTCGTCGATGGCGCTCTGCCGGGTGTTGCTTCGCGCCGCGATGATGTTCTCGAAGTTGAAGAACAGAATCTGGATGGCTTTCGTGTCGCTCGGCGCGCCTGGGCGGGTACCGTGGAAGATCTGATCGACGCCCATCGCCGCCACGCAGCGCTCGGCCATGTCGTGCGCGATGCCGCTTCGGATGTAGCTTTGAAAATCGCCGCCCGTGCCGTGGGCATACATGACGATCGGATAGCCGGCCGCCGGCATCGGACACGCGGTTTGAATGGGCACGGTGAGCGAGAAACGCAGATCGAAGTAGCCTACCACCTCGGGCGTCCCGTCGGCGGTGAAGTTGAGTGCGCCTCCATCGACGGGATCGGCGAAAGGGATGTTGCCCGCTTGGTAGTTCGGGTTCGGTCCGTAGACCCCCTGGAATTCGACGTAATTGTCCGCGAAGAATTGGTGCCAGCGGTCCTCTTTGAATGTGGGGACCGGGACGTGGGCGTGAACATGATCACGGACGGCGAGCAGTTCTCGAGACGGGTCGTCGGTCGTGAAGACGGCGAATTGGCTGATATGGTGGCGCCTCACACCAGCGGTGGCGAGAGCGTCCAGATCCGCGGCGAGCGCGTCACGCAGCTTGGCGGTTTGTCCATCCGCAGGCGTCAGGCCGAGGACTTGTTGGAGCGTCGAGTTGGCGAGCGTGGGGCCCCCGTCCGCGCCGCGAAGGGAGGAAGTCGTCACGAATGCGTAGCGTGTCGCGGCGGCGAGCGGGAAGCCGAGCGCAGGCATCCAGCGCAGCGTGTTCGGAAGGAGAAAATGTCCGCCGGCAGCACGAAAAGACACCGAGATCGGGTGGCGGGCCAGGTAGTCATCGGACCCCGGATCGATGTTGAGCAGTTGAACGGAGGAGCGCGGATCGAACGAGGCGGGGTCGTCCGCTGGCAAACTGGTCGGATCGACCGCGCCCGCGAAGCGAACGTAGCCGGCAGCGACGGTGGAAAAGCCCCCGAGCAAGTTCTCGATGCTCTGCACGTATTGCTGAATGACGGGGGTGCCGCGCGGATTGAAGAAGCCGCGGTACACGGGCGAGCCGCCTTCGGTGCGAAAGTCGCTAGGGAAGGGGTGATCGAGGAAGGAGCTGTCGCTCAAGGCCTCGAGGCTCGTCGGGACGGCGTAGATGGCCTCCACGCCTTCGGCTTGCGGGGGGGAGCATCCTGGGATGGCCAGCAGGACGAGGGCCGAGGCCAACGCGCAGAGAAGC